>JAGQHN010000195.1 GCA_020431825.1 Trueperaceae bacterium | reverse complement strand
TTGGAGATACTTAATAGGCAAGAGCATACCGATTTCAATAAACCTTAGCCCAATTTATGCAAGTTAGAGTAATGCTATGGAGTAAATAGATAAAATAGCGAAAGAAAACAGCATCTGGATGGGCTCGCAAACGGTACCTTAATCGGATTATCCCTCAGGATGACAGCAAAACCCAAATCATTACTTATTCTATCCCCTGAATTAAAAAAGCGGCGGTTTTAGCCTGATAATTTAGTTGACATAAATGACGTTTCGAATTCTATTTAGGCCACTTCTTTCACCGGAAACCACAAGACTCACCTTGAAAGAACCGCAGTATACAAATCATGTGATTATTTTCACGATTTTCCGCTTACCATATTTTTATTGCATTTTGATTTTCTGCCTGGAAGCTTAATTAAGATGAATATCTAAGCCAAAGCGATACCAGAAAAGCTGTGAATAGCCGATACTGGCACTAAAACTAATAGGGGCGTTGTAGCTGAGGACTGTGTCTGCACTTAACGTGAGATCGGCACCAAGTCCAAAGGCACCGTCATACCAGCCCCGTAGCCTGGGTTCAAACGTAAGCCTCTCAACTGCTAATAGTCCATCGTCATAGCGCCACTCCAGGGGATAAGAGTAGCGGTAGCCCAGGCTCGAGCTAAGTGCCCAGTCGCCAAGGGCAAGCGGTACAGGGGGCGCCTGACGGTAACCAAATCTGGTGAGCGCTTCAAAAGTTCCATCAAGCTCGAGCCCCATCGACCGCAGGGGCATATAATAACTGCCATCTCCCCAGAGTCCAGCGGAAGGTCCCGTAGCAGTTGCACTCCAGATGCCTGTTAGACCAAAACGCATGCCTTCTGAAACATACCCCCAGGTATCTTCGGAGCGCTGGCTCAAGATGGCATTGCCAAGTCCTTCCAGTTGCCAGTCACCAAAAGAGTTCAGGTAAACCAGTCCGAGACGACCAAGACCATAGACTGACCATTTATCTAGCGGCTGGGTAAGTCGCAGTTGCGTTTCAATACCCAAGGCATTCTCAGGCCGACCAAGCAGATGTGGCACATGGCGAAAAAGACCCGTCTTCACCTGAATGCCAAAAGGAAAGGTTTTAAGTCGCACTGCATCAACATTATCTTGAAAGCCGTACTCGAGGTTACCTATAAGACCTGCAAGAGGTCCACTAAGGGCCGTGTCATAGCCAAGATTTAGGCTATAACTATGCCTCGCGGAATCATCCTGTCCTGAGACAGAAATGCCAAGTCCAAGATTTAGCGCGGTGAGGTCATAGGTAGCATAAGAGGGATACCAGCCATAGGGCGCAAGGCTTGCAAAGGGTAAATACCCCTTAGAAGGAAAAGTCTCCTGGTTTTCTTCGTACAGTTCTGCAGGCTCGAGGCTGTAGTTAACGACCTGCTCTTGAGACCTATCTAAAAGGGCCAGTTGGTAGCCGTCTTTCGTTTGAGCCAGAAAGAATATTCCCTGCTCTGTTGCAACGGGTGTAAATGCTCCGGCTAGAGTCTGACTTAATTCAGTCAATGAACCGTCTTCCAGCAGCAAGCGAAAGACCTCATATCCCTCTCCCCTGTCTGAGCTAAAAAGTAAGGCTTCTTCCCCGTCCCAAGTCGGGTCAATATCCTGATAAACGTCCCGAGTTAGGTACTGTAGTTTTCCCTCTTTCAGAATGGCAATATCAACCCAGCCTGCCTGCCAAATACTTAGCGCTATCTGACCCATTGAACTTGTCGCCAGACCAACGATGTGGCTGTCTGCTGGAGATTGCCAGAGTTCCGTTGCCTCCCCATTGCAGAACTGCATGAGAACAGAACTCTTTTCCACTCTATCTTTGACGTAGAGAATACACTCCCCCTGGCCCTTCACTGGAAAAAATGCCCTTGCCCCCGTGCTGAGCCTGGTTTCTGATTGGCTCATCAAATCAAAGCTAAACAGCTCATTAAGACTCGTCTCTGGCTGGCGGTAGCTGCGGTTATAGACAAGGGCCTGGTCATCAAGCCACAAAATTTTTTGCGGTCGCACGCGCCGCTGCACCACCTCAGGGTTTTCTAAGCCATCTCTGTTTAAGGTTGCAATCATAAGGCTCGAGCCGCTAACCCAGGCAAGCCTCTTTCCATCTGGACTCACACTCGGACTGGCTACGAAAGAACCCGCTTCGGAAATCAGATCAATCTCAGTGTAGGTTTGCTCGAGTGCTTCAGCTTTGAGAGCCGCCTGCCACTCTGACCAGTCTTTTTCCAAACGGTGACCCGTTGCCTGCTGCCACGCTTGTGAAAAGGATAAAGGCAAAAGGCTCGAGTTATAGGCTCGCAGAAGTTGCAAAATAGCTTCAAAACCATAGCGGTCAGCCAAAAAGCCAACAAAATGTCCCCCATAAAGGTATCTTGCGGCACCAGAAGGCCACTCAGAGTAGCTACTCAGACTTATCTCTGCCAGAGAAGGCAGGTCATCTGCCAGAGCTTTACTGTATAGGAGTCCCAGGGTCCGGGCATCGGTCGCCCGCCCGCCTTCGGTGTAGTTTGTCTCTATGTAAACTGCGATACCTTCAGTAAACCAGGGCGGCGGAAACGCGGCATTCCCATCAGATGGCAAGCCAAGCCGAAGAGGTTCTGAGCCCGTATAGGCAAGCTGAGTAATATGCGTGAGTTCGTGTATGAGCAGAAAATAAAGCTCACTTTTTGCTCCAAAGCCCAGACTGTTATCAAGTGGAAATAGACTTCTTAGCTGGATATTGGGTCTTGGCAACAGAGTCGCAAAAGCATTATAGCTATCAGTGCTGTCTTCTAATTTCAAAATAATAGGTTCAGCTGGTGCACCAAACAGAGGCTCGAGCACTGCCAGTGCCTCTTCAGCCTCAGCCAGAATCCTGCTGGCATAGGCAGAATCGCTTGGTGAAGGGTAAATAAGTCGAAAATGCTCGGATGACATCTCCTCTTGTGCATAGGCAACTGTCATCAAAACGAACGCCAGCAGAAATACTTTCATGCGAAAAAGTATAAATGAGTCAGTGAACTTGCCTTGTCAAGTTTTATAAAAAGAAGCGGCTTAAACCTTGACTGCATCAGCTACCGACCAGCCCTCAAACTGAGTATTTTCAAGCATTTATAAACAAAAACTTCTGTATAATAAGCAAATGGGTCAGGTCTTTTACTAAAGTTAAGCGTTTAAGCCAAAAACCTCCTATCCTGACCAGAGCAATCAAATAAAGATACTGGATGCTGAAAGGAATACCATGCGCATCGGTGTGCCTAAAGAAATCAAGAATTTTGAAAACAGGGTAGGCGTAACCCCAGCAGGCGTCAGAGAGTTACGCAAACAAGGTCATGAGGTCTGGGTTGAAACTGGGGCTGGGCTTGGTAGCGGCCTAAAGGATAGCGACTATCAGGAGGCAGGGGCCCATCTGAAGGAAACTGCCCAAGAAGTATGGTCAGCCGACATGGTTTGCAAGGTCAAAGAACCCCTCGAGCCCGAGTTTGCCTACTTCCGCGAAGACCTGCTGCTATTCACCTATCTCCATTTGGCAGCAGAGGCTCCCCTTACCAAAGCACTCCTCGAGGCAAAGGTAACAGCTATCGCCTATGAAACCGTTCAGTTGAACAATCATTCATTGCCCTTGCTCACCCCGATGAGCGAAGTTGCTGGACGCATGTCGGTACAAATTGGCGCTCATTTTCTCGAAAAGGCTCACGGTGGTCAGGGCATTTTGCTGGGGGGCGTCCCGGGGGTTCATCCAGGTAAAGTTGTGATTGTTGGCGGCGGCGTAGCTGGTGTAAATGCCGCCAAAATGGCGCTTGGTTTGGGAGCAAGGGTCAGCATTCTTGATATCAATGCTGAACGCCTAAGACAGCTTGATGACCTTTTTCACGGTCAGGTCGAAACCATTATGTCAAACGAAGTCAATCTGGCGGGAGCGGTTGAGACTGCAGATTTGCTGATTGGTGCAGTTCTGATACCCGGTACCAAAGCTCCCAAACTGGTGAGTGAGGCCATGGTCAAAAGCATGAAGGACGGTTCTGTAATCGTCGACATTGCTATTGATCAGGGAGGTTGCATTGCGACGGTTGACCGCGTCACTTCTCATAGCGACCCTGTCTATGAGAAATACGGCGTTATTCATTATTCGGTTGGCAATATGCCCGGCGCCGTTCCCAGAACATCCACCTTTGCCCTCACTAATGTGACGCTGCCCTATGCACTAAAACTAGCAAAAAATGGCTACAAGATGGCCTGTCACAGTGATGGCGCTTTAACTAAAGGCTTAAATACCTGCCAGGGGCATGTGACTCATGAGGGGGTAGCCCAGTCGCTCGGTTACACGTTTGTAAAGCCAGAAACGCTTCTAAACTAAGCACCAATAGCGCGCCTTAGATTGCTAATTATCCACCAATTTGAGGCGTGAATATTGCTACACTTACGCTATGCTCTTTAATAGAGAACGACTCGAGCAAAACGAAGCCCAGACGCTAGCACCCTATGCCAGCCTGGCCAAAAACTCGAGGGGTCGGGTCTATCCTGAAGACGAAAGTAAATTTCGAACGGCCTACCAAAAAGACCGGGACCGTATTATTCATACCTCAGCTTTCAGGCGACTCGAGTACAAAACGCAGGTCTTTGTAAATTATGAAGGCGATTACTACCGAACCCGCCTGACCCACACACTCGAGGTTGCTCAGGTAAGTAAAAGCATTGCGCGCGCCCTTGGCCTTAACGAAGACCTGACGGAAAACATCGCCCTTGCTCACGACCTGGGACATCCTCCCTATGGTCATGCTGGGGAAAGAACGCTCAATATGCTAGCCAAGGACGCCGGGGGCTTTGACCATAACAAGCAGTCTCTCAGAGTCGTGACTTCCATTGAGCAGCGCTATCCGGAATATCCCGGACTGAATTTAAGCTGGGAAACCCTAGAAGGCATCATGAAGCATGAAACCGACTACGAAGTCCCTGACACCAATTGGGAACCTGATAAACAACCCAGCCTCGAGGCTCAGGTCGTTCATATTGCAGATGAAATGACTTATGACACCCATGATCTGGATGACGGTTTAAGTAGTGGCTATTTGAGCGCAAAGCAAATTGTTACCGTGCCTCTTATCGCTGAGCTTATGGACAATTTGGAAATTAAAGCTGAGAATTTCAGTCATCGTCACCAATCGCTACTTATTCGAGAATTGCTCGGAAAGATTATTGAAGATGCGATTCAGAACACGCATCAAAACTTAGAATCTCACCACATTAAGTCAGTAGCTGACGTGAGAAATCAGAACTTTACTCTGGTGGCAATGTCAAAAGACACCAAGACAAAGTTGCAGGACTTACAGGCATTTTTGTACGAGAATTTCTACTTTCACTACCGACTTATTCGTATGACTAAAAAAGCCGAGATGGTGCTCGAGCGTATCTTTAAGGCGTACATGGAAACGCCCAAAATGCTTCCTAAAGGTGTACTCTCAGCAGCGGAAAAAAGAGGACTCATGCGGGCAGTTACCGACTACATTGCCACCATGACCGACCGTTACGCTAGCAATGAATACAGTCGTCTGTTTGATCCTTTTACTCTCACCTAATCACTGGTGCTGGTCACAAAACAATTTGAGTCAGAGATTAGCCAGGAATGATGGAGAATTAGGAGCAAGCTATCTAAAAAGGCGAAGGCAGCATTTAGAGCTACTGTAAACGAACAGCCTGATGCTTTTCTTTGTGAGTTAGCAGCTGTAGCCGACGGAACCGTTAGAGGCATAAGTCACGCTTTGAAGCGTTTGGGAATATGCAAAAAAAGACTCCGAAATACAGTGAGCGAGGTGAAGCCAGATGGGAAAACTAACTAGCAGAGATCAATGCGTTTTCTAAAGAAAAGAATCTCAATCTTGATGAAAGTGGTATCTGCCATAAACAACAACGTAGCTATGCAAAAAGAGGTAAGCAGGTACGTGGTTTGACTGAGGGTAAACGTAAAGGACGAAGCAATTTCATTGCTGCAAAGTCATCTCAGAAAAACTCTGCACCTCCAAAGCTATGAACACACGAGAGATATTGTCAAGTCTGGTGTATGAGGGGTTTAGGCGGCATGCTGTAATTGCTGCTCCAATTCAGAAACCCCATCGATAAATGTTATGCCTCGAACAACCTCCTTAAGGCGCTTGTAGCCGGATAATCGTTGCATGTTTTTCTGAGCAGACAAAGCAAGCTTGTAGATCATGGCTAAACCCGTCTGCCTGGATAAACAGCCTCTGGTCTTTGACGTTCTAAGGCTAAAGGTAGCAAACACAGATTCAATGGGATTGGTGCTGCGAATGCTACGCCAGTGTTCAGCTGGAAAAGCATAGAAGGTCAATAGCT
>JAGQHN010000194.1 GCA_020431825.1 Trueperaceae bacterium | reverse complement strand
CAACCTGGCTCCCTACCTAATCAGCCAGCCATGCCCGGCACTATGCCAAATGTGCAACCGGGTACGATGCCTGGCGCAAGTGGTGGTAACTGGAATGGAACCTATATAGGCGATAACGGGAGCATCGTTTTGAGCATTCAGTCTTTCCAGGGTGGTGCTGCAGGCTTTATCGAGGCAGAGGGGCAACGCTTTCAGTTTCAAGCCCAGGGAGATGCCAGTCGTTTACAGGGAAGTATACAGGCACAAGGTCAAGCTTTTCCCCTAACGATTGAGCGTTCAAGTAACGGTATTGCCATGAGTATTGGCAGTGCTACCTATATAATGCAGGCTTATTCTGGGGCTTTTAATATGCTACAAAATTAAACCTAAACAGGAGCAGCCTCGAGCTACTGACATAGTGCTCGAGGCTGCTCCTTTGTGACAAGAAAAACAGTTTTAAGTTCAATTTAAGTTGTCCCATTTAGACTCTAGGTACTAGACCACTTGCAAAACCAATGAGGTGTGCCAGCTCAAATCTTGGTCACAGTCTAGACTGGCTTTTGCAAATGGTCTACCAAAAAGGAGCAAACTATGCTTAAAAACATGATTATAATTATCAGTATAGTCTCTTTCTTAGCCCTGGGGCTTTCGCAGGCGCAAATGGGATTTTACGATCCTTATTCTGCGCAACTTAACCAGATGATGCAGGCAACTTGGCAACAAATGCAGAAATTTGAGATGCAGAAGCAGCAGTATATTTCTCAGTATGTTGCACAAAAGGGCTACGGCCCACTTTATAAAGACTATCTAAACTATGGTTCTGATTTTCAACGACTCACGGGTTTTGCATTTACCTATTCTTTTGAAGACTACCTTTACTACCGCATGCTGGCTGAAGCAGGGGTAGATTTGACTGCCTTAAACCGACAACAAGTAACCAGCTTTAATCAGACACAAGCTGCTATGCAGGATTTGAGCAATGCTTATGATGCCTATAACCAAAGCTGGTACGACAATCAAGCAAGTCTGGATCAGACGTACGCTGACTATAGTAGTGCAGCTATCCGGGGTGAGTGGGCATTCGGAAACCCTGATACTGGTAACTACACTTTACCGATCTATCCAGATGCTAATACCTACTACCCGGACCCTTCTGGTGGGATCTTCTATTACGACGCTACGGGTTGGAATCAGGTTGATACCAGCGGTTATATAACGCCCCTCGAGACCCTGCCCCATAGTGATGGGTACTAGCGCTATCCCTGTCCTGACCCATTTAAAAATAGGGTGAGCAGTTTAGAAAGACTTTGCAGGTTATGAAGAGGACTGTGCTATCGCCTGAGTTTCTGGTAAGGGCTCGAGACCCAGTTCATCTGCCAATTGCCTGGCAAATTTTTGGTAACGTCGCTGCACTTCACGGCGTCGGCCGCGTCTCGACAGAACTTGTAACAGGCTTTGGAGCGCCTCTTCATAAAGAGAGTCAAGGTCAAGTACTCTCTCCAAGTAGGTAACTCTATCTTCTTCGGCTTGGTTCATCGCAAATTCAAATAAGCTGTCAATAACGTCCTGTTTGTAGCTTTCCCGGGCGTCCTGTATGAGTTGAAGTTCTAAGCCGGGTGCAAAAGGTGTCTTATACAACGCTAAAAGGGCAGGACCATCCCTCTCAGCAAGTGCCTGATCAAGGTCCCATAAGTCAGATCTGGTCGTCTTTAAGCCTTCTTCAAACAAATAGGTACTTTCACCCCAGGGTTCAATCACTTTTCTAAGAAAATTTAACTGGACGTTTAAGTTGTTGCGCACTTTTTTGGTATCGGTATTGGGCCACATCGCTTCGCCAATTTCTTCGCGGCTGTGGCCCAGTGCCAGAAGGGTCAGAATTTCTTTGTGACGGTCCGTTAATTCCACCTTTTGACCTAGAACAAGAGCCTCTATGCGCCCAAAGAAAAATAGTTCAAGCGGCGGAATTTCTGCTAGTCGATGTTTGATTGCCTCTTGCCAGCCAGATGCCAGAACTTCTTTTAAAGGATAGGCTAGGCAGAGGTCAACCCGGTCTTTGGGTAATTTGGTTAAGGGGATGAGTCCAGGTAAGATGCGTTCTCGGCTAAGCGTCGCGTCCAGAAGGGAATCCAGGGCCTCAGCCTGAAGCGTTACCTGATAAGTGGTTGCCTGCCACCAGAGGTAATGCTCCCGGTCCGAAAGGGGAGGCATGGGTGGCATCTGGATTTGATCTTTTTGAGCGCTCAGGCTTTGGGCAAGCGAAGAACTTAAAAGGCTTCTTGGACCAGGGTATGACTTGTTTAGGCTAAGGGCTTGCTCGAGCTTTCCCTGTGCCACTAAGGTTCTAATCCAGAGGTCTAATATCTGGTCTTCTACAAGCGGGTTTTCCCAGGCTTTGATCTGAACATAAAGCTCAGGGAAGGCTGCACTGTCCCCCTTCATAAAAGCCATTTCAGCTTCGGCAGACAGTCTCTCAAGTGGATTTGTGGCGAGGCTTTGCGTCTGAGCAAAATGGCTTAAGGCAGTTTCCCTGTCACCTAGTAAGGCTTTAAACCTGCCAAGTTCAAGATGCAAATAGGGAAGATTATAAATCGCTACTTTTTCAGTGTAGGGAATCATTGCCTCGACGGCTTTCACATAGCCTTCAAGGTCCCCGTAGTGGATCCAGCGAAGATAAGCCAGATTCGCCAGGGTGATTACTTTATCAGCCCTCGTTGCTTCCATAAGGTCAAGCGCCCTGACATAAAAGGCCTCAGCATTTTCAAGGTCCCCTGCTTTTAAATAAGCCCAGGCGGCATTATTTAAAAACAGATCATGACCGTTAAGAAATGCTTTTGGAATGCTTTTTTGCTGATCTACCTTATCAACTAAGCTCTTTCCCAGTTCGCTCGCTTTGAGGGCAGTTTCGGTGTCCAGGGCCGCCACATCATAGGCTGCCAGTCCCAGACAATAAAGGGCGTCAACAGGGCGGTCATCTTTTATTTCTACCGCCAGTTCAATAAGGCTGGAACTTGATTCCCGGACATTACCAATTAGACTTTGGGCAATTGCAAAATTGTAGCGCTGATTTTGACTGAGCGGTTTGGGCATAAGTTCCATCCAGTCGATAAAGCTATGAGGATTTTCAGCGATGTCGGTAAACACTAAAATGGTGTCAAGAAGGTTCGCTAGTTCGGCAAGCTGACCACTGTGCTTAAATGCCTCGCCTTTAAATACTGGACTAAGGCGGGGGGCATTATTTTTAACCGCCTCTTGCATCTCTTTTTCATGGCTGTGCTGCAGGGCCTCAGCTGCTAGAGGATGAAGCCGGTAACCCTGTTCCAGACTCTGGACAAAACCTGCCTTAGCCAGTTCTTTGGTAGCTTCGGTTGCCCCCTGGGCTGGTAAGTAGGGCAATGCGGCTAAGAAGAGTGCCTCTTGCCAGGTGTTTTCGGAAAGACTTTCCTGTATGCCTTCTAAAAGAGCTTCTTGCTCAGGTTCCTCCCCTGTTAATGCAGAAAAATGAATGGGTAGTGACCAGCCCTGGGTACGGTTCCATAGCTTTTGTGCTTTAACAGGATCTGGTATAAGCTTTAGGGTTTCAGCAAGACTAAAAGCGAGTTGCTTTGCATCTAAATGGATAAGCCGGCCCTCGAGTCGGAGTTTTAAAAGTTCTGAGTAAACAAGTGGCATGCGGCTTGCCAGAAGTAGCAGACCCGCACAGTGTTTTAAGAGCGGCGATAGTTCTTCATTTCCCTCTAAGTCCTCGAGTACCAGCAGCGTTTTGCTCTGCCAGAGATTATCCACTAAGACCCCCCAGGGAGCATCATCTGGAAGGCCAAGCACCTGGGCAAGGGCAGCTCTCAGCGGCCTGCCTTGTAAAGATAACCAGAAGATGCGCCAGCCTTCGGCTTCTAATCTTTGCGCCCACTGAGTTGCCAGCACGCTTTTTCCGTAACCATAAGGTGCCTCGAGCCAGACCACATAGCCAGTTTCCTCAGGTAACGTAGCTAATAAGCGCGACCGTTCCAGATAAAGCTCACTGCTTTGTGGTCGTAAACCAAGCATCCAATCTTATTCTGACAGAATTGATCTTTTTTTGCCGTAATCACTGTGTTAACCGCTTGTCAGGCTAACTAATTTTTTTAGGCCGAACCAACTTTTTAGTCATGCAAAGAGCAAACTTTGAAGCCATTTAATTCTAATTTAATCACCTCCTTTTTAAGCTACAAGACGAAAGGAGGAAGAGATGAAAAAACTGATCTCTTACCTGATGATTGGCCTTAGTTTGGCTGTTCTAGCCGCCTGCTCGAGTGCGACCCAAGCGCCCGTAAGTGACCCGGAAATAGCTGGAAAGCTTGATGTGGTGCAACTTGCTCCTGAAACCACTTCAGTAGGTACTGCATTTGAGGCAGAGGTGAAAGATGCCTTACCCGTAGTTGTAGATGCTGGTTTAAATACTCTGGGGGATAAGCCAACCCTGGTACCTGGGGAACTGATTATCAAGTATAAAGATGGCACTTTAAGTACCCAAGCGGTTCTAAGAGTCAACGGTATTTCTCTAAAGCGCAGCTCTGCGACCCTTATTCAAGGGGCAAGTTTGTACCGGGCAAGTAATCTCTCGGAAGCAGAAACCCTCGAGCTCGCCAAACGTATAGCAGCCAGGGCCGACGTAGAGTACGCTATACCTAATTACCTGAAATACCCCAGCCTTATTCCAGATGATACGAACTACTCACTCCAGTGGCACTATCCGGCAATTCGTATGCCAGAAGTCTGGGATTTTGTTACGGGGACAAATGTTGTGGTTGCTGTTGTTGATACCGGAATTTATTTTACTCAGGGCGTAGCAGCTGGAAGCCATCCTGACTTATTTGGCAAGGTCCTGCCAGGCTATGACTTTGTGAGTGACGCGACGAATTCAGGTGACAACGATGGACTTGACGCCAATCCTTTTGACAATAATTTAGAAAATGGCCACGGTACGCATGTCGCTGGAACCATTGCCGCAGCTACCAATAATGGTCGGGATGTAGCGGGTATAAACTGGAGTGCCCAGATTTTACCTGTAAGAGTTTTAGGTCTGGGTGGGGGCAGCACGCTAGATATTATGCAAGGGGCGCTATGGGCTGCAGGAGGATCCGTTCCCGGCGTACCACCTAACCCCAACCCGGCTCAGGTTATAAATATGAGTCTGGGAGGCAAAGGGGTTTGCACGCCCTATGAGCAGGCAATCTTTAATCAGATTTACAGCCTTGGAGCGATTGTAGTCGTGGCGGCTGGCAACGAAAATGATGATGCAAACCGCTACTCACCTTCAAGCTGTTCTGGTGTGATTACGGTAGGCGCAACCGATGCCAAAGGTGACCGCTCTTACTACTCAAATTATGGGCCAAAAGTTGACATTATGGCGCCAGGTGGAGATGTCACTGCCGATGTTGATGCTAACGGTGTCGTCGACGGCGTTTTAAGTTTAGGTTTTGACATGAACTCTGGTAATTTCAGCCTGTCGCTTAAACAAGGCACCTCCATGGCTGCCCCACATGTTACAGGGGTTATTTCGCTAATGAAAGGCTTAAACCCAGCACTGACAGCTTCAGATGCGCTGGCGATCTTGCGTGCTACTGCCAATCCGCTTACACCAGCCTCCTGCCAGAGAACGACGGGAAGAGATTGTGGTGCTGGACTCATAAATGCTTTTGCCGCTATTCAGGCTGTTGGAAAACCAACCGTACCTGCAGAGGCAGGACAAACCATAGCTTTTAATCCAAACCCTGTAGATTTTGGCTCGAGCTCAAGCGAACTTCAGCTCACCCTGACAAATACCAGCAGTAGCCCAGCCAGCTTTTCTATTTCAGATGTAAACTGGCTGTCAACCAATCCCACACCTTTTATTACTAATCTGGTTGGGGGCAGTACCGGAGGGGGTACCATTCCTGCTGGAGCAAGTGAAACCATGACGGTATGGCTGGACAGAAGTTTGCTGACGGAAGCTGGTGTTTATGCATTTGAATATAAGTTCATAGTTAATGGTAAGGAACAGCTCCTTCTAGGTCGTTTTAAACATGGTGAACTCACCGATAACCCTACCGGCGCTACTTTGGTGGCTTCATTCCTTATGGATGAAAATGATGAACTTATCGTTGATGATAACGGGCAGTTTATTATTGGCGGCGCTCAGCTCTATCAAACCTATGTTGATGAATATACCTATAAGGCGATTCCGGGGAACCATCTGGTAATTGCGTGGGTTGATGAAAATACCTCTGGAGAGATTGATAGTGGCGATTATATAGGCGTGTTCCAGGACGGAGTACTTATAACTGAGAAACTTGGTAAAGACAATGTAGATGTAGATATTGCAAGGAGTTTTGGCACCACTTCGACCAGCAAAACCATTTCAAAGCTAAACTCTGCCTTGGAGCAGGTTTTTCAGAGCCTGCACTGAGTTTAGAGATCTGACAGCACGATTTGCGAGTGGTTGCGCCTGCTTAAAGATCGTTAGTTAAAGTGACCCTTATTTGTTTTAGAAGGATGCGGTTCTGTAGAAAAACCAGAACGCTATTAAGTACCTCCAAGCTGAAAATCAAGGATTTTCGGCTAGCGTGAAGCGGTTATGGACCGGGGAATCCCGTTTT
>JAGQHN010000193.1 GCA_020431825.1 Trueperaceae bacterium | reverse complement strand
CTTTGTTTGTATCCAAACTTATCTAAGCAGGGCACGCCGCCCTTTTTCAACTCATACACCAGAAATGAATATATCTCCAACACACGATCAAGAAACCGACTTTTTAGAATGGATTAAGACATAACTTCTAGCCCATTTGGAAGTAAGCATAGTCGTCAACATAGACAATGCCCTTGACATAAAGGTGATGATATCAAGTAAGCCATCGAAGGTGCTGGAGCCAAATTAATAAACTTGCAGCCTTATTCTCTAGATCCCAACCCCACCGAACATGTTTTGGCGAATCTCAAAGCTGCTAGCATAAAGGCTAACCCTTAGTTTCCTGATATTTGTCTTAAGATTGCTATTCACATCCGAACTATAGGGGATTCTCACTGAGATTCACTATCGCTGTAAAGATAAAATTCGGGGTCAAAACGCTTACTGTGCGCTAGGCAATCAAGTGACTTACAGGTTAAGTGCGGAACTGAGTTATTTACCCTGTTCAGACCAAGCACGAATATGTTCAGACCCTTTTCAGGCTATGAATTGCATTCTTTAACTACCAAGCAAACTTGGTGAACCCTAAAGGAGGCAAAGTGATGCACGGAAAGTGGAGAAAGTTATTGGCAACAGGTTTGATCAGCGGCATCTTACTAGTAACAGGATGCGGCCGTATTCCAGAGCCGCTGGTTGAAGAAGAGACATTGCCTACCTTTCAGGCAAATCTCAAGTTGCCAGGACATGATGAAGTCACCACGGTCAGTTATGAAGTCATTGGCGGAGATGCCATTATTGAAGGCGATATTATCCTTGGCAAAGTAGACCGCGCAGGAAGACTGGCACAAGAATTTTCAACTCAGGGAGTTGCGATTGACGAACAGGATTTTCGCTGGCCAGGGGCAATCGTTCCCTATACCATTGATGCAAGCGTTTCCTCTTCAGGAATTTCAAATATAAATGCGGCTATTGCTCACTGGGAAGCAAATACGATAATAAACTTTGTTCCCAAGACCAGTGCCCATAGTGACTATGTAGAATTTACCAAAGGTAGCGAGTCAAACGCCTGTTTCTCTGCCGTAGGGCGTCAGGGCGGAAAACAAACCATTAAACTTACCTCAAATGGTGATTGCGGGAAAGGTACCCTAATTCACGAAATGGGTCATGCAATCGGTTTATGGCATGAACAGTCTCGCGAAGACCGGGATGGGAAAGTCAAGATTCTCTGGGAAAATATTAAATCAGGCAAAGAAGGTAATTTTAATAAACATGTGAGTGATGGATTCGATATCGGTAACTACGATTATGGGTCAATTATGCACTACGGAACTACCTCATTCAGCAAAAATGGTTTACCTACTATTGAAACGATCCCCGCAGGTATCCCCATTGGTCAAAGAAATGGTTTAAGTACAGGTGATCTTTCTGCTGTTAATAAACTTTATCCAACTCGAGCCGCCTACTTTGGTCTAAGCTCGAGTGAGTATCAAAAGTATTTCGATCTTCATGTTGCCAATGGTTTCAGACTGATAAAAGTAAATGGTTATGAGCTGAACGGCTCTGCAAGGTTCGCAGCAGTGTGGGAAAAAACGTCAGGTCCAGCCTGGGTAGCTAGACATAATATGACCTCAAGTAGTTACCAATCCTATTTCAACACCTTTACCTCACTTGGTTATCGCCTTCAGTGGGTGAGTGGTTATACCGTGAACGGTACTACCTATTACGCTGCTATCTGGGATAAGGCATCTGGCGGTGCCTGGGTAGCCAGACATGGGATGAGCTCGAGCAATTATCAAAGCTACTTCAACACCTATACCTCACTTGGTTACCGCCTAAAGATGGTCAATGGCTACAACGTTAATGGCGCTATAAGATTCGCAGCGATTTGGGAAAAAACGTCGGGCTCAGCCTGGGTCGCTAGACATAATATGACTTCAAGCAGCTATCAGAGTTACTTTAATACCTACGCTTCACAAGGTTATCGACTGGTTCATGTCAGCGGCTATCATGTAAATGGTACGACTTATTTCGCTGCTCTCTGGGATAAAAGCACTGGCCCAGCTTGGACAGCCAGACATGGGATGAGCGCATCTTCTTTCCAAAACTATATTAATAGCTATGCGAATTCCGGTTACAAGATGAGTGATGTCAGTGGTTATAGCATAAATGGCGTAGCCTACTACGCAACCCTCTGGGAAAAGTAAATACTACCTTTATAGGAGTAGACTGGCGAATTCGCCAGTCTACTTTTCTGTTGGTGTTGCGCCTGGATAGCAGCTATCATCTGGTCGGCTACACAGTGGCCCTGACAAAGACTGTTACGAGCGACCTTTCTTTATCTGACACCGCTTCCATTTAATTACTTTAAGCAAGGATAAACGGAATCGGCATCACTTATGCTGGGTAGCCTTATTGAGGTTCAAGGTAGTACCCCAGTCGCTCACTCAAGGGTAGTGGCTCATAAGGATCTTCACCGCCACAAGCCTGATACCAGTACGCAACCACATCATAAAGACAAAGATTGCCATCGCCCCAGAGGTTATTTTTATATTTTTCAAGACAGCCTTCAAAAGAGGTTTGAAATGGTACTTCATCACAAATATGAAAACGATTTACCGAAGTATGACCATTACCATCTAATTCGACATAGGGTTGATTAGCGTAGGCACTCTCAAAGATAGGAAAGGGAGGTTCGGCAGCCCAGGCATAACCAATATAGTCTTCGGAACCTGTGCCAAAAGTCGAAGGGAACTTCTCACCGTCAACAAAGAATTTTTCATCCCCCTCCCCCCACCACCAATCAATGGTCTTTTTATCCCATTCGCCGTACCACCAGCTTGCGGGCTCCTCCTCAGGAGTTGTCCAGCGGTTCCAAACATGCAAGCTTAAGCCACAGTACCTTCCTTGTCCATTTACATGTAAGAAAGGCCAGTCAATATCCCGACCGTTGTGCTGAGATTTTTCGAGAAAAGCATCTCGGTGCCATTTGGCATGAAAGCGTAAAAGCTTAGTGGCATCCTCTACTAAGGAATGATGTACCACCGTCAACTTCACAATTCTTTCCTTTTCACCCTCGTTTGCAAGCTCGAGCCTTGCCCCTTCAGAAAAAGGCATATACCAATGGCTGTAGAACTTTTTATCGATCATGCCTAGAGGTAAAGAACTGTAGAGATTAACGCCAGGTGCTGTACCAAAAAAGTCGCCGAGTGGTGACCAGACACTTGGATTTGTTTCACCATCCCAGTAAATACTTAGGCTGAGTTCGCGAAGGGCAGTTTCAGTATCTTCTACGTCCATTTCTACCTGAACACCCGTAATGGCCTGATTGCCTGGTAACTCGAGGGCATTCACTTTGGTTTGGGGCTTAAGGTTTAGCTGTAGGGTTATGATCTGGCTATTGTCTCCTTGTGGCAGCGTTTGACCACGGTTTGCCAAATGTCTATCTGCTTTAGCCAAGGCAATCCAATCTTCCCTACTAAGTTTGCCGTTATAGCTAGGAAGCAGGCAGTTTTTGGGAAACTGGCTATAGGTAAAGTGATAATATCTGCCCCAATCTGGCATCAGCACCACTTTGCAATAGTGGTTAAAAGGGATAGGAATAAAACGATTTCTACCTCGAGATAGAGTTGGTGCAAGTTGAGGAAAATTTAAGGGCGGAATACCCTCTCCCAAACGCTCAAAGAAATCTCTGAAAGGCATGTCAACAGTAGGTTTTTCTGTGTCATCAATAAATAGCCGAATATGACCGCTACCTGCTAAGGCTGACCAAACCCGCCAGATAACGCCTGGACCCTCCTGTTCAAAAGCAACAATACCCTCTCCCTCTTTGCGGATATAACCAGTGCCGTCATCATTGGCATCCCAGTTTTCATATAGACCTGTATCCGGGTTATAGACAGAGCGACGATCAAAACTCGAGTAGCAACCTGCACGCTCCCCTACGAGGGGCGTGTTAGCCAGCCGTTTTAGGTTATAAAGTCGCTCGATGAGCATCGGGTAAGTGAATTCAAGCATAGATTCTCCTTTTATCAGCATGGCATTAGACCGATTTTTTAGTGATTCAGTGTATATCCACGGTATCCAAAGCAGTAGCTTCAAGATGCTTGATATCCAGATTCCAACCAACGCCTAGCGTGCCTTCTGGAAGACTTACGACACCGTCTTTAAAGGGAATAGGGCCATGCTTTTTCGACTTCACATCAGCTGCGTCAATCACCAGATCTTCATAGTAGGTATTATTGGGCAGCGCCAAGCCTAACTGTAAATTGGTCAGGCCACCCCCATGCACTTCAGCACGCATACCATTAGCCTCAGCTAACTGGCCAACTTTCATGCCTCCGGTAAATCCCCCTTTGTAATGCGTGCTTGTTCGCATAATGTCGCAGGCGCCTCTGCGGATAAACTCGGCAGCATTCCAGTGGGAGCCGTCAGAGCACTCAGCTGCCAGAATCGGAATATCCAGGGCGTCACAGAGTTTGCGGTAGCTTTCCAGATCAAACTCACGCATTGGCTCTT
The DNA here is from genome assembly GCA_020431825.1 of Trueperaceae bacterium. GTDB lineage: Bacteria > Deinococcota > Deinococci > Deinococcales > Trueperaceae > JAHEBB01. The sequence goes on along the minus strand of JAGQHN010000193.1, from coordinate 2,247 downwards.
CGTACCAGTAGAAATTAAGCTCTTCCAAGACTCTACCTATATACAGAGAATCCTGATAATCCCATATAGCAGATGCATCTAGCGTTAATTCAACATCATCGCCAACATGTCTGCGTATGGCACGGCAGAGTTTCGCGTTGGTCTTTACATCCCAAAAGCGTAAATGAAGTTTGATCGAAGTGTAGCCTTCTTCTAAGGAGGCATCGATAACCTCAAAATATTCTTTTTCCGTATCGTAACTGGTAGTTGATGCGTATGCCGGGATACTGTCACGGTAACCCCCCAGAAGCTGATAAACTGGCAGATTTGCAAGTTTTCCTTTTATATCCCAGAGGGCAATATCAGCCAGGCCAAAAAAGTAGAGGGGGAATTCCTCGAGTCTATCAATATCCCACATACGTTTCCACAGATACTCAGTATTTAAAGGGTTTTTGCCCAGTAACTCTGGACCTACCCGTCGTTGAATCAAATCCAGAGCGATGCGACCTTTAGGACCCAGGGCGTGTCCTTCTATACCTTCATCAGTAATCAGCCTAAGCACACAATTGTAGGCTCGGTCTATGGCGTGACCATCACCCGACCCTGGTCTATTGGTTTGCCACGTAAACGGTTTTACTTTCTCTTCGATTAGATGGGCCTTGACTCCGATGATTTTCATTTTTCAACCTCCATGCCTGTTTTGATAACTGTATAATAAGCCTTGGCAAGGTCAGGAGGTGAATAGTTAGGACGTCTGGAAAAAGAACCTATCCGTCTTTTATTTAAGCTCGAGGATAAAAACTCAGGCTAAGCTTGGTGTAGAATGATTGGCATACAAGATAAGAAACTCATCTCCAGGGCAAATCTCTATTTACCTCGCCATGGTTTAGGCACGGGTCTACTTGGGGAACAGACCGAAAAAACAGCTATCTGTACTATTCAAACAGCATTTAGTCAGGGAATTAGCTTTTTTGATACAGCTCCCCTTTATGGTAGTGGAAAATCTGAACAATATCTGGGTCATGCCCTTTCTGTAGTAAAGCGAAGTAATTTCCTGATAGCAAGCAAAGTGGGTCGTCTGGTTCAAGCTGATGGTAGCTGTAAATTTGATTTTAGTCGAGATGGCGTTATGCGCAGTCTTGAACAAAGTCTAAAAAGACTGAAAATGGATTATGTTGATATTTTGCATATTCATGATCCAGATCATCATTACAAGCAGGCACTAGATGAAGCTTATCCGGTCTTAGCAGAATTGCGCGCTCAGGGGGTTGTTAAGGTCATTGGCGTTGGTATGAATCAGTGGCAAATGTTACGAAACTTTGCCGAAAATGCTGACTTTGATTGTTTCTTGTTGGCAGGTCGTTACACTTTGCTCGAGCAAACAGCACTTCCTTTTCTCAACTTGTGTGCCGCTCGGCAGATTGCCGTTATTTTAGGAGGCGTTTTCAACAGCGGCATTCTAGCGAGCGATCTAAATCAAGGGGCTCACTATAATTATCATGATGCGCCTCGAGACATTCTTGAAAAAGCGCATAAGCTTGCTGCTTCCTGTCATGATATGGGGCTTTCTTTAAAAGCTGCTGCCCTTCATTTTCCCTATCTACATAAGGCAGTTAGTTCGGTTGTTGTTGGTGCTACAACACCTGAAGAAGTTCTGGACAATCTGCAAAATTTGACCATAGACGTGCCAGCTGAATTCTGGAACACCCTAAAAATAAAGGGCTTGTTACAAGAAGGAGTGCCTACGTCCAGGTAAGAATATTCACTTCTTTCTCCCTGATGTCCTAGGGAATCGACTTATCATCAAAACTACTTTTGGAAAATTCGGCAATGCTATAGCGTAAACTGATGAAACAGCGAAGGGGTTAGAAAACAACGAATCTGGAGTGACCCGCAAACGTTAGGTTAATCAGACCATTTCACTTAAACCAGGACAATGCCATGGCCTTTGTTGAAGGGTGCGTCCTGCTTATGAGGCGAAAGCCAGTAAGCGTATGGAGTGGAAATCAAGGAAAGGTTTAGCAGAACATTGCTGAGAACGCAGCAAAGCCATGCGGTTAATACCCTGGTGAGACCAGCGCATCCCGCCACGTTTCATCCGTGCGCCAATGACAGATTTATTGGCACCTTCAATTTGCCCAGAGCCAATGGGATAGCCAAGCTCACGAAAATCGAAGTAATTCATTTGCTCTAAACGTTTGTCGAGATAAGCTAAAGCAGCCTGCGCCTCATCAGCCCAGGTAAGCCAGACTTCAGGGTTGTGAGGGA
>JAGQHN010000192.1 GCA_020431825.1 Trueperaceae bacterium | reverse complement strand
GGGGTGTGCTGGGAGCCCACACCCTTAAGCAACGAGATTTTAGTCATGATGACATCAATTTTGTTTTATCTATCGCCAATACCCTGGCAGAATTTATACGGCAAAGACAGGCTGCCGTGGCTCTGCAAGAAGCAAATACCCTGCTCGAGCAGCGGGTAGCAGAGCGCACCGAGGAACTAAAAGAAGCCAATTTCGTTTTAAAAGAGCAGGAGACATTCTTAAGAAGCATTTATAACGAGGTGGGTCTTGCCGTTTATGTTGTTGATGTCAGAGACGGCTTTAAGCATCTGGATGTCAATCCTGGGTTTATAGAAATGACGAAGGTTGATAGAGAAAGGGTGGTGGGCAAACGCCCCCACGAGCTTGAACATTTGCCTGAAGAAAATAGAGAGATGATGCTGGCGAGCTATCAGCAGGTCGTTCAAACAAAAAGGGCTCTGGCATACGAAATCATGTCACCAGACCCTGCTGGAGAAACCTGGTGGCTGGTCACTTTAAATCCTGTCTTAGATGATTCCGGTGAGGTCTACCGCATTATTGGCACAGGCTTATCTATAACCTCGAGGGTTCAGGCTGAGCAAGAAATTCGAGAACAAAAAGAGTTTATTGAACTTCTTATTAACAGCAGCTTGGACGGCATTATGGCCTTTGACACAGAGCTTAAATATACCCTCTGGAATAACGGTATGCAGCGCATATCAGGTATTGCTCCTGAAGAGGCGATTGGCAAAGTAAGCTATGAAGTCTTTCCCTTCTTAAAAGAATCGGGTGAACTAGAACAGTTTAAAAAGACACTTCAAGGTCAAATTGTGACAAGTCATGATCAGTACTACGAAGTGCCTAAAACCAACCATCAGGGTTTTTTTGAAGCGCACTATACGCCGCTTAAAACAGGGGAGGATAACGTCATTGGAGGCCTTGGTATCATCAGGGAAACCTCTGAACGAAAACGTGCCCTGGACCGGCTCAGGTCTTCAGAAGAGCGCTTTCGTACCATCTTCGACCAGGGAACTTCTGCGGCTTGTTTGCTTATCCTCGAGGATTGGCTGATTATAGATGTCAATCAAAAGTGTGAAAACATCCTTGGCTATAAACGTGGGGATTTACGAGGTAAGGATTTAAGACAATTAAAATTGTGGCAAAACCCTGCTGAACTTATCGCCTTAGAAAAACTAATAGAAACAGAAAACACAAAACGAGATCAGGACCTGCATATTTTGAGAGACAAAGAGGACGGGATTCTTTGTGCCTCTGTAGAACTCATCAACTACTCTGGACAGGATCACCTGCTGCTTATTTTTGAAGATATCAGTGAGCAGCGCCGCAATGAGGCTGAGTTAAGAGAGATGCGCCTGAAACTTTTGGAGATGGAAGAAAAAGAGCGCTTAGAGCTAGCCAGGGAGCTTCATGATGGTGTGATACAGCAGCTTCTTGGCTTTAATCAGGCGCTTTCGCAAATGGAAAAAGACATAAAAGCCAGCAAAGGTCAAACTCCAATCAATGTAAAAAGTTACCATGAGTCAGCGCAGGAACTGGTTGACCAGCTCAGGCGAACCATCATAGATTTACGCCCCCCTGGCCTAGAGGAATTTGGCCTGAAAGCCAGTCTGGAAGGCTTTCTAACGTATTTAAATTCTCAAGAGATTAAGGGTTCCCCGCACCTGAGCTGGCAACTGGACGAAACAGATAGTATTCCTCTGGATATCTCTCGAGTCTTATTTCGCACGGCCCAGGAAGCGCTGCGCAACGCCCTGTCTCACGCAAGTGCTAAAGAATTACATCTAGAGTTAAGTATTGAATCAAATAATATCTATCTAACTATCACAGATGATGGAAAAGGCTTTACACTGCCTGAAAGACTAAGTAAGTTTGCTCAGGAAAATCACTTTGGACTCTTAGGCATGGAAGAGCGGCTCGAGCTTTTTAACGGCAGTCTTAAGCTTGAATCAGAACTGGGAAAAGGCACGACGCTTAAAGTTAGTTTGCCCCTGGAGGCAAGAGGTGCCTAAAGATTTGCGGGTTATGCTTGCAGATGATCACCCCCTTATGCTCAAGGGCATTCGAGCAGCACTGGTAAGCGAAGAAAACATAGAGATTGTAGCTGAGGCCAATGATGGTGTAACGATGCAAGACCTCTGCCGCCAGCATTTGCCTGACATTCTCATTATGGACATAAATATGCCAGGTCCGGGGTTTCAGGAACGCATAGCCTATGTACAGGGTTTAGAAGCAAATATAAAAGTCTTAATTCTTTCAGCATTTAATGATCCAGTTTATGTACAGGCAGTTATTAAGGCGGGTGTTGAAGGCTATATTCTTAAAGATGAGGTAAGTGAAACCTTAGCTGTTGCGATAAGAACCATTGCCAAAGGAAGCCGGTATTTTGGTCAAAAAATCATTAAGGTACTGGCTGACTTTGACTACAAGGCCGACGCCTTTATTCACTTAACCTCAAGAGAGAAAGAGGTTCTAGCGATGGTGGCGAAGGGCTTAAATAACAAAGCCATTGCCGAAGAATTAGCCATTTCAGACCAAACGGTCAGGAACTACGTGAGTACCCTCTACGACAAATTAGGTATAAGCTCGAGGGTGGAACTGGTATTGTGGTCAAAAAGGCATGGTCTTGGAAAAGAGTCTTAAACCTTTTTCTGGCAAGGTTTCTAAGCCCACCGTACCAGAACCTGTTCCAGCCACCTTACTGTCATGTCTGCCAGTACTGCTATAAGAGCAACAGGCAGGGCGCCTTCCAGGACAAGGGCGACATTGTTGGTGCTAAGACCTGCAATGATGGGGACCCCCAAGCCGCCGGTACCAACAAGCGGCGCAACCGTCGCTGTCGCAATAATGAGAATAAGACTGGTTCGTAAACCAGCAAGGATACTCGGCAGAGCCTGCGGGAACTCGAGTCGCCAAAGAATCTGCCAGGCATTCATGCCGCAACCAAGGGCAGCGTTGCTCTGATCCTCTGGAATGGTGCTAAGGCCAAGCAGACCGCCCCTTACCGTGGGCAAAAGTCCATAGATAAAAAGTGCAATGATAGCGGCAGTTGGGCCAAAACCAAAAATGGGTAGAAACAAAAAAAGGACGGCTGTAGGCGGAAAAATTTGACCTATATTGACGGTATTACTTACCAGGCCTAAAAACGGTTTTCCATAACTGCGGGTTACAAAAAGCGCTAAAGGCAAGCCGATAATCATAACGAGTAACATGGAAAAAAGACAAAGGTTGAGGTGCTGCCAGACGAGTTCCCAGAGGGTATTGCGTTCAAATATGGGTGTCTGATTTTTGCTGGCAACATAACTTAGAGCATGTTTCCAGCCACTTTGCTGCGCAAAAAGCCAGAAACTGCCAAGCCAGGCCGCCAGCAAGAGAAGGCCTTGCCGCCTCATCCTTGTAAATCCTGCAAATTTACCGTACCGATAATGCTATTTTGATCATCAATAACGTTCAGGCTATTTTCACCAGCTAAGAGGCGATTAAGGGCATCTTTGGCACTTTTGTGCTTTTCAATTGTCCTGGCCTCAGGGTGAGCGCCTGAGCGCATGACATCGGTAACAGGTATGCGGCTAAGGCGTTTGAGTTCACGATCTTCGCCTAAGAAACTTGCAACAAAGTCATTGGCAGGTTTATGTAACAGGGCTTTGGGGCTGTCTATCTGCTGGACTAAGCCCTGATTTAGAATGCAGATGCGGTCGCCTAGTTTAACGGCCTCATCAACATCGTGGGTGACAAAAACGATGGTTTTATCTATTTGCGTTTTGAGCCCGAGAAAATGGTCCTGCAACTGCTCCCGGGTAATAGGGTCGACAGCGCTAAAAGGTTCATCCATCAGCATGATTTCCGGGTCAGCAGCAATGGCCCGGGCAATACCCACGCGCTGCTGCTGACCGCCAGACAGCTCTTTAGGATAGCGCTGACCGTACTGCGCAGGCTCGAGCCCCATCATGTCTAAAAGCTCCCGAGCGCGTTCCCGGCGAAGTTTTTTGTTTTGTTGCAAAAGGCTCGGAACGACTTCAACGTTTTCAAAAATGGTCATGTGCGAAAACAAACCAATACTCTGAATCACGTAGCCAATGCCCAGACGCAAGCTAACAGGGTCGAGGGTGCGCGTATCACGGTCTTTAATCAAAATGCGTCCACCGCTTAGCTCAATCATGCGGTTGATAAGCCGTAGCAGGGTGCTTTTGCCGCACCCGGAAGGTCCAATAAGAACCACAAGCTCACCTTTAGCAATTTCAAAACTGATATCCTTTAAGACTTCTTGCTCGCCATAAGCTTTAACGACATGCTCGAGCTTAATCATGATCGTAGTCCTTTGGGGGTAAGTAGCCAGCTTAAGCCGCGCATGAAACTATCAAGTACCAGCGCCAGCAGGACGATGGGTAAGGCCCCAAGCAAAACCAGATCAGGGGCAGCATTTTCAACGCCACGTAAAATAAAAAAGCCCAGCCCACCCGCTCCGACCAGGGCAGCGACTGTCGTTATGCCAAAGGTTAAAACCAGAGCAGTGCGTAAGCCCTCCATCATAAAAGGAAGGGCCAGCGGAAATTCGGCGCGCCAGAAGCGTTGGCGGGCGTTCATGCCCATGCCAGTGGCGGCGTCCAGGGTGCCTGGAGGAATGTTTCTTAAACCAAGATGCGTATTAACGACGATGGGCAGGAGTGCATAAAGGGTTAATGCAATAAGGACGGGGGCTGCGCCAATCCCCCGCAGGCCTATGTCTGCCAGGCTCGAGTTCAGGTTCAGCCAGCTTTTTAAGGTCGCAGACTCGCCACTTAATAAACTAACTAACCAGAGACCAAACAGGGGCAGTGCCAGAATAAGCGTGCCAGACACCGCAAGATTGCCTAAAAAGCGCAGCGAGCTTACCCAGCGCAGACCAATAAACAGTATCAAAATAGCCAGAATAATAAGAACCTGTGACAGCTGAAAGCTACGACCGAGATAAGCCAGCGGTGGTAACAGAAGGCCAAATAGGGCAATGGAAGGCAAGGTTTGCAGTAACCCGGCTCCTCCTAAAATAATATTTTCAAACTGTCTTTGTCTAAAAGCCAAGATGCCAAGAGGCAAACCAATAAGGGCAGCCAGCACCAGACTCACCAGACTCAGGGCAAGGTGGCGCAGGGTCTGAGGTAAAAATTCTGAGGCTACCGAGCGGAATTCGACTGCGGGTCCTAGCAGTTCATAATGACCTAGCCAGCTGCCAAGTAAAACCGCAACGGGCAAAAGCAAAAATGCCCAGCGCCACCTTTGTGACAGGGCAAAGCAAGCTACATAGAGGGCAAATAGTGCCAGCCAGAAGCCTGGTGCAAAAGAGACTCGAGCAATCGCAGGGGCATCTGCCAGAAGTTGCCTTGTAGTAAGGCTAATAGTCCAGTTGAGCAAGAGCCACGAAATGACTACCAGGGAACTGGCAATCGGTAAGCGAAATTTTGGCAAAAAAGCACTGGCGAGCAGTGCCAGAAAAGCCAGAAGCATCAGATAGGCATGGGGGACAGGTAAGTCAGGAAAGCCTATAAAATCCCCTAAGACAAGGCGGTTGGCTTTAAACAGTAAGAGGGGAAATAGGCTTGCTACAAGACCCAGCCCAGCGCCCAGCAGTAAAACAGGATCAAAGCGCTTAGTCATCATAGAAAAAGGGGATAGGTCAACCGCCTATCCCCTGCTTGAAAGCAAAACGAGAGCACCCGTTAAGCCTACTGAATGGCTCCGATACCACGCAGGTAATCTTCTGCTACTGCATCGGCAGCTTCGCCATTAACTGCAATGCGACCATTCAAATTAGACAGGGTGGCCTCATCCAGAGTGGCAAAGACAGGTTCAATCAGGTCGGGAAGATTGCTATACTCCTCGAGGACAGCTTTTCGCACAATAATTGCAGGTTGATAGACAGCGACGGCACCACTTGGGTCGGTCAGCGAAACCAGACCAAGGGCATCTAGCGCGCCGTCTGTACCATAGGCCATAGCTGCATTCACGCCACTTGTTCCTTGGGCTGCGGCCGTTTCTGTTTGCGTGGTATTGCCTCCAGGCACAATGACCAGTTGCTCAGGGCTAAGCTCAAAACCGTAGGTACTTTCAAAAGCCTTGAGCGCGTCTTCACGGTCGACAAATTCCTGGCTGGCTGCCAGCTTAAATTCCTTGCCATCATTAATATAGCCTGCCAGATCAGCCATTGTTGCCAGACCTTCGGCGTCGGCCAGGGTTTTGGGTACCGCGATGGCCCAGGTATTGTTGGCGGGTGCAGGGGTTAACCAGACGATATTGTTGGCTGCGTCCAGTTCATTGGCCTTGTCGAAAGCTGCTGAAGCGTCGTTGGCGATAGTAGGATCAACATCTTCAAATAAATAGATGACGTTGCCGGTATATTCGGGGTACATGTCAATTTCACCCTGAAGCAGGGCCTCACGCACAACGTTGGTGGCACCTGTCGAACACTTGTCTTCAACCATGATGTTATTTTGCTCGAGGATCAGCTTGGTCATCTGACAGAGCAGGGCTCCTTCGGTATCGATCTTGGAGCCTATACGAACGGGGCTTTGTGCCAAACTAACAGTAGCTAGCAAAAGACCCAGGCTAATAAGCAATGATTTCATATGTTTCCCTTCCTAAATCTTAAATACATTTACAACTATAGAGGGGCTAAGCCTGTGCATTTGTACTGCTATTTACGCTGTTGGTTCGTTTGCTTTTGGGGAAGGGTGTTTTTGCCCGGGTGCTAGATTTCTGAATTATCGTGTATTGCGGGCCAATCAAGAGATTTTTCCAAGTCTAGTGGGTAAGCTTGCCAAACCAGGTTTTGTTCTCGAGAATTTAGGCTTATGCCTATATATAAGGTGGTAGTGGTCCACTAAAAACTGCTAAGTTAAGGGATGGTGATTAAAATAATCAAATGCTATCACTGTGGGAGTGAG
>JAGQHN010000191.1 GCA_020431825.1 Trueperaceae bacterium | reverse complement strand
ATGATTCAGGTCGTGATGTCGTCTGGCAATCCGTCAAATATGCCAGTTATTGCTCGAGCCTCACCAAAGGGCAAATCATTGCCATCTATCAGCAATATCTGGCACGCTACTGTGGTGGTGGCAATGCTGAGGATTTGTTATGTGAGTTTCTCGAGCTTGAGGACTTAGGTGAAGCGGTCTTTAACACAGGAAATAAGCAGCGAATCATGCTTGTTGCTGCTAACTTTCGTTTAGAAGTAACCAGCACCGTGTTATGGCTCTTATCTCACGGTATTGATGTCAAATGCTTTAAGGTTTCCCCTTATCAGCTAAACAGCGAACTTCTACTTAGTATTGAACAAATCATTCCAACGCCAGAGGCCGAAGAGTACCGCATACGGATGTCTGCTAAAGAAGAGGAAGAAAGTTCAACGCAGGTAAGCTTAAAAGAAAAACAGGTTGTTCATTTGGCTTACTGGTCTGAGGCGCTTGAAGCCTTTAAAGCGAGTGCATGCACCCTGTTCAACAACAAGAGCCCTTCAAAAGATAACTGGCTTTATGCCGCATCAGGCATTGCCAATGTTAATTATGGATTGATTCTGGGTCGTTCTAATATTCGAGTCGAGCTTAGTTTTATGCGACCAACAAAAGAAGAGAATAAATTCCTCTTTGATTACATGTTTGCTCAGAAAGAAAAGGTAGAGCATACTTTTGGTGCGCCACTCTCCTGGTACCGAAAAGATGAAATTAAAGCGTCACGCATAAAGTTTGAAAAGCCTATGGATTCAATGGAAGAAGAAGTCTGGCCACAGATGATTGACTGGATGATTGAACACATGATAAGGCTCGAGCAAAGTTTTTCAAAACCTTTAGAAGATGCTGCTAGAGCGCTTAAAGACGCATCCTTTGAAGATTAGAGAAAAATGGATTTGGAAAACTATTGAATGTTTCAGTCCAGCATCATAATTAATGCCCCCTGTAATCAGCTTTGGCAGGTGCTAGCTGATTTTGAAGCCTATCCGAAGTGGAACCCTTTTACCGTCAAGGTTAAAGGCAAGCTCGAGCCTGCTGCTCAGATTATCCTGTATGTTGCTCTGTCAAAAAATAGACTGCTCCCTTCTCCCCATAAAATTACAGAACTTGTTCCTGAATCTTTGTTGAGTTGGGCGCAACTTTCTCCACCGCGTTGGCTGGTTTGTGGTATTCGTCATCAAAGACTCGAGGCAATTTCCGAAAGTCAAACGCGCTATAGCAACAGCTTTGAACTTACAGGTCCTCTTGCTCCGTTAATCCAATTGTTGTTAGGCAAAAGCATTGCACGAGGCTTTCAAGAAGTAGAGTTGGCTTTAAAACGCTATGTAGAAACTTCTCCATAAGCAAACTTCAAACAGAGATAAGTTATTTTTACTTAGAGCCTCCGTCATTTCAGATGTCTGTACAACTCATTTTAGTCTGACAATTTAGTGTTAGCCTCACCCTGGGAAATGGGCAGCGATTCACCAAGGAGGCTTATGAAGCGTTTTCTTATCTTTTTGGGACTTTTTGTTAGCGTAGTGTTTACAGCCTGTAATCAGTCGCAACCTAGTCCAATATTCCGTCCTCAATTCAGCTTGCCAACAAGCGTATTTATAAATGAAATCCACTATGATAATGCTAGTACCGATACAGGTGAAGCGATTGAGATTGCTGCTCCAGCAGGAACTGATTTAACGGGTTGGCAAATAGTTCTTTATAACGGTTCTAGCACACAGTTAAATGTTTACGGCACCTATCCCTTAAGTGGCGTTATAAGTGATGCTGGCCAAGGGTTCGGATTTATTGTGTTCCCTATAACAGGAATTCAAAATGGCGACCCTGATGGCATTGCCCTAGTTAATCCTGCTAACATAGTGATTCAGTTTCTAAGTTATGGTGGGAGCTTTACCGCTATAGATGGTTTCGCATCAGGGTTAACCAGTACGGATATTGGTGTTAAAGAAAGTCCCAGTACACCTGTCGGTAACTCTTTGCAATTAACAGGTACGGGAACGACTTATAGTGACTTTAGCTGGGCATCAGCGTCCCCTAATACCTTTGGTGCAGTGAACACAGGTCAAAGCTTTGGAACTCAACCGCCTGTCTCAGCTACGGTATTAATCAACGAGGTTGATGCTGACCAAGATGGTACGGACGCCGCCGAGTTTGTCGAACTATATGATGGTGGTGTTGGTAATACGCCATTGGCTGATTACGTTCTCGTTTTTTTTAATGGCAGCGGTGACATTGCTTATGAAGCATTTAATCTCGATGGCTTTAGTACCAGCGCCGATGGCTACTTTGTTCTTTGTGGCGACGCTGCCAATGTGGCAAATTGTGATTTAGACGTTTCACCTAATACCAACCTCATCCAAAATGGCGCTGACGCGGTGGCTCTTTATAAAGGTGACGCTTCCAGTTTTCCAGATGGAACAGCCGTGACAACTACAGACCTTAGTGATGCGCTGGTTTATGACACCAGTGACGCCGATGATGCTGGACTACTCGTGCTTTTAAATGCTGGTCAAGCCCAAATTGATGAAAATGGCAACGGTAACGGCACCTCTGAGTCAATGCAACGTTGTCCTGATGGTGAGGGTGGAGCCCTTAATACTTCTGGTTATACTTTGGCAACCCCAACACCTGGCACAGCTAACTGTCCAACCCCTCCAGGCCCTGAACTAAAGAAAATCCACGAAATTCAAGGCAGTGGTCTACTTAGTCCTTTTGATGGTATGGCTGTAACCATTGAAGCGGTAGTAACGGCTGATTTCCAGAGAAATGCCAGTGCCGATAACGGCGACCTGGGGGGCTTTTATGTTCAGGAGGAAAGTGCTGACGAAGATGGTGACCCCCTTACCTCAGAAGGACTTTTCGTCTTTGATGGCAGCAATCCTGCCGTTGAGGTGCAAGTCGGCGACGTTGTAAGAGTGACAGGTACCGTTGATGAGTTTGGCTCGAGTGGCTCAAATTTAACCGAACTCACTGGAGTAACAGTTGAAGTCATTGGTACGGCAGTTCTGCCTGCACCTGTGAGCGTAAACCTACCAGTTAGCGCTTTAGCGGACTTTGAAAAGTACGAAGGCATGCTTGTTGTTTTGCCACAAGAACTTGTCATCAGCGAATATTTCAACTACGACCGCTTTGGTGAAATGGTTCTGGCTTTACCCTTGGACTCCCTTGATAGACCATTCCAGCCTACCAGTTATGTTGACCCAAGTGCGGCACAAAGCATAGCTGACCAGATTGCCCTTAGGAAAATCACGCTTGATGATGGTCAATCAGCGCAAAATCCTGACTATGTCCGTCATCCCAATGGTGCAGCCTTTACCCTTGGCAACCGTTTTCGTGGTGGGGATACCGTAACAAATACGATTGGAGTCATGGATGATAGTTTTGGCCTTTACCGAATCCAGCCAACAGGAGGGGCAACTTACACGCCTACTAATCCACGACCTCTGCAACCCGATACTGTTGGTGGTGATGTAAGGGTTGTAAGTGCCAATGTGCTGAACTATTTCCTTACGCTTGATAATGGAACGAATGATATCTGTGGTCCCTTACAAAATCAGGAATGCCGTGGTGCCGATGACGCGAATGAGTTTGACCGCCAACGTACCAAGATTCTGGCAGCCCTCTCTACCTTAGATGCTGACGTGTATGGACTTATCGAATTAGAAAATACGCCTGGGGTTGAACCCTTAGCCGATTTGGTGAATGGATTAAATAGTCTCACCAGCGCTGGCACTTACAGCTATATCGATACTGGCATTATTGGTACAGATGCGATTAAAGTAGGCATTATTTATAAACCTGCCATGGTTAGCCCTCAAGGTAGTTTTGCGGTGCTTGACGATGTTAGCTTTACTGACCCCAATAACACGGGTCAGGCGAAAAACAGACCTGCTCTGGCACAAACCTTTACCACCTCAAGTGGGGCAGCCTTTACGGTTGTGGTTAACCATCTCAAATCAAAAGGTTCTGGTTGTGGTGCAGGTGATGACGACCCATTGCAAGGTAACTGTAATGGCACCAGAACGGCAGCAGCGCAAGTATTACTTGACTGGTTGGCAACGGACCCAACGGCAAGTAATGATGCTGACTTCTTGATTGTTGGCGACCTAAATGCCTACGATGAAGAAGACCCCATTCAGGTTTTCTTAGATGGTGGCTTTAGCGACCTCAATGAAGATTTCCAGGGTGAGTATGCTTATTCGTATCTGTTTGATGGGCAATTCGGATACCTTGATTATGCCCTGGCAAGCACGAGCTTAAGAGCCCAGGTCACGGGTGCAACCGAGTGGCACATTAATGCCGATGAGCCTGACCTCCTTGACTATGACACCAGCTTTAAATCAACTACACAAGATGCGCTTTATGAAACAAATCCTTTTAGAGCCTCTGACCATGACCCCATTCTTGTTGGTCTAGACTTAAATGCTCCGCCACGATGTGACTCAGCAAGTGCCAGTACCAAAGTCCTATGGCCTGCTAACCATCAAATGGTTAATATCTCCGTTCTCGGCGTGACTGACCCGGATGGCGATGCATTTACGATTAGCATTGATAGCATCTTCCAGGATGAACCTGTAAGTGGTTTGGGCTCTGGTGATACCTCACCTGATGGCGCAGGTATTGGCAGTTCTACTGCTCAGGTTCGTGCTGAACGAGCGGGAAATGCCAATGGTCGTTATTACCATATTGGCTTTACCGCTACAGATTCCTTCAACTCGAGCTGCTCTGGCGAGATTCTGGTTTCGGTTCCTAAGAGTCAAGGTAAAAAGGGTGCTGCGGTTGATGATGGGGCACTGTTTGATTCGACTCTGCCTTAGGTAAGTTTCTCTTTAAGAAAGGGCATGTTCTTAATAAGCATGCCCTTTCTTACTAATGCCGTTTTCAGTTTCAGCTTACTCTTAACCTCGAGCTAACCCTTACTAAGACAAACCCACTTAATTTGAACTATTTTCAGAACGCAGCTTTTTATCCCACAAAGCAGCAATGGGTTCCTGCATCTGGACTTCTGGGTGCATGTAAACGCTACGAGTAAAGCGCTCATCACTATGCCCTTGTCTGTCGGAAATGACCTTATCGCTGATATTAGGAACCTCTAGGTTTCTGGTGGTATGGCTATGCCGTAATTGGTAAGGATTTCCCTTCAAGCCAAGTACCTTTAGTGAACGCTGAAAAGCATTGTAAATTTTAGAGTTGGTTAAAGGTTCACCAAAACCATCATGAAAGACCAGTTTGCCAGCACGCTCGAGCTTAACCAGTTCTTCAATCATAATATGAGGCAATAAAATGGCGCGCATACCAGAATCCGTTTTAGATTTACGGATATAAAGGACACAATTGGCTAGGTCAATATCATCCCATTTAATCCTAATCAATTCGCTGGGTCTTATGCCTGAGCATGCCAGCATCAAAAAGACTGCCTTAAAACGCTTTTCAGTCGCTCCAAGAATCAGGCGAATTTCTTCCCAGGAAAAGACTTTTTTCTTCCCTACAGACTTTGCAGGTAAACGCGGGCTCGCAACTAGTTCTTTTATATAGCCTTCGGTAAAGGCAAATTTTAGGACACCTTTAAGATGAGCATAGATAGCCTGAATAGAGCTAGGAGCAAGTTTCATCTCGAGGGTATTAACAAAGCGTTGCAGTTCTGCAAAATCAATTTTAGAAATTGGCTCATTACCAAAAAAAGGAACGATATGGTTGGTAAAACTGTCGTTAACACACTTCAAATAGTCCGCTGATAATTTTCCTTTATCAACTTCGCTCTGGCGAAACACCAAATATTTTCTCAAGATATCCGCCAGGGGCAGTTTGCTTTCAGGTCTGATACTTAGTTTACCCTCATCATGCTTAGCTAACATTGCCGTCAATATCTTACTAGCATCACGGCGTGTTCCATAAACTATTTCAGAGGGATAGTGTCGCTTGGCACCTATTTTACCTGCATAAAACCGAACTCGGTATTTTTTTCCAGGGATAAGTTCTTTTATCTGTCCTCTTTGACTAGCCATTTTACAAATCCCTACTAACCGTGACTCGAGCATTTTTTGGAACTGCTACAAGTCGCAATCCGAGTTCCTCAAAGATAGCTTCCCAAGCTTTAGGCAATGCATTACTATGCCCATTCAACATGCGAGAGAGTTGAGTTCGCGATACTTCTGCAATATCAGCCATACGTTCCTGGGTGATATCCCTGGCACTCATCTCTGCTACTACCGTTTTCCTAATATCATCAGTCATACCAGTCATGGTATCACCTCCACAACATACTATAGCACAAATATAAATTATTTTGTTGCATTATGTAACATATAATAGTACAATATAGATACTAAAGGGCAATTGCCCTGAGAAAGCAGCCCTTTAGGAATCAATCTAAGAAAGGATTCAGCAATGAGTCTAAACGAAAGAAAAGAAGCTTACAAGCAAATACACACTAAAGCTAGTGAATTAGGTATGTCAGAAGATGCCTATAGAAATACCCTTAAAGCTTTAACTGGTTTCACTAGCTGCACAGACTTAAGACCAAATGAGCTAAACACTGTTTTGCATTTCTTTAACGCTCAAGGCTCGAGTCATGCCTATAACCCTAATGAAATAGTTACTGACGAAGAAGCTCTGGCGGTACTGGGATGAAACCCAGTACCTTTGTTTTAGCAGAAAGCTTTGATGCCACTTCGAGCTACAGCATCAGCCCTATGCCTGATAGCCTCTATGACACCGTTGAAGCCTTTACCGCTCCCGTACTCGAGCCTGAATACTTAGACTTTGATACCTGCTTACACTGTGATGACTTAAGAATATTTGAAGCCATTAACCAATTTAATCAAGATACCTTTGCTCCCTGTCCTTGCTGTAATGGCAGGGACAAAGCAATACCCCCAACCAAACCCCAACCACGCTTTAATATGCCTGCTATTTACCTGACTATTTACAACAGGCTCGAGCGTGAGGGCAAGTTAACTATCTGGGAAAGAAAACATAGGGATAGTTTGCTTAAAGCTGCATAGCATTTGCTAAACTATGTCATGAGGCTAGCTCCCCCC
>JAGQHN010000190.1 GCA_020431825.1 Trueperaceae bacterium | reverse complement strand
CGATGACCGATCAAAACCAAGTTACCCAGCAAACCTCTATGTTAGATAGTACTCAGGCCAACGACCAGCACTCTGCTTTAACCAAAGACCAGCCCTCTGCCAGCGATAAAGCGCTTATTCTTTTAAGAAACGGTGTAAGCAGCCTCATGAGTTCCCAGGGCTGGCAGGATGCCTTACGCTTCCGCTCGAAGTTCTATAACTACTCCTTCTTTAACAGCACCCTGATCTACAGCCAGTGTCCAACTGCCAGTCTGGTAGCAGGCTATAAACGCTGGCAGGAACTGGGTCGTCAGGTTCGTAAAGGCGAAAAAGGCTTAGTTATCTTGGCACCTCTGATCGGCAAAGTAAAAGGCGAGGGGAGTAGCGATAAAGTAGCTAATCCAGATAAACAAGCTAAAGCAGAAGTAAAGCAGCTCTTTGGCTTTAGGGCGGTTTATGTTTTTGATGTTAGTCAAACGGATGGCGACCCACTACCCCAGTTAGAACGTCCCAAACTTTTAGAAGC
The DNA here is from genome assembly GCA_020431825.1 of Trueperaceae bacterium. Lineage (GTDB taxonomy): Bacteria > Deinococcota > Deinococci > Deinococcales > Trueperaceae > JAHEBB01. The sequence continues at coordinate 6,599 of JAGQHN010000190.1, read as the reverse complement.
CAAAGACGAGGATATAAACCTGATTAACTTATGTAAGGTTAAGTTACTGGCCTTTGCTGCTCGTAAAGGACTAAAGGTTAGTTTTGACTTAGAAGGTACAGGTGCTTTAGGTGTCTATAAACCTTTACAGCAAGCCATTGCCTTAAAAGCTGACTTACCTTCTTTACAACAACTTAAAACCTTTATCCACGAGCTAGCTCATGCCCTGCTACATGATTTAAGCAGTGCCAGAGCCTTAGCCGAATTAGAAGCCGAAAGCTGTGCGTTTCTGGTCTGCCACCAGTTAGGTCTGGACAGTTCCAGTTATAGCTTTCCTTATCTGGCGAACTGGACCGAGGATCTGGAGCAGCTTCTTGCCTCTGGAGAACGGGCCAGTGTAGCGGCTCAGGAGCTGATTGGGGTACTAATAAACTAAGCATCGTTTTATCAACTAGACCCTGGTTTGACTTGACTAATATTGTTCCTACTTACCCAACCCTGGCCTTAACACCTAAGTCTGTTCCTACTTAATTAACCCAGTCCTTAACAACTAAGTTTGTTCCTGCTTAACTAATTCTGGTACTACCTAACTAACCCCTGGTTAACGTAACGCCCGGCTTCGCCAGGCTTAAGTAGAGGTCGTGCCTTATTTACGCTGGCTTTAGAAGGGAGCAGGGTTCGGTCTAGGTAAATAGGGGTACTGCTATTCCTACCTCTTAGCCAGCCTTCCATGGCGGGGGTTAAGCTGCTTTAACCACTGGCTTCTATTCTTATCTACCTGCTTCATATCAGACCAAACCGAGTCTGATTTAACCAAATCCTTATTACTTATTTCTTGACCACCCTAAGGGTGGCTTGCCCTGATGCTACGGCATTGGGGCTTTTTTGTTTGGAGTGTGCATGTCCATGTTTGGACTGATTTATCTGGCAAGAAATACGGTTACAAACGAATGTTATATCGGTGCCACCATACAGCCCTTAAGAAACCGCTGGAACAAGCATGTAAGTGTGGCCTTACGGGGTGGGTCGGACTGCCCTAAGTTACATCCAGCTATACGCAAGTATGGCAAAGCAGCTTTTGAAATACAAATCCTGGCACAGGCGAAAGACGCTGATGATTTGGTGGCTTTAGAAGAACAGTTTATTCGGGAATGGGACACGGTTTGTCATGGCTATAACGTCCTTTATGGCAGGAAAGCACAATAACCCGCTGGAATTAATCACCAGCGTCCAATTAATCGAATTCGGTCAAGGCAATGCATTAGATGGTGCCAATAGATTACGTATCCGATCAACTCGTAATGACCTCTTAATCCAGGCAGTTAGCGAAACAACAAACCCTTTTTTTAGAACAAGAACAAATTCTTCTTGTATCCATCCAGCGTCCAACCACTTAAACAAAGTAATAGTAAAGGAGAACACCATGTTATCAGTACGTTTTTTAAGCCTTGTAGAACGTTTCCATCAGGACTGTGCCAGCGACGAGGTAGAGCTACTGGCTGCCAATCTGGTGGCAGAAATCAGTTTAACGCTGTATCTGTGTCAGTCGAAGGAAATAAAGCTCTTAACCGTAGCTAAGAGCGAGTTACGTCGCTTAGAGCCCGTGTTCCGCTATCTACATGCCTTTGGACTGGGGTTTGTCCTGTACCCCTTAAGCACAGTAGACCAGTTTATCCTGGCTGCTCGTTTGGAACCCTTTACGACGCTTCCCAATGTCCAGCGCCTAACCCCTGTAAAACTAGAGGTTATAGAAGAACCGCTGGCAGTCGAAAAGAGGGCCGCATGAAAGACGAGGCTTTCTGCAAGAAAGCAGGGCAGCGAAGCTGTCCTGTCTGCGAGGGACAGGGGTATTTTGTTTATGACGGAGGTCCAGGCAGGTTTGACGAGTGGTTTGGCAACTGGTTGCCTACGGAGATAAGGGTAGTGTGTCAGGCGTGCAGTGGGTCGGGGGAGGAAGGCGAGATAAACAGACCACCTAGACAGACCGCCAAATTAAATGTTAATTATCCTGATAATATACCATTTTAGCAGATTTTTCGTTAAAATGGAGTATTTTCATTTTGGTTTAGAGAGAGAATAGTTTGCTAAAGTTTTCATAACCCTTCAGAACGAGGGCGTGACCCTCATAAGTGAGGGCATCACTACCGAATATAGAATTTGAAATTTTAATTCTTGCCAACAGTTTTACTGTTGCAGTTCGATACTTTTGCATTTTTAGATTTATATGCATGGGTATCTATGTGCAATGGGAACTGGTTCGGAGGTGATCCCTCAACCTAGAGAGCTTTTGAAAAGCTCATCTACACAACTAATGTTTTTGGACTAAAGATTCACTTTTACCTGGATTTTGAGTTCAAAAGACTTGTTGCAAGTAGAAGACCTTTTTTCAGGCAAGGTCTAACGCCTGTATCAACTAGGCATATGCCTCTAACAGTCCTTCTGCATAAGAGACATAAGAAGCTAATAGGTTTGTCATAGCTGCTTTACAAGGTACTCAATGCCATTGCACCGTTCGCTTGTTCCCCATTAGAGGACGTAATCTTCTTTGCCTGGCTATAGGAAAATAGAGATTTTTTCTAAAACGACCAAACTTTCGCACGAATGGCGTCATTGCAAATACGCAACAGGAGAATAAATAACTGATTCAGCGCATGTACTATTAAAAATGCAGTCCATTCAAAAGCCTTCACAGGCTAAACCCCAATTCATCTCATCACTCATGGAGAAAAAAACGTGACATATAGCTATATCTTTCTAGAACAACCCTTTTCTGACTTACTTAATCAAGCGGAAGAACACAAAGCGCAAATTGAGAAGCTCACTTTGGAACCAAACAGTCTCGAATTGCTTTATGCCTTGCTTCAGATGGTAGATCAGCGAGTTGATCAGGCAGTAACCGAAATCATGAATAGTAAAGTATTCAGCGATCAGGTCAATCAGATAAAGAAAGTTATACATTTCCTTCAGGATTTTCAAACCGAACTGGAAAGGTCAAATACTTCCGAATATCCGATTCAAAAGTAAGACTGTAGAAGATCCACTAAAATGATCTCCTTACCAAAACCCATTTCCAGCCAACGAGGTTAGCCTCTATGGTTTTTCATTTCACAAGCAAAGGAAAAATATGCCCTTCGGTATAACCACCAAACGATTATTAAAATTAATCGATCAGGTCAATAGTTACGCAGAGAAAGGCTCGGAATGGGCTTTAGAACCCAATGACCGCGCCTTATTAACCATGTTTTTAAAGCAAGCCAATCAGCTTATTGACGAGCTGCTAAATCAGCCCATAAGAAATTATGGCCAGTTTACCGATAAATTTAATACGTTGCGAGCCGTCATTCGCAACCTTGAGTTTAACTTCGGCGACTTTTATAGAGATGGCTTTAGTGCCTACGAGTAAACCAAGCTCTAGATTTATCAGCAACCTAACGCCTAGTAGACCCTGGAACTTTATCCAGGGTCTTTCTCCCCTGTTAAAGGATTTTAAATGCACCTGACTAACCAGCCAGAAAGCCTGGCACACCCTACCCTTCCCTTAGTCCTGACCATCCAGGAGTTCTACGAAGCTCTAGAGCAAACTGTTGGCATAAATTCGATTCGCGCCCTGGTAAAAGCGGGACAGATTAAAAGCATAAAAGTTGGTAACAAGCATCTTATTCCCAGATCAGAAGTCACTGACTGGCTACAACGCGAAGCAGAAGCTTCGTTAAGGAGATATAACTAATGACACCTACCTCAAAATTTCTCAAGGCAAGCGAATTGGAAACGATGGTTTTCCAAGACATGAGCTATGTCGTAAACCAGCTTATCCCCGTTGGCCTAAGCCAATTGGTGGCAAAGCCAAAAATGGGTAAGAGCTTTTTTAGCTTAGAACTTGCCCTGACCGTAGCGACTGAAAACAACTTTCTTAACCTGGAAACCGAACACGGCAGCGTTCTTTACTTTGCACTTGAGGATAATCTAAGGCGCTTACAAACAAGAACCGCCCAAATCATGAACGGGCAAAAGTTTCCAGAGCAGTTAAGTTTTGCAACCGAGGCGCCACAAATAGGTAGTGCCCTCCTAAGTACTATTGACGACTGGAGAACATCGGTAGACAAACCCAAACTGGTGATTATAGACACCCTAGGTCGGGTCATGCCCGGGGATAGTCGCTCCAACGAGTACAGCGAAGTTACCCAACTTCTAGGAAGCGTGCAGCAGTATGCCTTCGACCATAATCTGGCAATTCTGTTTGTACATCATGCGAAAAAGAACGAAGCCGAGGGAGGGGATCACTTTGATAGCTCGTTAGGTTCTCAGGGCATTTTTGGAGTAATGGACGCCATGCTGGTACTCCATAAAGCCCGAATGAGTTCAGATGCCAAGCTTCATGTCACCGGGCGTGACTTCGAAGAAACGATACTCTATATCACATTTGATAAAAGTCGAGGACTTTGGCTACCCGATAAACCTAACCTGGCTCAAGAACTGGATCTTACTCCAGAACGCTTGGCTGTTTTAAAGGCAATAGCGGATGGCAAGACTCAGGCAAGGGATATTGCCAGTCATATTGGTAGCAGTCCAAGTAACACGGCAAACAAGCTTAAAGCATTACTGGTTGATGGTTACATCAACAAAGTTAAAGCTGGCGAATACGAACTTAAGGAGGATATAAGCAAGCACTTCTTGCCCTCTCCAGTATTGGATATCTCTTTAGACATGCCCACGCCTGCACCTGAACCAAGGCTAGAGGTAAGCCTGAGTCAAAACCTGTCTTTAGATCAGACCTCCTCGGTGATTCATAACACCAGCGCAATAAAAGATGCCTCCTCTCAGGAAATTACGTCCACACGTACCTGGCAGCTATCTCCAGGTGCAACTGACTTTACCCCTGGTCTTTCCAGACGGTCTTATAAATTCGGTGAATACGATGAAGAATATGATTTCGATATTTACGACTTACTCTCAGAAGAGCAGGTGAATGAATTGAATGAATACGATGATCTGGACAGTAAATGGATGCGTGAGGAAGAACTTGAACCAGATAACATCGAGAAACTTGAACCAGATAACATCAAAGTAAATCCTCTTTATCCTGACATAGAGTTCTAAACTCTCTACCCACTTTCTCTTAACCTGACCTATTCATTATCTTCACCCCTATGCCATGCATGGGATGAAGGTAATGAATAGTCACTCTTTTCATTCATTTCACCTGGTATTACCCAGGCTTAAGGTAGTTACTGCTACCCCATAAACAAGGTAAGTAAACCAACTCGTTTTTTGCGTTAGGGGCGCTGCTCTTAGGCACCCCCTACCGTAATTTTAGAAAGGAAACACATTATGTCTAACCGCAGAGACAAAGGCAGAGGTTATGTCGGCAAGAAAGCTGACAGTAAAGGACGTTTTAAAGGCTACTTAACTATTGGCTACACAGAAGAAGGTAAGCCTATCCGCATCTACCGAACTGCCAAGACCAGAGCAGAGTTAAAACGCCTAATAGATGCGCTGGTCGAGGAGCACAATCGGGTTAGCAATACAAATGATGATTCGACGCTAGCCCAGTATCTAGAGACCTGGCTTGGCTTAAAAGAGCAGGAGTTAAAGCCCAAGAGTTACCGGAACTATAAACGTTTAATCCACAACCATCTGATTCCCAGACTGGGAAAGGTAAAGCTTGGTCAATTGGTACCACTGGATACGCAGGTGATATTGCGTGACATTGCCAAACAGCATGGCGGAAGAACCAGCAATTATGCCAGGTCGGTACTCTTAAGCGCTCTTAACCGCGCTGTAGAACTTGGCATTATCGAAAAGAATCCTCTTGTAGTTGTTCGTAAGGTCAAGGAGGAAAAGCGCCAGCCCGTTATCTGGACTGCCGAGGAGATGCTTCGCTTTTTGGAGGTTGCCGAGAAACACCGTCTTTATCCCCTGTTCCATCTTGCCATGGCAACAGGATTAAGGCATGGCGAATTATTGGGTCTCCAATGGGATGATCTTGATGATGGTCAGATACATGTCCAGCGTTCTGTCGATGACCAATCGGGGAAAGCTGTTGTTAGTACTCCCAAGACCGAGAACAGTAAGCGGTATGTTGCCCTATCCGAAGACTGTCTGCAAATCTTAGCAGAACACAGGTTAAGGCAGGCAGAAGAAAAAGCATATCTGGGGGAATCGTGGACGGAGACGGGACACATCTTTGTCAGCGAATTAGGAACTCTGTTACTCCAGCGTAATGTTACCAGGGTGTTTAAAACGCTTAAGAAAAAAGCGAGCATACCTAACGCCCATATCCATGATCTCAGGCACATGCATGTGTCGCTTCTGATCGATAACAACATTGACCCCCGAACAGTTGCTGACCGCATTGGGCATGCTGACCCTTCCTTTACCTTTAAAACCTATTCCCATATGATTAAAGGCAAACAGCGTAAAACAGCCATTCCCTTAAAGACGTTAATTGGTAACCCTGAGGAGGACGAATCAGAATCTGAAAAATAGGGGGAATTTAGGGGGACACAGCTAAAAAAAGAGGACCCTGGCACTAAACCAGGGTCTTACTTTTGCTGTTCTAGACAGCTTTTCTCTTGGCGCACCCGAGAGGATTCGAACCCATGACCTTCTGATCCGTAGTT
>JAGQHN010000018.1:41824-57357 GCA_020431825.1 Trueperaceae bacterium | reverse complement strand
CTAATGATAAAGCAAATTAGAAGCAGAATACTAGGCATAAAATTTCAAAGATGGATAGGAAAAAGGAAGCAAGTAGCAGCTAAAAGGCTGGATGTAAGCGATCAACGAAGCTTAGATGAACTTAAAGCCCTGCCAAGAGAGGTGCTACCTGACTTTGTAGCAAATTGCCCTGTAAGTATGGATTATCTAGACTTGCTAGGTGACTTGCCCTGGAAAGACTTTCCTCACGAACGCGGTCAAAGAGGTCCTGCTCCGATGAACCGAGCAGCATTCGTTGCAGCATTCCTGATCAAGATCGATCAAGGTCATAAATATATGTCTGAATTGCGCAAATACCTGTGTCAACATCCTGCTTTGGTTTGGCTGATAGGTTTCCCAGTCGTTTTATCAGACAGCAAAACGCATACCTTTGATGTTGAGAAAACCGTTGTTTGCCAAAGACAATTTTGTCGGGTCTTGAAAAAGCTAGAAAGAGAACAGCTCGAGTTTATGCTCAAAGGCACGGTAAAGCTTTTAGCTACTGCGCTACCCAAAGAACTTAAGTTTGCTGAAGCAGTATCTATGGACACGAAACATATCTTAGCCTGGGTCGAAGAAAACAATGCTAAAGCCTATGTTACTGAGCGTTTTGACAAGGCAAAGCAGCCTCAAGGCGATCCTGATTGTAAACTGGGTTGTAAAAAAAACGAATCAAGTTTCTATTTCAGAGTTTGAAACACCAAGCAAAGAGGCTAGGCCTGCTGATCAGAAAATTAAAGGCGAGTTTTACTGGGGTTATGCCAGTGGGGTGGTGGCTACAAAAGTGCCTGACTGGGGAGAGTTTGTGCTAGCTGAATATACGCAAACTTTTGATAAGTCAGATATTTCTTATTTTTTTCCTTTAATGAAGCAATGTGAAGACAACTTAGGCTTTAAACCCAAGCAAGCAGCACTAGATGCTGCTTTTGATGCCTTTTATGTTTATGACTACTTCTATAAAGCTGATTCTCCTGAGCAGTTTGCTGCCGTTCCCTTGGTACACAAAGGCGGACACAAGAGCAGAACCTTTAATGACACAGATTTGCCTTTATGTGAGGCTGATCTAGCTATGCCCCTCAAAAGCACATTTATCCATAAAACCAGTCTGGTTGAGCATGAAAGAGGGCGTTATGCTTGTCCTTTAAAGTATCCCCAACAAACTGCCAAATGCTGTCCTATTAACCATAAAAACTGGACTAAAGGTGGTTGTCTCAGCACCATGCCTACCTCGATAGGTGCCAGGCTTCGCTATCAGTTAGACCGTCATTCAGATACTTATAAAGCTGTTTACAAGCAACGCACTGCCACAGAACGCATCAATTCCCAAGCTGTTGAGCTTGGTATTGAACGTCCTAAACTTCGTAACCAAGCTTCTATTGCTAACCTCAATACCCTTATTTACATTCTTATCAATCTCAGAGCTTGTAAAAGAGTTCAAGTTAAACTTAAACAACTAACTTTATCTCCCTACTAAGCTTTCTTTTCCTGAGTGTTTATGGGATTTCGGTTTTGAAAAACTTGTCCATCCCTCTTTAATGTTAATGCTACAGGTATCCCGCTTCAAAAGGACATTAGTTGCCTACTAAGGGACCAGTCTGACGCGATTGTTGCCGGTGTTTATGCTTCTGTTTGGGGAAACGTTTGCAACATCAAAGGACTTTGGGTACATGAGGCCCACAGACGAAAAGGTTTGGGCAAGCAACTCCTTGAATTAGTCGAGCAAGAAGCGCTGGCTTATGGTTGTACACTTTTGACTATATTCCCTTATAGTTTTCAGGAACCAAAGTTTTATCAATTACAGGGCTTTGAGTTTGCTGGTGTCATTGAAGATTCTCCTTTTCCACACAAACTCTATTTTCTGCAAAAAAATCTAGCTTCGCAATAGTAAGCTTGCTTATTGTATTTGAAAAAATATAGGCGAATGCTTTGATACATTAGTCACGTTGGAGCGCATTTGATTTGCGAATTAAGCTTTGGAAATGCAATATTCGTCAAGTGAAATGCTGCTGCTAAGCTTTAAAAACTATTCAGGAAATGGGAAGATAGGATGCAGTCTTTTACCATTGACCATCAGCCAAGTGCTGAAGCTATTGCTTATATTAATGAGCAAATTCAAAGCTTTAATATTGAGCAGACAGGTATTTCAACTAGAAGTTCTGTAAGTCTTGTACTTAGAGATGAGACGGGAGCTATTATTGCGGGCATTAATGGTCAGCTATGGGGTAACTGTTGTGAACTCCAGAGCCTTTGGGTTAGCGAAAAGCATAGAGGGAGTGGCTTAGGGAAGCAGGTACTCGAGCTTGCCGAAACGAAAGTAAAAGAACAAGGTGGTACTGTATTAACCCTTGCCAGTTTCAGTTTTCAGGCACCTAAGTTTCTAAGGGAGCAGGGATTTGATCTTGTTGGTGTCGTTCAGGACTATCCGTCTCCCTATAATAAATACTTCTTTCGCAAGAAACTCGCTTGACCGAACTTTTTAATTGGAAGAAAGCCAGGCTCATTTTCAGCCTTTTATCGGAACTTGGTTAGGGTGCAGGATAGTGAGACTCGAGCTTTAAGACCAATAAAGGATTTTTTGAGCACATGATCTCCTGTTATGGGTACACACTAAAGGTAGTCACAACCCTGCTAGAAAATAGAGCATTGTAATAAAAACTCGTATCTGAAAGGCAGTAAAGGTAGGCTTTCTTAAAATTCTAATACCTTATTTGCTAAGGTGGTACATCCGGACAGGCAAGCCACTCTGCCTGTCCGTTTTGATTTTTTTAACTTGCTCAGAGTGACTGGCTAATAGAGGTCGCGTAGTGAGCGCCGACGGAACCAGCCTGTTAAGCTCAGCCGTTCCTGATTAGCAGGCAAGACCTCATGTAAAACCTTATCGCTATAAAAAAGTACAATCGTGCCAGCCTCTGGTTCAACGTCTAGCATTTGCTCATCAAGATGAAGCCTTAGTTGTCCACCAAAGTCATGTTGCCAGTCTTTATTTAGATATAAGATGCAGGACATAACGCGTTCATCGGCATCTTGAAAGCGGTCAAGATGTGCTTTATAAAAAGAACCTTCTGGGTAGACAGCATAATGCCCTTCAAAAGAAGCGATACCCATAAAGAGTTCTCGGTTAAGCAGGTCCTTAATGTCGTTTAGAAAATCAAGATAGCGTTGTTGCACATCACTCAGGTTTTCCTCATCTAGCCAGTGAATGCGGTCATTGCGTATTTCACTCTTAAGGTTTTCGCCGCTTCTGCCAACCCGGGCACTGCGAAAATCGCCGCTTTGCCAGAGTGCCAGAGCCTCTTCGCGCAGCGCAGTAAGGGTGTCTTGGGGCAGAGCCTTTTTTAAAACAACCCAGTTGTGCTCGAGCAAATGATCCAAGAGCGTTTCGGTATCAATGCCAGTCATAGTTTGCTACATCCTTTAAGCGTCGCCAGAATGCTCTTGGCGACCGCAGCAAAAGTATTTATTTGCCTAGAAAATCCCTGAATGTGATCAAAAATCAGCAGGGCTAATGAAGATTTTACGGTCTGGAATGGTTCTTAGCAATAGAGTTGGGTGAGACATCTTGAACGAAGCTGGCTATAAAGGTTAGTTATTTCACGCCTGCGATAGCGTCGAGTGCTAAACGTAAATTTTCCAGGATATGCGGTAAGTTTTAGCCATGAGTGAAGCAAGTCAAAGCTGTTGTGGTGCCTCGAGGGGTACAAAGGCAGAAACCGTTACCCGTTGCTCGAGTTCAGCCAGAGGCTCTACCGAAGGCATGCTGTTTATAAACGGTGGCGACTTTCTTATGGGAAGCGCTGACGGTACCTTTCCAGCGGACGGCGAAGGCCCCATTCGCAAGGTTACCGTTAATGCTTTTTGGATAGACCCTTTTACCGTTACCAATGCTGAGTTTGATAGATTTGTAGCAGAAACAGGCTACCAAACCGAGGCCGAAAAGTTTGGCTGGTCCTACGTTTTTTACCTGTTTTTGCCTGAGGGTTTTGAACCTACCAGGGGAGTTGCTACGGCGCCGTGGTGGCGGCAGGTCTTTGGTGCCAGCTGGAAGCACCCCGAGGGCTTGCATTCAACTATAAAGGACCGCATGAATCACCCGGTGGTGCATGTTTCCTGGAATGACGCTGTGGCCTATGCTAACTGGGCAGGCAAGCGTCTCCCAACAGAAGCGGAGTGGGAGTATGCTGCGCGGGGAGGGGTTGAGCAACAAGTCTTTCCCTGGGGTAATCACTTATCCCCTAAGGGCAAATACATGGCGAACACCTGGCAAGGAACTTTCCCAAGCAAAAATACGCAAAAGGATGGCTTTTTGGGTACGGCTCCCGTCACTAGTTTTCAGCCAAATGCTTATGGCCTTTACAACGTCGTAGGTAACGTCTGGGAATGGTGTAGTGATTGGTGGAGTGCCAGCTTCAGGCAGTACGATTCGCCAACAAACCCCAAAGGGCCACCTTCAGGGGATGCCAAGGTGACGAAAGGTGGTTCTTATTTGTGCCACGCCTCCTACTGCAACCGCTACCGCCTGTCGGCACGTACGCAAAACACCCCGGACAGCAGCACTGGGCATATGGGTTTTCGCCTGGTGCGAGATGCCTGAAAATAGCCGTCAGGGCTCAGCTCTTGGTAGCTTAAAGCGAGTTTAGTAGAGTATAAAGAATTTAAAGAATGTTAGTCGTCTTTCGGAAAATCTGCCGTTACTCGGTAATAATAACCTTTAGTTCAACTTATTGGAGGAAAGCATGGCGTCTGCAAGTATTGACAAACCCGATACGAAGTATTTGGGCAAACCTCGCAAAATTATTGATGGGCTCGAGAAAGTCGTTGGCAGGGCTCGTTACGTTGCTGATGTAGTTGTTCCAGGACTACTCCATTTAAGACCCGTTCTAAGTACAGTCGCGCATGCCAAAATTATCAGCGTTGACAAATCTGAAGCCTTAAAAATACCGGGTGTGGTGGCTGTACTGACAGCCCAGGATCTGGTGACCAGAGACCGTACCATTACCTCACGCAGCGACGCTATTCTGGCAAAAGACAGGGTTCTTTTTGTTGGTCAGCCAGTGGTTGCTGTCGTTGCTGAAACCGAAGCAGCTGCCGAAGATGGTGCCGAAGCCGTAATTGTTGAGTACGAAGAATTACCGGTCAATACCAGTATAGAAGCCGCCAGTGCCCCAGATGCTCATGTGACCTGGCCAGAAGGTCTACCCAAAGGTGACCTCGAGGTAATTAGTCACGCTGAGGTAGAAGAAAAAGAAGAAGTTGAATCTGGCCCTATTACCAATCACTACAAGACCAGCAATTTTAAACGTGGTGATGTTGAAGCTGGCTTTGCCGAGGCCGATGCTGTGGTTGAAAATCACTTTAGAGTAGGTAGTCAGTATCAGGGTTATATGGAAACCCATGGGTGTGTTGTTGAGCCAGATGCCGTAAAAGGTGGCCTAACGATTTACACGACGACCCAGGCACAGTTTGGTGTCAGAAACAAAGTAGCCGATATTCTTAAACTAAAACGCAGCAACGTCAAAGTGACTGCTATGACGGTTGGTGGGGGCTTTGGCTCTAAGTACGGTACCATCGAACCGCTTGCAGCTACGGTTGCCTATACCCTGAACCGCCCGGTTAAACTGATTTTGCAACGTGGCGAAGACCTCAAGACGACAACGCCTGCCCCAGCTACCCAGATTAAGATCAAACTCGGGGCCAAAAAAGATGGCAGTATTACGGCACTTCAGGCTGATATCATTTTGGATGCTGGTGCTTTTGCCTTTGATTTTGGGCAGTTAACGGGTCTGCTTTTAGGTAGCAACTACAAATACCCTAACCTTGACATTGAAGTGAACGAATATATTACTAATAAGACCGAGATGGGTGCTTACCGTGCACCGGGTGCGTATCAGTCGACCTTTGCGGTTGAGTCTACGATTGATGATCTGGCAAGAAAGTTAGGGCTTGACCCGGTAGCCTTCCGCATGCAAAACCTCTCTGAGACGGACGATCCTATGGCTAATGGTGCGCCCTGGCCCAGCCTGAACATTAAAGCCTGCCTGGAAAGAATGGCGGAGCATCCGCTATGGCTAGACCAGCCCAAAGCCGAAGGCGAAGGCATTGGCTTTGCGGTAAGTGCCTGGCCCTGTGCCCTTTCCCCATCAGCTTCGACCTGCCGCATAGATGGTGATGGCACGGTGAAAGTAGTGGTGGGTTCCACCGATATTTCAGGGGTATCAAGCAGTATGGTGCTCATTGCTGCTGAAGTCCTGGGGGTTTCTCCGAGTGAAGTTGAGCTTATCCAGGGAAATACTGATGTTGGCCCTTTTGCTCCGGGTAGTGGGGGCAGTCAGGTTACCTATAGCCTCTCAGGTGCAGTGGCTGCTGCTGCTGAAGATGTCAAAGTTAAGCTCTTAGAGCTTGCTGCCGATCAGCTCGAGGCCCGTGTGGAAGATGTTGAACTCATCAATGGTGCCGCTCAGGTTAAAGGTGTGCCCAGTTCTGCCATTAAGATTGGCAAACTGGCACAGATTGCCGAATCCAGCCGCAGTTCTCCTGGCCCCTTAATTGGTGAAGGCCGCTCATCCATTAAACAAAATGCGCCGGGCGCCGTTGCTCATATGGTTAAAGTCAAAGTGGATAAAGACACAGGTCATGTGCAAGTCCTTGACTACGTTGCTGTGCAAGATGTGGGCTATGCCATCAACCCCATGCTGGTAGAAGGCCAGATACATGGCGGCGTGGTTCAGGGTATCGGCCTGGGGCTTTTTGAAAACCATGTCTATGATGATTATGGTCAGTTACAAAGCGGAAGCTTTATGGACTACGCTTTACCACGCAGTGTGGACGTGCCAAACATCGAAGCCATTCAGCTTAATTTACCTTCACCTCAAGGACCTTTTGGTGCTCGTGGCGTCGGTGAACCGCCTATTACGGCTGGTGCTGCTGCCATTGGCAATGCCATACGTGACGCAGTAGGCGTAAGGGTCACCGAGATGCCCATGCGTCCCCCGGTTGTCTGGAAGGCAATTCACGAACAAGACAAGTAGCCCCTCCCTGTCCTCCCCGAGAAAGGGGAGGATTTTTAATGCTCAGATAAAAATGAAAAAGCCTGACTTTTGTAGTCAGGCTTTACGATTTTGAGCTTATTTCCCAAGTCGAGCTTATAAATGTCCTAACTTTAAGGCAGCTTGCTATTAGTCTTCGGTTTCTTCGCTGGTTTCTTCTACCGGGATTTCTTCGGCGATTTCTTCAGCTACCTCTTCGGCATCATCGGTATCCTCGAGCCCAAGTTTCTCGCGTACGATTTCACGAATGGCTTTGTCTCTGGTTAGCAGGAAGCGGTAGTTTTCTAACCAGTTTTGCCCCATCTGATTTTTGAATTTGCCCACCTGCATACCCTGACGGTAAGCAAGATAGCCCAGGGCATTTTCAAATTCGGCATTGTCCATGGTGGTGCCGCGTTCTTCCAGGAGGCGCTCGAGCACCAGATCACGCTTGACACCCGTTTCTGCTGATTCTTGCAGCTCTGCTTCAAACTCTTCACGTTTGCCGTCTTCATCAAGTTGAGCCAAGTAAGCCTCGAGGCTCAGGTTGTTTTGTTTTTTGAGGTCTTCTGCTAGGTTTTCTAAAAGACTGGCTTTGCGGCGATTGACCAGATAACTAGGCAGTTCAAGTTCAGTTTCTTCGACCAGTTTGTCAATAAATTCTTCGCGCTGCGCTTCAAAGGCCTTATTATCCAGTTCACGCTGGATGTTTTGCTTCACTACCTCTTCGACCTGTGCCCAGGTTTCCATACCCAGGGTTTTAGCAAATTCATCATCAAGCTCAGGTTTTTCTTTTGCCTTTACATCAGTAATGCGGACCTTGAGCTTGGGCAGTTCAAGGTTCTCAGCTTCTTCGGTTTCGGCAGCCTCGGTGCTTTCTTCGCTCTCTTCAGCAGCTTTTAAGCTTTCGTCTTCCTCTTCATCCTCATCATCGGCGTCTGGAGCGGCTAGCTCGAGTTCGACTTCATCACCGATCGTTTTACCAATGAGCTGATTAGCCAAGTGCTCACCAACGCGCTCGAGGTCAATTGGCATGGCGTTGCCGGTTTCTTCCCCTTCGCGCAAAGTTTCAATCATGATGTAGTCGTCTGCTTCAATTGCGCGGTCAACGGGTACATGAGTAGCATTTTCACTTTGAAGCTGTTTGACTGCATCTTCGACCATATCATCGGTCATAGGCTGGGCTGAAGTATCAATGATGATTTCATCAAGATCGGCCAGTTTAAACTCGGGATAAAGATCAACTTCTATTTCAAAGCTGTAATCGCTTCCCTGGGTAGGAGCTTCGTCTTTAATCAAGTGAGCATGGAGAGGTTGTAACTCGAGTTCTTTGACGGCTTTGGCGTAGCTTCTATCAATCAGGGCTTCTTTGACCTCTTGAGCCAACGCCTCATCCCCAATGCGCTTCATGATCACGCCTTTAGGGGCTTTACCGGGTCTAAAGCCAGGAATTTTGACCTGACGTGCAAGATCATTAAAAACTGAGTTATAGGTTTTATCTACATCCGCAGCCGGGATGGTCACTTCAAATTTGGCCTTGACGGCCTCTTTACTGATGAGTCTGGTCTGCATTCGGGCTCCTTCAAATTTCGCAACTTTATAGTGTAACCGAAATGACTGCAATAAGAAACAGCCTGACCAACAGAGGAAAGGGGCAGTTCAATGAAAATAAGTGATTGCTCGAGGCTTTTACCGAAGGCTTGAGATTAAAAGATAAAGAATATTGGTCTGTAAAATCTTGGACTCTTTCTTAAAACCACTTGTGCCAGAACCAACAATTTCTTTGCTGGACGGACATTTGAGATACAAGGCTTATACCACTTGCTTATCAATTGTAAGACTTTGTTCAGAATTCATTAGCTAAGCTTAATAGTGGATGCGTTAAGAAGTCTCAGTAGGTTTCAGTTGGGCGATACTGACCTATTTTGGAGGTTGTGTGTTTAGGCTGTTTAACTATTATGCGGCGATTAGCTTAATTGCATTTGTATGTGTGGTTGGTCCTTACAGCTATTTTTTTGCTCAGCATATTACCGGGCAAATGTACGAGGCACGCTTAAAGCAAAACCTGACAATCAGCCGTTTGTTTTTTGCAGATGCAGATGCTGATCTGCAGACTCTGAGTCGTGCTGACGAGTCCATAAGCAGAGAGGGGCTCTTGGCTTCTGAGGAACTTGACGAATTTCATAACGATCTTAGTGTACTGGTTGCTAATACTGATATTGCCAGCGTACGACTGATAAGTCCAAAGGGCACCATTCTATACAGCGACCATCAGAATGAGCTGGGTAAAACGCTCGAGCCCCATGAATTTGCCCTGGCTAAACAGGCACTATCGGCAGGATTTGCCAGCGAACACAAAAACCTAAGGTCTGCACAAAATCAGCATATGCTCTATAGCTATCTGGCACTAAAAAAAGATGTCACTACCTATGGACTTTTGGAGCTGGGCTCAGACATCAGTGAAACGCATGCAAAAGTGGCAGCTTTCCGCTTCTGGTTTATTTTGCTAACTTCTTTAAGCGCGCTGATGCTTTATGTCATGCTGGCTGGCTTTATGAAGTACTTTACTTCCATTATTGTCAGGCAGTACGAAGAGTTAACTGAGAACCATGCCAAGCTCGAGCAACAAGCCCAGGAACTCAAGCGCTCCAATGAAGAACTCGAGCTTTTTGCCTATACCGCCTCTCACGACCTGCAAGAACCCCTGCGCAAGGTGCAGGCCTTTGGTGAGCGTCTGGCAAAAAAACATGGCGATGTGCTGGGTAAAGAGGGCTTACTCTACCTCGAACGCATGCAAGACGCCTCAGCGCGTATGCGCGTGCTGATTCAGGATTTGCTGACCTATTCTCGGGTGGCGACCAAAGCCGAGCCATTTATTCATCTTGATCTCAACTTGATTGTGAAAGATGTGGTCTCTGACCTCGAGGTGCGCATTGGGCAAAGCGGTGGGCGGGTAGACATAGCTAATTTGCCGACCCTCGAGGCTGACCCCCTACAGATGCGGCAGCTCTTTCAAAATTTGATTGGCAATGCCCTGAAATTTCATAAACCTGATGAGGCCCCTGTCGTTACTGTTAGCTGTGAACAAACCGCCAAACAAGCGATCATCACCGTTAAAGATAATGGGGTGGGTTTTGATAGCCAGTACGCTGAAAAAGTCTTCCAGATCTTTCAGCGCCTTCATGGTCGTGGTGAATACGAAGGCACAGGTATGGGCTTAGCCATTGTCCGCAAAATTGTCGAGCGGCATGGTGGCATGATTCGAGCAGAAAGCCAGGAAGGACAGGGTGCGAGCTTTATCATCACCTTACCTTTGCCCGCGCCAGAGCAAGAAGTAGCCAAAAAAGAGATCAAAAAAACGCAGACTTTACATCCGCAACTAACTTAAAGCAAAAGACGTTTAGAACAAAGGAGATAAAATGAACCGTAACCCCATTACTATCCTGATGGCTGATGATGACCCTGATGACCGTATGCTCACAGGTGAAGCGCTCGAGGAGAGCCTTTTAGCGAATGACTTGCACTTTGTCGAAGACGGCGAAGAACTTATGGACTATCTCTACTGCCGGGGCAAATACAGTGACCCAGCCTCTGCACCTCGTCCGGGTGTTATTTTGCTGGATTTGAACATGCCCAAAAAAGATGGGCGGGAAGCCCTTAAAGAAATCAAGGGGGACCCGAACCTCAGACGCATTCCTATTGTTGTTATGACGACGTCAAAAGTTGAGCAGGATATCTTGCGCAGCTACGACCTGGGTGCGAATTCTTATATCACGAAACCAGTGACGTTTGATGGTCTGGTGGATGTGATTAGAAACCTGGGCCGCTACTGGTTTGAGATTGTGGAATTACCTGCTACCGACGATTTGGTGCTTTCCTAGTGCCTTACTTAACTTTGACTATCTAAAGATTTGACTATCTAAAGAAGGGTATTTTTGCTGTGCTTGAAACGTTTCAGTCAGACCTCCTAAAGCTTTCCTGCAAGCAGCTTTTTAGCGCTTCAGAACTTGGGCTTATTGTACTGACTCGAGCCGGAGAAGTCGCTGAAGTGAACCAGAAAGCGCTGGAACTACTTGAGACGACTGAAGCAGAGCTTGGCCCAAAACTTGCTCAGCTTTTTGCCTCACAGCAGACAAAATACCTCCCCTTTAAACATATCTTTGCCGATCTTCAGCTAGAACTGGACTCGAGCCCTATCTTAGATGGTGAAGCTAAGGCTCAGGGCAGTCTGATTCGCGTGACCAGCCTGTCTTCGCAAAAGCTCCTAGAGCAGCATCTCAATGAGACGCAGTGGCGCTACGACAAACTGCTTACTCTGAGTGAGCGCAGGGCCGAAGAGATTGCCCTGCTGCACAGCATTCGTGACACACTGGAAAACGCCAGGGATACAAAAAGTATCTGTCAGCTGGTGGTGGAGCGCTGCGCTGAAGTCTATGCCTATAATCTGGTGAGTCTTTATCTGATCAGTGGGGAAGAACTGCTTATGCAATATCAGGTGGGGTATGAGACTTTTATTGAACGCCTGAGTCTAGACCGGGGAGTTATGGGTAGAGTTGCCCGAACGGGAGAGGCTGCACTCATCAATGCTGAGACGCCTGACCCTGATTTGATCTGGGCTTTTAGCGGCATAAAGGCTGAAGTCTGTGTACCTCTTATAAGCAGAACTCGAGTAATTGGTGTACTAAACATAGAGAGTCTCGAGTCCGACCTTAGCGCTTCTGATCTTAATCTGGCAAAAACGCTTGCGGCTTATACCAGTAATGCTCTTGAACGTGTTGAACTGCTAGAGACTCTGCAAGAGCGGGAAAAAACCTACCGTGAACTTGTTGAACAGGCAGATGACATTATTTACACTATTAGCCTATCTGGCTATTTCCTTTATGTAAATCCAGCAACTGAAAGCCTGACGGGTTACAGCCAGGAAGAGCTTAAAACCAGGCACTATCTGGAACTTATACGCAGTGATTACCGGGCACAAACCGCTGCACTTTATGAGCAGCAGTTCAAGCAGCGTCTGGCTACCACTCAGTTTGTTTATCCCATCCTGACGGCTCAGGGAGAAGAGCGCTGGCTGAGTCAAAAAGTCAGACTGATCTGGCAGGATGGGCGCATTATCTATATGCAGGCTTATGCCCGCGATATGACAAGTCAGGTGCTAGCTGAACAGGCACTCGAGTCACATACCAAGGCACTCGAGCGGGCTAATCGTGACCTGCAAAAGTTCTCTTTTGTAAGTGCTCATGACCTGCAGGAGCCCTTGCGTAAAATACAGACTTTCGCCAATCGCCTGGCTCAGAAATACACTGGGCAACTGGACGAACAGGGCAGTTACTACCTCGAGCGCTTAAGTCAATCAGCGCGGCGCATGCAGCAACTCCTGGAAGATATTCAGGTTTTTTCCAGTATTCGTTCAGACAATCAGCTTGAAGACCTTGATTTAAAGGGGCTAATCAAGCTTCTCGAAAAGAAATTTGCGCCGCGCTTGCGTGAGGCAAGTGCTGTCATCAGCTATGGAGACTTACCCCGTCTGCGGGCAAACGCTTACCATATGCGTTTGCTATTTGAGCAGCTTATCGATAATGCTCTAAAGTTCAGGCGGCCTGAAAAAGCGTTGCAGCTACGCCTGGACGTGGTGACCAGCGCAAAAGATCTTAAATTGAGCTTCTATGACAATGGTCAAGGTTTTGACGAGAACTACGTAGGACGCATGTTTGAAGTGTTTCAAACCCTGCATTCTGAAAAAGAAGCGCTAGGGAATGGCATGGGCCTGGCCCTTTGCCGCAAAATTGTTGAGGTATATGGTGGGACCATATCAGCCACAAGCAAAGTCGGAGAAGGAAGCTGTTTTCAGATTAAGTTACCCCTTCGCATGCTCATTACTCCGTCTGTTGAGGCAGAAACAGTGTCAGATGCAGGCTTAAGCTCTGGTGAGCTTGCCACAAGGCTGGGAAGTTATGAATAAAGTGTGCATAAACATCTTGCTCATCGATGATGACGCCGATGATTATCTGATTACCGAGGGGTTGCTTGCCGACGTTAATAATCCAAGCATTTGTTTCAAGGTTGACTGGTGCAGTGATTACCAGGAGGCCCTGGCTGCATTTCATGAAGATGCCTATGACGTTTATCTGATGGACTACCACATGGGTAAACATAATGGCTTAGAAATGCTTAAGGAAGCGCTGCGTCTTGGGGTGCAAAAACCTATTATTATGCTGACAGGCTTAGGGGATGTAGAGGTAGATACACAGGCGATTCAGGCAGGGGCTGCTGACTATCTGGTAAAAGGCCAGTTTAGCGAGGATTTGCTCGAGCGCTCTATTCGACATGCCATTGAGCGTGCCCAGATGCAACGTGCCCTGAGAGAAAGTGAAGAGCGTTATGCGCTGGCAGCCAAAGGTGCTAACGACGGCCTCTGGGACTGGAAGCTGAGCACCGGGGAAATCTACTTCTCAAGCCGCTGGAAAGCGATGCTTGGTTTTGACGAAGATGAACTCGAGAACAGGCTCGAGACCTGGTTTGAGCGCATTCATGCGGACGACAAAGGCTGGTTTAAAGAGGCGATAGATAGACACTTAGAAGGAGAGAGCAGCCAGTTTGAAATCGAGTACCGCATGCAGGCCAAAGATGGTGCTTATCGCCGTATGCTTACTCGTGGCTTGGCGGTCAGAAATCCAGCTGGTAAGGTCTACCGTATGACTGGCTGGCAAACCGATTTGAGCACTCGAGTCGCCTCCTATGACGCGCTGACCAGTTTGCCAAATCGTTCGCTTTTCTTTGAAAGGCTTAACCGCGCCGTTGACCGTAGAAAATGGGACCATGGCTTTAGCTACGCTGTGTTTTTCCTTGATCTTGATGGCTTTAAGATGGTCAATGACAGCCTCGGTCATGCCATGGGAGATTCTTTACTCTTAGAAGTGGCGTCAAGGCTCGAGCGTAGTCTGCGAGCAGGAGATAGTTTTATTCGCTATGACCACGAGCATTTGCCCAGCAGCACCGTGGCCCGTTTTGGCGGCGATGAATTTGCCATTTTACTGGAAGGCATTAGCGATCACGAGGCGGCTTGCGGGGTCGCCGAGCGTATTCAGACAGCGCTGTCGCAACCTTACAGTGTTGCAGGGCAGCAGCTTTTTACCACCGCCAGTATCGGTATTGCTATTGGTCAGGAGAAATATGACTCGGTCGAAGACATTTTGCGAGACTCAGATATTGCGATGTATTCAGCCAAAGCCGATGGTAAAGCGCGGCATGCCATTTTTGATAACCATATGTATGGACGCATCAAAGAGCGTTTAAGTCTGGAAAATGATCTTAGGCTGGCGCTTGATGGGGGGCAGTTCCGACTTTTCTATCAGCCGATTGTTGACCTGTTAAGCGGTGGGCTGGTTGGCTTTGAAGCGCTTATACGCTGGCAACATCCAACTAAGGGGCTGGTTTCACCCAATGACTTTATACCCGTCGCAGAAGACACCGGGCAGATTATTGCCATTGGCCTCTGGGTGATAGAAGAGGCAAGCCGCCAGCTTAAAGCATGGCATGAGCGCTTTCCGCACTACCAAGATTTGAGTGTAAGCGTGAATCTGTCAAGTAAGCAACTGGCTAAAGCAAGTCTTTTTGACGAAATTGTCAACATCTTGAGTCGTACAGGACTCGAGCCAAAGTATCTTAATTTTGAAGTAACTGAAACCACCATACTCGAGCATACCGATCTTGCCCGGCAAATCCTCGAGCAGCTCCGGACGCTGGGTTGCCGTGTGAAGATAGATGATTTTGGTACGGGCTACTCGTCACTCAGTCGTTTACACTCTATGCCCCTTGACGTGCTTAAGATTGACCGCTCTTTCGTTATGAATTTTCTGGATAAAAGTGATAATGCCGGAATTGTTGAGACCATTATCCAGTTAGCCAGGACGCTAAAGCTCGAGGTCGTGGCTGAAGGCATCGAGACTCAGGCACAGTTGCAGCGGTTACGAAGCCTGGGTTGTCGTCTCGGTCAGGGTTATTTGTTTGCTTCACCTAAAGATACCAGCATCATTGAAGAATTACTGAGTGCGGAACGTTTGCTGGTACAGGCAGACTAACTGGTACAGGCAGACTAACTGGTGTCATTTGCTAGCACTAAATCGCCATCATTATTTACGGCCTGTTAAGCGTGTCTGGGGCACTGGCTAAAGGGAAATTGGTAAATCTTTAGTCACCGCGTTCTCCCTTCAGGAGATGATAAAGCTTCGGGCATGAGACGGTGTTTACTTTTAATAAAGTCGCTGGAGAGCGCCCACATATGTCATACTTAAGCCTGTTTGCGCCAGGGCTTTAAACATGTCAGTTAAACATTTCAGTTAGAGCGCAGCAAGTATTTCAGAACCGTGCCGAGTTCTGATTCTCATTGGGTAGGTAAATATATGCCAGGAATAGCAATTATTGGAGCACAGTGGGGGGACGAAGGCAAGGGTAAGGTGGTAGATGCCCTCGCCAGTCAGGCAGATTATGTAG
>JAGQHN010000018.1:0-41727 GCA_020431825.1 Trueperaceae bacterium | reverse complement strand
TTCTATTTTAGGTGGGGGCATGGTCATTGACCCGTGGACCTTTAAAGAAGAACTCGAGAACTTTAAAAAACGCCGTGATCCTGGTGAGGTTTATATTGCTCAGGAAGCGCATGTGGTTTTACCCCATAACAAAAAAAATGATGAAGGTGGGGGTTTTGTCGGTACGACAGGACGCGGGATTGGCCCTACTTACAGTGATAAAGCGCGCCGGGTCGGTATTCGCTTTGGCGATCTCAAAGACGATGAGGTTTTGCGCGAAAGGTTATCGCGTTTACTCGAGGCAAAACCAAACTCAACGGCAGCGGTTGGCTGGACGAGCGTGGACATTGCTTTTGATGCATTAGCGGAGATAAGAGAGTATGTCAATCCACTGGTAAAAGATACGGGTACGCTGGTAAGGCAAGGACTTAAAGAAGAGAAAAAGGTGCTCTTTGAAGGGGGGCAGGGAACCATGCTTGATCTCAGTTATGGCACCTATCCTTACTTAACCAGTTCTCACCCGACGATTGGCGGGGTTCTGGTTGGGGCAGGTGTAAGTCATAAAGCCTTAAATGGTGTTTACGGTATTGTCAAAGCCTTTACCAGCCGGGTGGGTCATGGGCCTTTCATAACCGAAATCCATGAGGAAGACATGGCTTTGCGCTTACGTGGTACTGGCTCAAACCAGTGGGATGAGTACGGCACGACTACCGGGCGGCCCAGGCGAGTGGGCTGGCTTGATCTGGTGCAGGTCAAATACGCCTGTGAGATTAATGGTTTTGATGGACTGGTGGTGACAAAGCTTGATGTTTTGTCAGGCCTCGAGCGTATAAAGGTCTGCACTGGTTACCAAAATGGCAAAGCCGTTTATCAGGAAATGCCGGGCTGGGGCGATTTAAAGGGTATAGAGACTCGCAAAGCCCTGCCTAGAGAAGTGCTTGACTACCTCGAGCTTATTGAAAGCTTTACTGAAATTCCTGTAACGATGTTCTCAACCGGGCCAAAGCGCAGTGATACTTTTGGCGAGGTGAACTGGGGCTAAGTATGCTCTGGGGCATTTTCTTATTGCTGCTTGTTTCGCTGGGCCTTCTGGCCTGGCGCTTTTCAGATGCCATTTTAAAACCTGAACCCTACCATCTGTACCCTGAGTTCAACATTCTTGATTATAAGGACGGTCTGGTGCGGTTGCCTAAACCAATAAATGACCGCCAGTTTGCGAACACGCTGCGTGAAGGTAACTATGTCTTGCTCTGGGCCGATAGTATTGGCCGACTTGGAAAAGTTCAGGAGCAAGATGAGAACAGCGTGACTCGGGAACTCGAGCTTATCGTTGGACCACCGCCCAGGCCTGGAGAGGCAGCAAGGCTGGACTCCTTTGTTTTT
The DNA here is from genome assembly GCA_020431825.1 of Trueperaceae bacterium. Taxonomy (GTDB): domain Bacteria; phylum Deinococcota; class Deinococci; order Deinococcales; family Trueperaceae; genus JAHEBB01. The sequence goes on along the minus strand of JAGQHN010000018.1, from coordinate 40,365 downwards.
CGCCGTAACCCGAAAGACGATCATGATCTAAGCTATCAGGAGCTTTTTCTTGAAGGCCCTGCGGGTAAGCTTCATTGCTGGTGGATTGAGCAAGATCCCAGAAAAGCAATCTATCTGCTTCATGGGCGCAGGCGAGGGCAAATCGTTGAGGTGCAGCGCATCTTGCCAGAGCTGGTAGCGATGGGCTACTCGGTCTTTGCCCTTTCTTACCGTAATCATAGTCAGAGTGCAGGTAGTCCTAATGGCTTTTATCATTATGCTGCCAGTGAATGGGAGGATGCTCTTGTTGGGCTCGAGTTTTTAAAACAGCAGGGCATAGCGGAACTGGCACTGTACGGTTTTTCGATGGGTGGTGCGGTGAGCCTCGAGCTTTATAAACACCTGAATCCCAACGACAAAAGCCTGATTAAAGCTATCATTTTGGATGCGCCGCTGCTTGACCCTAAAGACGTTTTTAGATTTGGTGCCAGGAGGTTAGGCATACCTGCTCTACCTGCCATGTGGTTGACGTCGCTGACTATGTTTACTTCAGGTTTACGAACAGGTATTGACTGGCAAAGTTTAGATCAGCGTAAAACGGCAAAAGACATTTCGGTACCTGTCCTGCTTTTCATGGGCACAGCTGATACAACAATTCCTATTGAACTGGTAGATGCGTTTGCCAAAGAGGTTCCAAATCTTGACTATGTGAGGCTCGAGGGGGTTGAACATGTGGAAGCCTGGAATATTGACCCCAAAGCCTACGAAGCAAAAGTTGCCACGTTTTTAGAGGCTAATCTGCCTGTTGCCATTAAGCCTGAGCATTGAGTGTCGCAGCTGAGCGCGATACAAAAAGAAAAGTTCTTGGCGATTTCCGGTCATGCCTATTCCGGTAAGGCGTTGAAGGGACGTTTTTCAACCAAAAGACCCTATAACCAGGATGATTATCCTTATTCTCCCTGGCTTTTTTCCTATATTATTGAGTTAGATACGGGCAATCTGATCTGTGAGCTGGTGCACAGGATGACCAATAACCGCATCTATGGTTGGGATAGAGAAGGGAATGAGCTTCCAGAAACTGTCCTGTATAAGTACTTTACGCCTCACCTTTAATCTTATTATCTTTAATCTTAGCCAACGGGATGTCTAAACGTTGCCGAATACCTTCCTGTAACATAATGTTCAAGTTGCCGCTCTATGTCAGTGAGTAGGCTGCTGGCACCAAAGCGGAAGAGCTCGGGCTCGAGCCACTCCCTACCCAATTCTTCCCGCATTAAAAATTGCCAGTTCATGGCGTCTTTTGCGGTTCTTATACCGCCAGCAGGCTTAAAGCCAATTTTGATGTCCGTGTTTTCCAGATAAGCGCGTATGCCTCTGACCATTACCAGACTGGTAGGCAGCGTTGCATTAATGGACTCTTTGCCAGTTGACGTTTTTATAAAGTCGGCACCTGCTTGCATGCAGACCATGCTGGCCTTATAGACATTTCTAAAGTGTCCCAGTTCACCCGTCGCCAGAATGGTTTTTAGATGGGCTTCGCCGCACCGTTCACGCATGGCTTTAACTTCATCGTAGAGCTTATCCCACTGACCCAGTAGCGCGTATTCACGGGTGATTACAATGTCAATTTCTTTAGCCCCTTCACTAACTGCGAAACTTATTTCTTCTAGCCTTTGTTTTAGTGGGGTAAGTCCCGCTGGAAAACCAGTCGCGACCGAGGCAACCGGAATCTTGCTACCCTCTAAGGCTTTGACGGCATGGGGAACCATGGTCGGGTAAACACAAATTGCTCCGACTGTTAAACCTAAATCGCCCATGTCCAGGGCAGTAAGTAAATCTTCGCGAACGGGTTGTCTTGCTTTGGCACAGAGGCGTTTGACTTTGGCAGGAGTATCGTCACCGGAAAGCGTGGTCAGATCAATGCAGCTAATGGCTTTAAGTAGCCAGGCCGCCTGCCACTGTTTTTTGACGCTGCGCCGGGTTCCTAAGGTAGCGCTGCGACGCTCGAGGGCTGACAGATTAACCTGGATATCATCAAACCAACTGGGCTCGAGGTCTAAGCCATGATTGCGCTTAGCTGGGCTGGTGGCAGTGTCTGTTGATAAGTTTTTCATTCTTTATCCTTTGGTGCTTAAATATAGCCTAAATTAAGATTTGAAAGTGTCAATTTACGCAAAAGGGTGTGCTATGATTCATTGCTTTGTGAGGTTGTACATATGGAAATGACGCTAGATTTTTTAGATCAACTGAAAGAGAAAATCCGCTCAAGAAGCGCAAGCGTAGGGGTAGTAGGACTGGGCTATGTGGGCTTGCCGTTTGCCGTAGAGAAAGCCAAAGTAGGATTTAGGGTAATCGGAATAGAACAAAACCCGGCACGGGCAGAACGGGTTAACCTCGCTGACAACTATATTTCAGACATAAAAGATGAAGAACTTAAACAAGTGGTTGAGTCAGGCTATTTGCAGGCCATGATAGGCTTTGACGCTGTGGCAGAGCTTGATGTGATCGTGATCTGTGTGCCAACCCCCTTGAGTATTAACCTCACGCCGGACCTGAGCTATGTAGAAGGGGTGACCAGAGAAATAGCCAAACGCTTACGCCCGGGCCAACTGGTAACGTTAGAGTCTACAACCTATCCAGGAACCACCGATGACCTTATGCGCCCTATACTGGAAAGTGAAAGTGGCCTGAAACAGGGAAAAGACTTCTTCCTGGCCCACTCTCCTGAACGCGTAGACCCAGGAAATAAACGCTATACCACTAAAAATACCAATAAGGTGGTAGGAGCGTCAGATCCCCTTTCCCTGGAAATAGCAACCTCGTTTTATAAACAAACCATCGATCATGTGGTGCCAGTAAGTAGTGCTAAAGCTGCAGAACTGGTTAAGGTGTTTGAAAATACCTTTAGAGCCGTAAATATCGCTCTGGTGAATGAACTCGCCTTGCTCTGTGACCGTATGGATTTAAATGTCTGGGAAGTGCTGGACGCTGCAAATACCAAACCCTTTGGAATCATGCCTTTTTACCCGGGACCTGGCGTAGGTGGGCACTGTATTCCCATCGATCCTCATTATCTTGAGTGGAAAGCAAAAGAATTTAATTTCAACACTCGTTTTATCGGCCTGGCAGGTGAAATAAATCGTCGCATGCCGGGCTTTGTCCGTAATAAAGCCTGGCGCGTGCTTAACGAGGTTGGGATTGCACCCTCTAGAGCTAAGGTGCTGGTGCTAGGTGCTGCCTATAAAAAAGACCTGGCGGATTGGCGAGAATCTCCTGCTATGGAAGTAATGAGTTTGCTCTTGGCCGATAAAGCTCAGCTAAGCTACCACGATCCTTATGTTCCTCAGATTCAAATCCATGGTCAGACCCTCGAGTCCCAAAATTTGACAGATGAACTGCTTGAAACGAGTGACCTTGTCATCATAGCCACCGATCATAGCCAGCTTGACTATGGACATATTATTAGCAAAGCAAAGGCAGTACTGGATACCAGAGGCATAAGTCGAAAATTACCGCTTTCACCTGAAGATCAGGCGAAGGTTAGATTGTTGTGAGTCAAGTTATTGTTGTTGGTGCAGGTAACTGGGGCAAAAACCTGGTAAGCAACTTTCATGCTCTTGGCGCTCTGGCAGCTGTGGCTGAAGCCAGCCCAGTTTTGCGTCAAGCCACGGCAGTCACTTATCCAAACGTGAAGCTTTATAGCAGTTTTGAAGAAGCTCTAAGTAGCTCAGCACAAGCAATAGTCATTGCAACACCTGCTCCCACACACTACAGATTTGCCAGGGCAGCTTTAGAAGCTGGTAAAGATGTCTTTGTTGAAAAACCCATGACCCTTAAAGTCGCAGAGGCCAGAGACTTGACCAGCCTGGCCGAGCAAAAAGGACAGATCCTTATGGTGGGTCATTTGCTGCTTTATCAACCCGCTATTGCCTGGATGAGGGATTATCTGGCAAGCGGTGAAGCTGGTGAGGTCTGGCATATTGCAACCCGCAGGGCAAAACTGGGCAAAGTCCGCGCTGAAGAAAATGTCTGGTGGTCCTTTGCACCCCATGATGTATCAGTAGTACTGGAATTATTAGGACGTCCTCAGCTAAAGGGGGTTAAGGCACTGGCGCATCCCATGCTGCAAACAGACATTGCTGATGATGTCAATGTGCTGCTGGAATTCACTTCAGGGCAAACCGCACATATTCATAGCTCCTGGTACTGGCCGCTAAATGAACGCAGCACAACCATTCTCTGTGAAAAAAAGATGCTGGTCTATAACGAAGTGAGTCAAACGGTGACTGTCTATAACAAAGGGATAAAGGCTGATCTAAGCAACCGTGATGAAGGCTCATTCGTTGCGCCTGTGACCAGTGATGAACCTCTGAAACTAGAATGTCAACATTTTTTAAGCTGTATTGACAGCAGAGAGCCAGCCCACTCTGATGGTAGCAATGGCATAGCTGTGGTAGAAATCCTGGAAAAAGCTCAAAAAGCCATGAAAGAAGTGGCCTATGTCTGAGTATTTTGTCCATGAATCGGCCTATGTTGATGAAGGCGCTAAAATTGGCAAAGGCAGCAAGATCTGGCATTTTTCCCATATCATGTCAAAGGCCGAAATTGGTGAAGGGTGCTCTATAGGTCAGAACGTGCTGGTCTCTAATAACGTTAAAATCGGTAAAGGCGTAAAAATCCAGAATAATGTAGCAGTTTATGAAGGCGTGATCTTAGAAGATTATGTCTTTTGTGGCCCCAGTATGGTCTTTACCAACGTCAAGACTCCGCGAAGTGAATTTCCCAGAAATACCAGTAGCGACTATGCCACAACCCTGGTAAAACGAGGCGCCAGTATTGGTGCTAACGCTACGATTGTATGTGGTATCACCTTGCATGAGGGCGCTTTTGTTGCTGCGGGTGCAGTGGTTACTAAAGATGTACCTGCTTACGCTATGGTTGCCGGGGTTCCTGCCAGACAGATTGGCTGGATGAGTGCCTACGGCGATGTTTTAGACTTTAGTCAGTCAGCTACCCTGACCGATAGCCAGGGCCACCAGTATGAAAAGATCAGTGAAACGCAAATACGGAGAATAAAATGAGTCAAGTCATCGAGCAAATCCCCATTTTAGATCTGTCAAATCAGATTGATGAACTCTGGGATGAATTAAATGTCGCTATTCAGCGCGTGCTTAAAAGTGGTCAGTTTATTCTGGGACCTGAAGTTAAAGCTTTTGAAGAAGAGATCGCCAGCTATCTGGGTGTAAAACACGCCATCGGACTTAATTCGGGTACCGATGCCCTGGTGATTGGCCTCCGCGCTTTAGGCATTGGCGCAGGTGATGAGGTCATCACCAGTCCCTTTAGCTTTTTTGCCACGGCTGAATCCATAAGTAATGTGGGAGCTAAGCCAGTTTTTGTGGATATTGAGGAAAGCAGCTTTAATATTGACCCTGAGAAAATAGAAGCGGCTATTACTGAAAAGACGAAGGCAATTATGCCGGTTCATCTTTATGGAAATCCTGCCAATATGAAACGCATTATGGAGATTGCCCAAAAGCACAAGCTTAAAGTGATTGAAGACTGTGCGCAATCAATTGGTGCCAGATATTTTAATCATTCCCATGACGAGCTTTCAGGCAAATCTACCGGAACCATTGGCGATGTGGGCGCATTTTCGTTTTTCCCTACCAAGAACCTGGGCGCCTACGGGGATGGGGGCTTACTTACCACTCATGATGATGATGTAGCCCAATTAACCAGAAAGCTAAGAGCCCATGGGGGACTCAAGAAGTATCATAATGAAATTCTGGGGTATAACTCGAGGCTTGACGCGATGCAAGCTGCGATATTGCGAGTTAAGCTTCCGCATATAGATACATGGAATAGTCAGCGGTTTGAAGCTGCAAGTCGCTACAATGACTTACTGGCTGACGTAGAAGGAGTCATACCACCTACACTCACTCAAGGCCATGTATTTCATCAGTACACGATTCGTTTGACCAGGGCCAACCGTGATCAGGTAGAAGCAGACATGAAAGAGCTTGGCATTGGCACCATGGTTTACTACCCGATTCCCCAGGATCAGTTACCTGTTTATGCGGGTCAGTATCCAGTGCAACCTATAAGCCAGCAGCTTGGCCATCAGGTCTTAAGTCTGCCTATTTGGCCTGAGATTAGTAAGGAGCAGCAGCTTAGGGTTGTTGACGCTTTGGTTAGTATTTTGCATGCATGAGAGCTTTATTGAAGCGTTTACAGGCTCGAGTTGGTAAGTATAGGTTTGCAAAAAATGTTGGAATTTTAGCAGGGGGAACCGTTGCGGGGCAAATAATTATCCTGGCAGCCTCTCCCTTGATTACGCGACTTTACAGTCCAGAAGAGTTTGGAATGCTCGCGGTATTTTCTGCGATATTAGGTTTGTTAAGCGTTATAGCTAGTTTGCGCTATGAAGTCGCTATTCCGATAGCTGCCGATGAAACACAGGCTCGTAATCTTGTCTGGCTATCCCTCTTTATTGCCTTCATCATCAGCCTGGTTCTAATGCTAAGTTTGCCTGTGTGGAATCATTCCCTCGCTGCAATGCTTAAAACACCAGAACTTTCTGCGTATCTCTGGTTACTTCCAATTGCTGTTTTTGCCATTGCTAGCTATCAGATTTTTAATTATTGGGCAACTCGGTTGCAGGCATTTGGCATTATTGCTCGTACAAAATTCAGCCAGGCACTAATGAGTGTGCTAAGTCAGTTAGGCCTGGGAGTTGGGAAATGGGGTGCTCTTGGTCTAATTGCGGGTCAAGTTTTGGGACAAACCGCAGGTGTTATAAGTCTATCTAGCTCTTTTATCAGACAACAAAGGCGCCATGCTATTACTTACCAGGAGATAAAAAGAGTAGCTCTCAGATTTAAGCGCTTCCCTTTATACTCGAGTCTCTCGGCTTTTATGAATAATGCTGGCCTTTTGCTTCCGGCACTTTGTCTGGCGGCAATTTATGGCCCTCAAGTTGCTGGTTGGTATGCTCTCAGTGAACGTATCGTCAAAACCCCCTTAAATCTTATGGGTCAAGCCGTGGCACAGGTTTTTTTTTCTGAAGCAGCAAAATACGCCAGGGAAGACCAGAACCTTTTTAGGAGCATGGTATATCAGACTGCCAGGCGACTTGGCTTACTTGGCTTACTGATTATTTTGCCGCTGGCAGTCATTGCCCCTTGGTTAATAAGCCAGGTGTTTGGCGAAAGTTGGAGGGTATCTGGTCTCTATATTCGAATGATGTCCGCTATGTTTTTAGGTCAGCTTATTATTAATCCTATTTCCCAGACGCTGAATATTGTTGAGGCGCAACTTACCTTAGCCATTCTTGATACAGCCAGAGTAGGATTGGTGGTTTTAGTTTTTTGGTTTGGCTATACCCTCAAATGGACTGCGATAAGCACTATTTTGTTTTACAGTTTGGGCATGTCGGTATTTTACGTGTTTTATTGGCTAGCGACAGATTTTCATGTAAAGAGATTCAGGGTTGCAAGTCATGGCTAATCCTGCCAAAAGGCTCTTTGTCAGCTTTGCCAAGTGGATTGCTCCCTTTGTTTATGATAGAAGATATCTAACTGGAAAACATTTCTTGCCGGGTCAGCAGGGCTGGCGCTGGGTAGCTAAGGGAATCTGGTTTCAAAAAATACTGGGCTTCAATCGCAATGTTCCCTGGCCTATTCACCCTAATTTTCTAGTCTCAGATCCAAAAAACCTCCATTTTCACCCCGATGACCTTCATAACTTTCAAAGCTTTGGTTGCTATTTTCAAAACTTTTCTGCATCAATTAGGATTGGTAAAGGATCGTATATTGCTCCTAATGTTGGCCTCATTACCGCCAATCATGATCCTGAATCGCCGAGCAAACATTTGCCGGGCAAATCCATTGAGCTTGGGGAGAACTGCTGGATTGGAATGAATGCGGTTATTTTACCAGGAGTTATTTTAGGGCCTCATACAATTGTTGGTGCTGGAGCGGTAGTGAGTAAAAGCTTTCCAGAAGGTTATTGTACGCTTGTCGGGGTGCCGGCTAGAAAATTGCATGATAAGGAATTCAAATGAAGATATTGACGGTAGTAGGAGCTAGGCCGCAGTTCATCAAAGCGGCTACAGTTTCTCGGATTATTCAGAAAGAGCAAGGCATTGAGGAGATACTGGTGCATACCGGGCAACACTATGATGCTGGTATGTCACAGGTCTTTTTTAACGAACTCGAGATCCCTGAACCAAAATATAACTTAGGAATAGGTTCCTTACCGCACGGGGCACAAACGGGAAGAATGCTCGAGGCTCTTGAGACCGTCATACAACAGGAGAAGCCTAATTGGGTCCTAGTTTATGGAGATACAAATTCAACACTCGCTGGCGCTTTGGCCGCTGTCAAATTGCATATTCCTGTAGGCCATGTTGAAGCCGGTTTAAGGTCTTTTAATCGGACGATGCCAGAAGAAATCAACCGGATTCTTACCGATCATATAGCTAGTATTTTATTTGCTCCTACGGAAACTGCAGTAAAACACCTGCACCATGAAGGTATAGCTCAGGATAAAATTCATTTGGTGGGAGACGTAATGTATGACGCTGCGCTTTTTTATGGCGAAAAGGCAGGAATAAACACCAAGCTCCTTCCAAGCTTGGAACTCGAGCCCAAACAATACTTTCTAGCAACTATTCATCGGGCGGAGAACACAGATGATGCCAAACGGCTAAGCATTATTATGGAAGGCTTAAAACAGTTATCCACTCAGATGCCTATCATTTTGCCACTCCATCCTCGCACCAAGACCAAACTGGCTGATCAAAACATAGCTATTGATGGTACGAGCAATTTGCGCATTATAGAACCAGTGGGCTATTTGGACATGGTTCACTTAGAAAAGCAAGCAAAGTTAATCATTACCGATTCTGGAGGTGTGCAGAAAGAAGCCTATTTTCATGGGGTTCCCTGTGCAGTTTTAAGAGATGAAACCGAATGGCAAGAATTGGTTGATTTGGGTTGGAATATTTTGATTAGTCCAAAATCAGCGGATTATATTTATCATACCATTGATGAATTTGCTCGTAAAAAATTTCCGGCAAAGTTAGATCTTTATGGTGATGGGCATAGTTGCAACAAGATTGTCACACTGCTAAAAGAGTCATGAAAATTGCATATTTGGCAGAGTGGCAAGCTTACCGCTCGAGTGGCGTGTTAAACAAAATCTCGATGCAGTCTAAGCTTTGGCAAAAATTGGGTCATGAAGTACAAGTTTTTTTGGTTTCTCCTCCTGAAGAAGACCCGGTATTGCCTCCGGAGATGCCAGGCTTGCAACTATTTACCCATCCCCTTAGCAGCAGGATTCCCCAAAAGGGCATCTATTACGTCAACAAGCTTTTGTCAGTCGCTGGTTTGGAAAAGGCCGTAAAAACATTCTTGCCTGATTTTATTTATTACCGACAGGGTATTTGGTACCCTGGACTTTTAAAGGTTTTAAGGCTTGCCCCATTTGCTGTTGAGATTAATTCTTTAGAGGCTAATGAACTAAAGCTTATGAGTCTACTAAAACGTACCGTACACCTTAAGACACGGAACATGGTTTTAGGAAAAGCTGCTGCGCTTGTAGCCGTGAGTCACGAAATTGCCGAGTCGCTTGCTGAGTTTGACAAACCTACAGTGGTTGTTAGCAATGGTTTTGATACCTCGAGCATCACTATTCCCACTAAAACAAAAAATGACCGTTGCCAGCTGATTTTTGCGGGTTCGCCTGACATGACCTGGCATGGTGTGGATAAGCTCTTATTTCTTGCCGAGCATTGTCCCGACTATGATTTTCACATTGTAGGGCCGAGTATCAAAGTAACCCTTCAAAATGTAACTGTTTATGGGCTTTTGACTAAGACAGAACTTTACAAGCTTTATCCTCAAATGGATATCGGCATTGGAACCCTGGCTTTGCACCGCGCTGGTCTTGAAGAGGCTTCTCCTCTAAAAGTGAGGGAATATCTGGCGTTTTCTTTACCAGTCGTTGTGGGGTATGAAGACACTGACTTAAAAGACTGTGAGTATGCACTCAACCTGGGTAATTTTGAGGACAATGTTAAGGACAATGTCTTAACCATACGTCGTTTTGTGACCAGATGGCATAACAAGGCTATACCATACAGGGATGTGCAAGAGCGGATAGATTTAAGCTACAAGGAAACCAGGAAAATTGAGTTCATACAGACGGTTGTAAAGCAAAGTTAATGATGCTGGGCCATCCTATTAAGTTTTCTCGCTTGTTTTTCCGGCGTACAGCCCTAAGAAACCTGTCCTTTGCCGAACTAAGTCTGTTAGCTTTAATGCTGCTTAGCTGGTTTCCAGTATCCGGAGGGCTTCAGTTATTAGCCTATCTTGCAGTTCCTATCTTTATTGTGGGAGCTTTGCTGCTAAAGAAGATTTACCTTAGTAAAACTGTAACTCTTGCCTTGCTTTTTGTCTTATTTTTAGCTTTTGCTGGTTTTATCATTCATCCCCAGGAATTACATTGGTCAAATGTGTTTTTGTCTATTCTTACTTTCAGCTCGGTTGGTTTACTTTGCGTCAGGATTCCAAAGCTTGAGCTGTACTTTCCTTTTCTGCTCGGTATTATCGCGACGCTGTCTATCGCCGAATTTATCATGGCGGCATTTCAGCTTTACCGCACAACAGGTTCCTTACTTTTTGTGTCGATGAGTTCGGGTGATAGTGCAGTTGGCAGCCTCATGACTAATGCCCATTTGTTTGCTGTCAAAATGCTTATTCAAGCTTTTCTACTTGCTTATGCTCTACTTTTTGGCTACCGCTCCAAATTGATTATTTTAGGCTTTATAGGTGCTTTGGGCGGAGCGGTGTTTGGCTCAGTGCTCTCAACAACGGCCCTGTTTTTGCTGGGTTTCCTGGTGCTTGTTTATTTTTTACCTCATGTCTTTCTTCCAGGAATTTCCTTTAAGTTGCTTCTTTTACTTAGAGGGCTGGGTATCATCGCCCTGTGTGGAATCCTTGCCCTATTTGTCTTTTTTCAGGCTGATAATGTGACCTATGCTCAGAATATTGCCAGGACTTTGCCTCGAGCTTTTACAGGAGGAACTATAAGTTATGGCAAGCTTGTTGCCTTAGACAAGAGTTTTGAACTGCTCAAAGAAGAACCATTTTCGCTTGCTTTTGGGACAGGACTAGGTCACTTCTCGAGTCGCGCGGCGCTTATCCTTTCGGGGGAATATCTTAAACAACACCCTAATTACCTACCTGTAAGTATGTCAAGCTATACTCGTGAAATTATATATCCACTTTGGAATAAATCTATTTGGTCTGTTCAATTTCAGGATGGGGTTTTAAACCAGCCTTTTCAGTCCTTGCAGACCCTATTCATGGAATTTGGTCCCTTAGGGTTCTTGGTCCTTTGCATTCTCTATATAAGTCTTTATTACCAAATTATGAAGAAAAAGCCTCACTTAAAAGCTCATAAACTGCTGCAATTTTCTGCACTTAGTTTAATTATTATTTTGCCGTTTATTTTGCTTACTGATAACTGGCTCGAGTATCCTCAGGTTACGATTCTGATTTGGCTGCTTATTACTATGGCTCAAAACCTGGGTGAGTCTTCAGCGGTATGAAGATTTTGCAGATTCATGCCCAGTATACTCAGACGGGCGGAGAAGAGGCGGTTGCTCAGCACGAATTTGATTTGCTAAGGCAGGCTGGGATCGATATAAGGCAGTTCTGGCTCAATAATCAAAGTTTTGTCGAGGATAACTCGAGGCTGGCTATAGCCAGAAAAATGATCTGGAATCAGGATTATCGGGTAAATCTTGAAGCGGCTCTAGCTTTTAAGCCAGATATGGTGCATATACATAATATTTTTCCTGCTTTTTCTCCTGTTCTCTACCGATATTTACAGAGTAAACAGTTTCCAATGGTGCAAACCTTGCATAATTTTCGCTTTCTATGTGCCAATGCTCTTTTTCTCAGGGATGCTAAGCCCTGTGAACGTTGTTTGGGGAAAGTCTTAGCCTATCCCGCCATTCAATTTGGTTGCTATCATAATAGTAGAGCGCAATCGGCTGCGGTTATATCAATGCAAAAAATACATAAACTGCTGGGTAGTTTTGAGGCAATTACCAGCTATATTGCACTGAGTGAATTTGCTAAAACTAAGTTTGTTGACGGCGGGTATCCAGAAGACAGGATTTTTGTAAAACCTAATTTTCTACCTGAAGATCCTGGTCTGGGTACCCATCAGGGGAATTATGCCCTATATGTAGGGAGACTTTCGGAAGAGAAAGGAATTGAGGTTTTACTCGAGGCCTGGCAGCAGCTCGAGCTGCCTATAAAGTTGAAAATCGTTGGAGACGGCCCTCTGCGCCATAAAGTGGAAAAGCACTCAGGGGATAGGGAGTTTCTGGGTTCCCAACCAAAAGATCAGGTTTTAAGTTTAATGAAAGATGCAAGCCTGCTCATTATTCCTTCCCTTGCCTATGAAAATTTTCCTATGACGCTTGTGGAAGCATACGCGACAGGCTTGCCAGTTGTGGTTAGTGGTCATGGTAGCCTGGCAGAATGGGTCAAGGATGGTCAGACGGGCTGGCATTTTCAGGCAGGCTCTGCTCGTTCCTTGGCGGAGAGACTCGAGCAAGTCTGGGGGCACAGGGATTTAATCAGGGCATGTGGCGTAGCTGCTAGACATATGTACGAAGAGCGGTTTCAGGCGACTGTGCAGGTTCAGCAATTATTAAGCATTTACAATGCAACGTTGGCTCGCCGTGGCATGGCATAAACTAACCTCGTGAGTAGTGCCGCGCTTCAATCTCGGAAAATTCTAGGTATGAGGGTAGATGCTAGCAGCTATGCTGATTTAGCACAGCGTGTTATTGGTTGGGCTAAAGAAGCTTCATCACGCTATGTTTGTGTAGCAAACGTACATATGGTCATGGAGTCATTTGACGATCCAGAATTTCGGGCCGTGGTAAATGGTGCGGATTTAGTAACACCAGATGGTAAACCCCTGGTTTGGGGTTTGAAAGCTCTTGGGATTAGCGACGCTTCACAGGTTCGGGGTGCTGATCTTGTGCTAGCTACCGTGAAAGCCGCGCAAGAGGCCGAGATTCCACTGGCTCTTTATGGAGGAACACCTGAATCGCTGACAGATTTTACCAGGTTTTTAGAACACAGCTTTCCGGGGATAAATGTTGTTTGTCAAATTTCGCCTCCCTTTCGCCCAATAAGTCAAGAAGAAGATGAAAAATACATCAGTGAACTTGTGGCGTCAGGGGCACGAATCGTGTTTGTAGGGATTGGTTGCCCAAAGCAGGAAAACTGGATGGCCAATCATAAAGAAAAATTGCCTATGGTGATGCTGGGAGTAGGTGCCGCCTTTGATTTTCATTCGGGCAGAATTAAACAGGCACCACGCTGGATGCAAAGAGCAGGGCTCGAGTGGCTGTTCCGACTCTCACAAGACCCCCAAAGGCTATGGAAGCGTTATGCCAAACATAATCCCAGATTTATATGGTTTTTTTTGCTGCAGCTTCTTGGAATCAAGCTGGAAAAGCGCTTGAGTGATCCCAGCACCTAAATGCCAGCTGCGATAAATGCTTTTTGCTTACTTGGGGCGGCAATGACGCTCGTGGTTTTACCTGCTTATCTACCTGTCGCCCTAATTCCATTTATACGAATTAAAAGCTTTATTCCAACGTGGGCTGACGGTATTTTTCTTTTTGTCTGTCTGCTTTATATATGGCCTGCCTTGTTTTTCCCAGCCAGCTTTGATTTTAGTCTTGGACTCGAGCTGTTGATTGCATGGTTGAGCTATAAAGGTCTAAAAGCCATCTTTCCCAAAATGAAATCGCTACTACCGTACTGGCGGGCAGGTATCAGTTTTGCTTTGCTAGTGCTTACCCTGTTTAATACCTATGCGGTTTTCACCAGGCAAGTGCCAAGAGCTGTTGGTTTGGCCGCTGATCCTAATTTGCTATCGCACAGTCTGGTAGTTCTAGCCGCCATCCTTCTTATCTTTTTCAAAAGCCATGGTTTGTATTTACAACTCTTGCTAATCTTTCTAAATATCCTGTTAGCGGGTAGTCGCGCGGCAATTTTAGGTTTTTTCTGTTTGCTAGCGCTATACTTCCTGAGCAAGCTAGGACTAAATCGGCGTACGCTTATCTGGTTGTTGACTGCCTTAGTAGTTGTTCTGGGGCTTAGTCTTAGTCCTGGTCGCCTGGGTTGGTTAAGATTTGTTATTTCACATGATTCTGCAAATTTGCTAAAAGCAACAGAGTATCCTGAAAATCGTTTATGGCAGCAGACGGGTATATCGGTACTTGAGCAGAGGCAAGATCCGAATTTGCCTTATAAGCTCTATACTCTTGGCAAACAAAGCCCGGAAAGTTATATGCGCTTGCAGCAGGCGGTGCTGCTCGAGCCTTTACAGACCTATACACTAAGTGCCTGGATAAGACCTATAAATTCATCTAAGCCCGGCTTACTTGGGTGGGGAGAGGTCGAGGGTGAAACCTTTCAGGTAATGGCTAAACTCGAGTCTGGCGAACTGCAAGCAGATGTACAGGGTCCCGGAGAACTATTATCAATGGGCCAGGTGTCTAAAGGTTCCGGATACGAGGTTTGGATAAGTTTTCGTTATGAAGGTCGGAGAGCCTTAATCTGGAATCTAGGAGCGGCTCCCGATTTACAGGCTGGTCAAACAGAAATAGCTGAATTTGGCGCCCTGCAACTTGTAAAAGGGGATCAGGCCCTGCCTTATCAAGCTGGCGGGCTTGATGCTGGATTTGGTACTTTAGCTGCCCGAACTCAGTATTGGCGGGCTGCCTGGCAGGGCTTTCTCGCTAAACCCTGGGTGGGCTGGGGACAAAATTTTAGCCATTATTATGAGCAATACAGCCTAAACCATTCGCTTTATAATGACAAACCAAGCCACAGCCACAACCTTTATCTGCAAGTATTATTTGAGCGAGGCATGCCTGGACTTATTAGTATTTTACTACTTGCTTTTATAGCATTTCGATATGAGCAGCCCCTATGGCCACTTTGGTTTAGTTTGCTGCTAATGAATGGTTTTGACTACACTCTGTTTTATACCGGAACCATGTATAGCTTGGCTGTACTCTTGGCTTTTAAGCATGCTCGAGTTCAGCTTGACTTAGGTACCAGTTAAGGGTAGAGAGAATGCCTTGTCTAAGACTGGTGCTGGCTTGCCAGCCAGCATTGGCTAGTTTTGACACATCGAGTAATTTACGCGGAGTTCCGTCTGGTTTACTGCTGTCAAAGATAAGTTCGCCCTGGTAGCCTGTTAGTTCTTTTATCAGGATAGCTAAATCCCTTATACTAATATCTTTTCCTGTACCAACATTAATGGGTCCTGGCTCGGAAAAGTTTTGCATGAGGAACAAGCATGCATCAGCCATATCATCGACAAACAGAAATTCTCGCTTTGGTGTACCCGTACCCCAGAGGGTTACGCTAGGTGCATTCTTTTCTTGTGCCTCGAGCATTTTTCTAAGTAAAGCAGGTAAAACGTGACTTGATTGCAGGTCAAAATTATCATTTGGTCCAAAAAGATTGGTCGGCATGGCAGAGATAAAATCGCAACCATATTGCTTACGATAACTGTCACAAAGTTCAATGGCAGCAATTTTCGCAAGGGCGTAGGGCTGATTTGTTGGCTCGAGAACACCTCCTAACAGAGATGTTTCGCGGATAGGTTGCTCTGCATATTTAGGATAGATACAGGAACTTCCTAGGTTAAGAAGTTTTGTAACACCCGCTTCATAAGCCGAGTGGATAACATTGGCCGCTATCATAAGGTTGTCATAAATAAATTGGGCTCCGTGGCTGGCATTAGCCAAAATTCCGCCAACTTTGGCTGCAGCCAAAAATACATAGTCGGGTTTTTCGTTTTGGAAAAAGCTCTGAACGGCGTCTTGCTGTCGTAAATCAAGTTCTTTATGAGTTTTGACGAGAAGATTGGTATAACCTTCGCTCTCGAGTTTTCTTAACAGGGCAGAACCTACCAAGCCACGATGTCCTGCAATATATATTTTGGCATGCTTATGCATAGTTATATTCACCTCTACTGACTGGCGATACCCCGTAAGGGTAATTCATGACCAGCCTCGAGTAGAACCTTTTCTTGTTTGGCAAGCTCTAAGTCATGCTTAATCATGCGCTTAATCAAATCTTCAAAACTAACTTTGGGTTTCCATCCTAGTTTTTGCTGAGCTTTAGCAGGGTTACCTAAAAGATGCTCGACTTCGGTAGGCCTAAAATAACGCGGGTCAATCTCAATATGTTTTTTCCAGTCTAGATCAAGTTGGTCAAAAACACGTTTGACAAAGTCTTTGACCGAGTAAGCTTCGCCTGTGGCAACAACATAGTCGTCAGCTTGTTCTTGTTGCAGCATAAGCCACATGGCTTCTACATAATCCTCGGCATGGCCCCAATCACGTTTGCTATCCAAATTGCCTAAAAAAAGTTTATTTTGTAAACCAAGTTTAATTCGGGTTGCCCCTCGAGTAATCTTGCGCGTTACAAAAGTCTCTCCGCGCCGCTCTGATTCATGATTAAAAAGAATACCATTGCAGGCAAAAAGGTCATAAGCCTCACGGTAGTTAATAGTTTGCCAGTAAGCATAAACTTTGGCAGCAGCATAAGGTGACCGTGGATAAAAAGGAGTTGATTCAGATTGGGGTGGTTTTGAAGCTCCAAACATTTCCGAGGTACCGGCCTGGTAAAATTTGAGCTTTTTGCCCGTTCGGTTTTGAAAATCACGAATGGCTTCAAGTAACCTTAGAGTTCCTAAGGCGTCAATATCTACAGTATATTCAGGCTGGGCAAAGGACACAGCGACATGAGATTGAGCGCCCAAATTATAGATTTCATCAGGCTCGATGGTTTCAATTAACCGACGTAAATTGGTGCCATCGGCAAGATCGCCGTAGTGCAAGAATAATTGAGCCTGTGAACTATGAGGATCAAGGTATAAATGATCTATGCGGTCAGTATTAAAACTGCTTGCGCGGCGAATAATGCCGTGCACCTGGTACTCCTTTTTAAGAAGCAATTCTGCCAAATAGGAACCGTCTTGACCAGTGATTCCTGTAATTAATGCACGTTTCATCGTTGTCTCCATAATTCAGATAGAATAGTAAGGCAAACTTAGGCTGGGAGTCGTAAACAAGGTATAAAATCCAAAGGTTTGAAAAGAGCGTTTTCAGTTTTGCTCACTAATTTTACCGGAAGACTTCCTAAGCTGGCTTAAGTTACCATACTTGGTGAAAAATGATGTCTTTGACCTTAGAAAGAAGCCTAGCATTTTTTTTGGGATTTAGCTTTGCCTTTTTACCCAATTATGGTCCTTTTTTTGCCATTTTATTTTTTATCCAGTCTCGAGTCTTTCCAGCTAGATTAGTGTGGCTATGGCTTGGCTCGGCACTCCTGTTTAGTTTACCTCTGGCAAGTCACAGTCTGGCAAATGCAGGACTGTCTATTTTGCAGATTGCTGCTCCTTTTCTGGTTTATCTGGCATTTAGCCAGCTACCTCGTCTCAACCTTTTTGTTGCTAATGCAAGGGCTACCACCTGGGGCTTATTTGCTGGTTTTGGGCTTATCGTGATCTCCGGCTTGTTTAAAATTGCCAATATTAACTTTGCCTACAAGTCACTTAGTCAGGCAGTGGTCTGGCAGGATCATCCGGCACTTTATGGGCATACGGTACTAACCTTAGGAATCCTGGTGGCGCTGTTATCTCAGTCTATAAGGTTGCGACTATTGGCATTAGCTGTTTCAGCTTCTGGAATTTTATTGTCAGGAAGCCGGGAAGCCGCAATCGCGTGGGTTATTTTTGTGCTTGTTTTATTTTTGCAAAGTGACTATTCATGGCGCAAACGGGCCCTGGGGTTTTTGGCGGCTGCCGCTATCCTTGTTTTGAGTGTTGGCTTAGGACCCCGCTTAGGTTGGGGAAATGTTGGTTTTTTGCTGGATATTGTGCCGGGAAGTCAGGGCAAAAATCTGGTTCAGGGGTCTGAGCTACCTTCTGGTGATTGGTGGGATACCAGTTTTACCTCTTATGAAACCTATCCAGTAACGATAAGCGGACAGGCGTTAACTGCTTACCAGGTAACGAAAGATGGGTCTGCTCAGTGGCTTCGGTTGCAGCAGGTTATTCCGATTGAAAGAGCTAAAGTCTATACGGCAAGTGTCTGGATACAGGATGCTGAAGGCCAAAGACCAGGTATTCAGGGTTGGAGCAAAACTGCTGACGACCAAGAGTTTATATTAAGTGCCCAGCTTAGTAGTGGGGTTTGGTATGCCTCCGTTTCTGGTCAGGGCCGGGTTGTTGACGCGAGTATTGCCGAAAAGCAAGGAGACTGGACTCGAGTTTTTGTGAGTTTTATTTATGACGGAGATACCCCCAAACTCTATTTGTATCTTGGGCTAACACCCGATCAGCAAGAGGCCTTTGCCTCCACAACGAGCTTTGCCGGGTTTCAGCTCGAGCAATCGGCTTTAACCTCTTATGCACCGGGGGCAGCGTCACGTGGCCTGAGCTTGGGCGTGGCGCGCATTCCCTACTGGAGTGTGGCCTGGCAGGGCATCGCCGAGAAACCCTGGCTTGGACATGGTCTGGGTGCATTTCCGGACTTTTATCAGGCACATACAGATCAGCAAAGCCAGCTGCAAGCTATTCCAGCTCATACCCATAATCTTTTTTTGCAAACGCTGTTTGAACGAGGCTTTTTAGGTTTTGCTGGTCTGCTACTTTTTGTTTGGGCGCTTGCCTGGCAAGCAATGAGGCAAAGAGACGGACTGCTCCTAACTGTTATTGCTGTTTTGCTGCTCGTAAATAGCTTTGACATCAGTTTGTTTTATGGGGCAGTACTGTATCCTCTGGCTGCAGCCGCAGGATGGCGGAGTAGTTTGCACCAGGGTATGCGGGTTGACACCCGTGGTCAGCAACTCTTTGTGCGCATGTGCCTGGGATTTGTGGATTACATCCTGCTTTATTTTCTTTTATCCATCACCCTCTGGACGATTTATCCTGAGAACTACACCCTCCTGCAATTACCCCAAAGTTTGAGTTTGGCTCTGCTTATTTGGCCAGCAATGGCCTGGCGGGAAGGGCTCTATCCTGGCTATGGCCTAAGTGCGGCGCAAGAGCTTAAAAAGCAGGTTTACAGTTCTTTTTATGCATCGCTGATAATCGCTGCGGGAACTTTGCTGTTTGAATCATTGCAGGTAGCAGGGTTTGTGCTGCTAATCGTTGTTTTGGCCAGCTTCGTGGTGCTTCCGTTAGGTCGATTTTTTACCAAGTTGCTTCTTCTCAGTTTAGGTCTATGGGGCAAACCTGTTGTTATTTTAGGTGCAGGAACACTCGGAAAGCGAGTTGCACAGGCTATGCTCAATCACCCTTTAAATGGACTCAATCCGATGGCGGTGTTTGATGATGATCCCAGGGTGCAAGATGATATCGTTTCTGGTTTAGCAGTGCTTGGCACCTTTGCGGAGGTTGAGCTTTTTAGTTATGAAAATGGCATTGACCATGCCATTGTTACCGTAGACCCTAGAAAGGAAAGTCTCCCCAATTTTCATAGGGGTTCGAGCATCACCACTGTTCAATTTATTCCAGAATTAACGGGCATACCCAGTGAGGGTGTTTATACTAGCAGCGTTGATGGGTTACTGGCACTCGAGGTCAAGCTGGGCCTGCGTTTGCCCCTTAACCGCACCATCAAGAGAACCATTGATATCATTCTGAGTTTGCTGATGATCCTGGTTTTTTCACCGCTACTCTTGCTTTTGTACCTTTTGGTTCGTTTGGACAGCAGAGGGCCAGCGTTTTATCCGGGTGAGCGTATGGGACAACATGACAAAATTTTTCGCTGCCTTAAGTTCCGCACCATGTATCTGGACGCTGACAAAAAGCTGGAAAGCATTTTAAGTACCAATCCAGCACTAAGAGAAGAATACGAGACCTACCATAAGCTGGAACATGATCCGAGGATAACTCGAGTAGGAAAATGGCTCAGAAAATTAAGCCTCGACGAATTACCTCAACTCTTTAATGTTTTGCTAGGAGAGATGAGTCTGATTGGCCCTCGGCCCTATCTCGTGGCAGAGCGGTCTGATGTGGGTACGTTTGCAGAAACCATCTTTGCAGCAAAACCGGGTATAACCGGCTACTGGCAAACCTCAGGACGTAACAGTGTCAGCTTTCAGCAGCGTCTTGAAATGGAAGCTTATTATGTACAAAACTGGTCTATCTGGTGGGATATCATCATACTGGTGAGCACGCCTGAAGCCGTTCTTAAGCGTAGAGGACACTAACTCTGACTTCAATTGCCAGATTTAACGCCGTTTCGTTAACGACTAAAAAAGGTCTCAGGTGGCTGCCGAGCTTACTATTTAGCTATTCCCAGATATCTCTTCGTTATGCTGGTCCAAAGCTTCCTGTGCGAGCTTGGCTTTGTAGAACGTGCCATACCATATGATGCTTTTGCCATGCTCGAGCGCAGCGAAACTGACGCTGTGGTTTATGATCGTCCGCTACTGCGCTATCTGATGAATTAGGATTACGCCTAGAGCCTAGCTACGCTCTGGCAACACCGCAAGACAACTCCTGGCTCGAGTCAATCAATTTGTACTTACTCGAGCGAACCAGTGGCCTGGTAGCGCCTGCTATATTCTTACCTGGGTAGTAGGTTTACAGGCTAGCGTTTAACTTAGCTTCTGCCTGTGACGGGGCGGCAGGCTTTTTTAAAAGCTGTACAAATTTCATAGCAAAGCGCATAACTTTTTCCCAGCTGGTATACGAGTAATCATGTTTGCTATCAACCTGCAAATGTTCGCGTTTAGCAATAGCTTTCATTAGCTGGGTTTTGAAAAAGCCATACTGGGTAAATTTGAGAGCGCCGGCAAAGCTTGTGCTTAAGTCTGGTTTCCAGTCAGACTCATTAAATAGGCCGTCAAGATAATTTTGTGCCAGCGCCCTATGTTCTTCATCGGTTTTACTGGCAGTTAAACACACTGAGAAAAAAGCTGAGGGCATGGCGTTCAGTCGCTTTATATGCTTCTTGATAAAATCGCGAAGGCTTTGCGGATAGTGGCCTATATGAATAGAAGCCCCAATCATTACCGCGTCAAAAGAACCCAGCGTTTTTGGCGTGTCAACCGAATCGACTTCAGCTGTGTGCCCTTCATCTTTTAAAATATCCCCGATGAACTCGGCAATGCTGCGCGTTTGTCCTTCCTGGGTAGCATAAAGAATAAGCACATGGGCCATAAGATTCGCCTCCTAAACAGAGTTCCTGTTGTAGCAGTTTAGGCAAGTTTATGCCCCAATTCATTCGCGACTTTCTTACCTTGCTTGTCCGAGATTTTCTTACCTGATGCTATAGCTTCTATATCGCTAAGTAGACCAAACGAGTGTCCGAAAAAGTCTGACAAAAACTGTCAGAGCAGCACCCATGCATGCCCCCAAGATCACCGACTAGGCTTTTAGCAGGAGGCTTTCATATGAGCCAGTTTGTTACGCAAGATGGCAATGAAGTGGTTGCCAGAGTTGCCCATAAACTAAATGAGGTTATTGCTATTTATCCGATAACCCCCTCATCGCCGATGGGGGAATTTGCTGATATGTGGACGGCAAGAGGCGAAAAGAACCTTTGGGGTACAGTTCCACTTATTCAGGAAATGCAGGCTGAGGGGGGCGCTGCCGGGGCAGTTCACGGAGCTTTGCAAACCGGAGCGCTAACGACAACCTTTACCGCCAGCCAGGGTCTGCTGCTTATGCTCCCCAATATGTACAAAATTGCTGGCGAATTAACCAGTACCGTTTTTCATATTGCAGCGCGCTCGATTGCTGCTCAGGGCTTATCTATTTTTGGTGATCACAGTGATGTTATGGCAACGCGCTCAACAGGTTTTGCCATGCTCTTTGCTAACTCTGTTCAGGAAGCGCATGACTTTGCCCTGATTGCTCAGGCCGCAACCCTAGAGGCTCGAGTTCCCTTCTTGCACATCATGGACGGTTTTCGCACCTCACACGAAGTCTCAAAAATCGAAATCCTACCCGACGAGGTTTTGCGAGCTCTCATTGATGACGAAGCCGTACGTGCACACCGCGCGCGTGGTCTATCGCCTGATCACCCGGTCATGCGCGGTACTGCCCAAAACCCAGATGTCTACTTCCAGGCCAGAGAAACGGTTAATCCTTATTATGTGGCCGTTCCTGGGCTGGTGCAGGAAGCTTTTGATAAATTTGCTGCCCATACCGGTCGGCAGTACCAGCTTTTTGACTATGTAGGTGCGCCAGATGCCGAGCGTGTCATTGTCATGATGGGTTCGGGCGCAGAGGCCGCTGAAGAAACCGTAAATCACCTGCTTAATCAAGGTGAAAAGGTTGGCCTTGTCAAAGTGAGATTATATCGACCTTTCTCGGTAGCTCATTTCTTTAAGGCCCTACCTGCCAGTGTTAAAACGGTTGCCGTTCTTGACCGCACCAAAGAACCTGGTAGTGCCGGTGAACCCCTTTATCAAGATGTCATTACTGCGCTTTCTGAAGGCATTGCTACCGAAGATGCCCATTTTGATACCATGCCAAAAGTAGTCGGGGGTCGCTACGGTCTTTCCTCAAAAGAATTTACGCCAGCGATGGTTATGGGACTTTTTGACGAACTCAAAAACCCCCATCCAAAAAATCACTTCACGCTGGGTATACAGGATGATGTGCTAAATACCAGCCTCGAGTACGATGCCAGTATTAACATAGAACCAGCCGAGGTCAAACGGGCAGTGTTCTGGGGTTTGGGTTCTGACGGTACCGTTGGAGCCAACAAAAACAGCATTAAAATCATTGGGGAAGAAACCGATTTTTATGCGCAGGGCTATTTTGTCTATGACTCGAAAAAGTCCGGGGCACGCACGATTTCGCATTTGCGCTTTGGTCCCAAACCTATTCAGAGCACCTATCTGATTGGCAAGGCAAATTTTGTCGCGGTGCATCAGTTTGGCTTTTTGGAAAGATACGATGTTTTAGAAAGTGCCGGACAAGGGGCAACTTTCCTGCTCAATAGTCCTTATGGACCTGATGAAGTCTGGGATAAGTTACCACGCGTTATACAAAAAGGCATCCTGGATAAAGGGCTCGAGCTTTACACCATCAATGCCTATGAAGTTGCCAGAGAGATTGGTCTGGGTAACCGCTTTAATACCATCATGCAGACCTGTTTCTTTGCGCTATCAGGCGTTTTACCAAAAGAAGAAGCTATCGAGAAAATCAAGAGCTATATTAAAAAAACCTATGGTAAACGAGGCGAGGCTGTAGTTCGCATGAACTTTGCTGCGGTCGATTCGGCGCTCGAGCATCTTTACCGCGTTGAGCATCCGGCGGAACTTACCAGTAGCATTGAGCAGCCCCCGGTTGTACCTGCAGCTGCTCCTGACTTTGTCCAAACGGTTACGGCAAGCATGATTGCAGGGCATGGTGATGCTCTTAGCGTGAGCCAGTTACCCGTTGATGGTACTTACCCCACCGGAACGACCCAATGGGAAAAGCGCAATATTGCCCAGGAAGTACCACTCTGGGATCCCGAAGTTTGTATACAGTGTGGCAAGTGCGTGCTGGTCTGCCCCCACTCGGTCATTCGGGCTAAAGTTGCACCTGAAGAAGCTTACGCCGATGCCCCCGAGGGTTTCCAAACTGCCAAAGCCATGTGGAAAGGGCTCGAGGAGCAGCAGTACACCCTGCAGGTTGCCGTGGAAGACTGCACGGGGTGCAGCCTATGCGTTGAAGTTTGTCCGGCAAAAAACAAGAGTCAGGTGGGCCGCAAGGCCATCAACATGGTTGAGCAACTGCCACTCCGTGAAGAGGGGCGCAAACACTGGGACTTTTTCCTGGATATCCCTGACTTTCCAAGACATGACGGTTTGGCCTTTAATAATGTCAAAAATGCTCAGCTCCTGCTGCCGCTCTTTGAGTTTTCCGGAGCCTGTGCTGGCTGTGGTGAAACGCCATATCTTAAACTTTTAAGTCAGCTTTTTGGTGACCGGGCGATTATTGCCAATGCGACCGGGTGCTCGAGTATTTATGGGGGCAACCTGCCTACCACTCCCTGGGCCAAAAATGCGCAGGGTCGCGGTCCTGCCTGGAGTAACTCGCTGTTTGAAGACAACGCCGAGTTTGGTCTCGGCATGCGTCTGACGCTTGATAAGCAACAGGTCTATGCCAGAGAGCTGGTTGAGAGCATGCGCAAAGAACTGGGCAGTTTAGCAGATGACATCCTGAATGCTGTCCAGGACAACGAAGGCGAGATAGATGCCCAGCGTCAGCGTGTTGATAGCCTTAAGGCGCTGCTGCAAGATAGCAAGGAAGCCAGAGCCAAAGACCTCTTAAGTCTGGCAGATATTCTGGTGAAAAAATCTGTCTGGATTGTTGGGGGGGACGGTTGGGCATACGATATTGGTTATGGTGGCCTGGACCATGTGCTGGCAAGCGGTCGAAATGTTAATGTCCTCGTCTTAGACACCGAGGTTTACTCGAACACGGGTGGACAATCATCAAAAGCCACAGCGCTTGGTGCAGTTGCTAAATTTGCTGCGGGTGGTAAAGCCACCCCGAAAAAGGACCTGGGACTTATGGCAACCCAGTACGGTTATATCTATGTGGCGCAAATTGCTATGGGTGCCAATGATGCCCAAACGGTCAAAGCTTTTCTCGAGGCGGAAAGTTACGACGGACCTTCTCTTATCATTGCTTATAGCCACTGTATAGCTCACGGCATTGATATGGCGAAGGGGCTCGAGCAACAAAAACTGGCCTCACAATCAGGCTACTGGCCGCTCTACCGGTTTGACCCCAGGCTAAAAGATGCTGGTAAAAACCCATTCCAGCTTGATTCACGGGCGCCAAAACTGACTTTTAAAGATTATGCCCTCAATGAAACGCGTTACCGCATGCTGTTCCAGAGCAATCCAAAAGAAGCCGAATCGCTGCTCAACCATGCCCAGGAACTGGTAACCGAACGCTGGCACCGCTATGAAGAGCTGGCAAGCACTAAGCCTGAGGAGGTAACGTCATGAGTTTAAAAACGAGCTATTTGGGGCTCGAGCTTGAGCACCCGCTGGTGGCTTCGGCCTCCCCTTTGTCCTATTCGCTTGAGGGCATAAGACAGTTAGAGGATGGTGGCGCTTCTGCTGTGGTCATGCACTCCCTGTTTGAAGAGCAGATTGAGCAAGAGGGTAAAGTCCTGGATCACTTCCTGCACTACGGTACCTTTAGCCACTTTGAAGCCCTTGACTATTTTCCGGAGCCCGAGCAGTTTAACCTTGGCTCAGAGGACTATGTTGAGCTGGTGCGCTCTGCTAAGGCCGCCGTTGACATTCCTGTCATCCCTAGTCTTAACGGTATAACCGATCATGGCTGGTTGCGCTACGCCAAATATCTTGAAGATGCTGGTGCCGATGCGCTTGAACTCAACCTTTACCATCTGGTTACTGACCCCGAATTAAGTGCTACTGAAATTGAAGAGCGCTATCTGCATATTTTGGGCAGCGTGAGAGAAAGCATAAAAATACCTGTTGCGGTTAAAGTTGGTCCTTACTTCTCGAGCTTTGCCCACATGGCCAAACTCTTTGCCAAGCAAGGTGCCAATGGTCTGGTGCTTTTTAACCGCTTTTATCAGCCGGACTTTGACCTGGAAACCTTAGATGTAAAGGCAAACCTTGTCCTCAGTAATTCTCATGATTTACGCTTGCCGCTGACCTGGATTGCCATTTTGTATGGCCGCGTTCCCGTAGATTTTGCCCTGACCAGCGGTGTTCATAGTCATTTTGATGTGCTAAAAGGGCTCATGGCAGGAGCCAGCGTCACGATGATGGCCTCTGAACCCCTTAGAAATGGCGTTGCTAGATTTAGAGAGATTCAGGACGCCCTTATCCAGTGGATGGACGATCATGACTATGACTCAGTAACCCAGATGAAAGGTAGTATGAGTCAACTGAATGTTGCCAACCCTGAAGCTTTTGAGCGCGCTAACTACATGAAAGTGCTGCAGTCATGGCGTCAGGACCCGACAGGCGTGTTAAGTCGCTAAATGCTCTGTTGTACCTGGGATAGCTTCATACATTGGGTAAGATTGGGAGAGTAAGGACTGGGAGGTTGTATGAAGCTTTATACCCTGGGTACTGGCGCGCCGCTGCACTACACCAGAGCTACTACCGGATTTTTAGTCGAAGCTGCTGGAGAGCCCTTGCTTATTGATACTTGCGGTGGCTTTGAACTTGTCCGCCGTTTAAAAGCTCTTGGCAAAACGCCTGAGGGCTTTCATCATGCTGTACTAACTCACCGCCATGGCGATCATATTGGTGGGGTAATGGCCTTAGCCATTGCTGCTAATCCGCTTCATTTATATGGTTCCGCAGACGCTTTGCAGGCTACCAAAGACCTTTTGACTCTTACTTATGGTGAGGCTGCTTTTAATGTACTCGAGCATGTTCAGTTTCATCCTGTTGAAGCGGGCAGGGCTTACGATATAGCCGGCTACACGCTCGAGTTTCTTGAAGTTGTGCACCGGGTGCCAACGCTTGCGGTTCGGCTCGAGCATGCGGGCAAAGTGATTGCTTTTAGTGCTGATACGCTACCTTGTGATAATGCCATAGAAGTGGCTAAACATGCTGATTTATATCTTTGTGACGCTCTTTGTGCCAGGGCAGATGGAGCTAGCTATATTCCCAGAGTCAAAGACCTACAGCATCCGATTGCTGCCGAGGCAGCGCAGATGGCTAAAGAGGCTGGGGCAAAAGCGCTGGCACTAACCCATATTGCTCGCTATGGCACCGCTGAGAATATGCTCAAAGAAGCTGGGGATATTTTTAGCGGTGAACTAAGCGTACCCGATGATTTACACTGTTTTGAACTTTAAAAAGTTAAGTGTTGTTCTGGCAATATTGTTTGAATAACCGCTGATCAACGCCCCGATATTTGGCAAGTTGCAAAAGTTGCTTAAAGACCGGTTTGATTATCTTTGCGGTTGGCCCTGGCATCACTGTATTGCTCCAGTCTGCTAAGACTGCAAGCTCGAGCATATTTTTTGGCATACTCTTGGCATTGGTTTTTCCTGCAGATGCAAGTCCGTAACCTGTCCTGAGTGCATTTTCAAAGTTGCTGTCACCGGGGGAAAGCATTACCTGAAAGCGAATAGTTTCTTGGCTGGCATTAAAAAAGCGGTGGAGTATACCAATCTTGGCCGTAACAGAAGCGCCTGTTTCCAAAACGAGAATATCTTTTTCTAGCAAGATAGACAGCTGACCTCTAATTGCTGTAAAGGTCTCAGCAAATCTTGTGTGAAAATGCGGTGCAACCCCGCCTCCAGGTGATAATTCAACTTCAATCAGGCTATATTCTCCTGAACTTTGCTTGGCTGTCGTTAAAAAGGTTACCCAATCTTTTTGGACTGAATTATATATACGCTCAAACTCTGACATATCCACAGTTTAACCGATCAGGAGATAGCGCTAGTCAAGTTTAAGTTCGCCGCCACAATTGGTACAGGCTGTCACCGTTGAAATATAACTAAAGCCGCAGCTTGTACAGGTCTTTAAAAGTTTGCGAGATGCCTGTTCTAAGGTGCGCGCCGCTGTTTCTGCCGACTGACCGTTATTGAGCAGTTTTTTCTCCATCATGTGAATGGGCATACCGGCCTCGAGTTCAGTCTGAACCTGCGAGACAAGTAATTCGCTTTCAGAGGGTGGTTTGTACTCGAGTACCCGCATATCAAAGGCCTGATTACAAGCCTGGCAGGTAATATATTCCCCTAAACGCCTTATAGGAAAAAGAGGGATAAAGTAAAGGGTGAAATATACGGTAGTGCGCATGTGCTTGTAAACCCTTTCAGCGTTACAAACAGGGCAGTTAAATTCACCTTCTCCTATCTTGACCTGACGACTGCGAGAACCAAAAAAGATCATCTTATCTCCAATTGACCGAAATCTTTACCAGTATGGTGTATGGCTGGTGCTAGCTATGTTAAGTTTTTAGCGCTTTTGTCAATAAGGCGAAAGTTGGCAAACTTTTTCACAAAAGATCACGCTCGAGTTGCTTATGGCTAGCTACATCACTCAACAGACGGTTGTTCGGTTTAAAGGTCAGTTTTCGTTTGTTTTTGGCTTCTTTCTCGCTTTCGTTTTTGTTTTTACGGTTTTTGTCTCTGCCTTGGCTTTTTTAGCCACAGTTGCAACTTTTTTGCTTTTGGGCGTCGTGGACTTCAGGCTTTTCGCCTCAGGTTTTTCACTTGCGGTAAGCGCTTTTAAGAGGGCATCAAATCTGTACTCTGCTACCCGCTCGAGGTCCAAACTTTCCTTAAGTAAAGGCTCGAGCTTAAGCTTTGCTTCTCTGAGATACGTATCAGCCGCTAGCAGTGTGGCAAGCAGGCGAAAGCGTTCCTGATTAAACCAGAGGACACCTTCGTGTTCATTGGTAGCAATAAATCTCTGGCCTTCACTTGTTTGCAGAATTTCACGTAACTGCTCTTTTAAACTGCTTGCTGAGCTGCTCAGGACCACGCTAAGTAGCCTGCTTTGCTCGTTGCCATAGTTTTTCTGCCAGAAGCGCTCGAGCCTCAGAGCTTTAGCATTAGCAAGTTTTTCTTTGGGGGCCAGATTGTTTAATAAGCCAAGTATCGTTACCATAGGCTGATGTGCCTGAAGCAGAGTACTTAACTCCTCAGCATCTTTAGATAGGGGGCTTTTCAAGGACTCGAGCTTTTTATTCAGGGCGTTCAGTGCTACTTTACCGGGTGCCTTATCTACCGATAGCTTGAGGACTTGAATGGCGGGTGTTTTGATAACTTCATTAAGATCTAAGTCCGCGGCAAGATAGGCTTTCAGGGCGACAAAAACCTCAGTAAAGTCTAAATCTTGCAGGGCTTCGTCGACACTATCAACTCCCTCCTGGCCGAGGTAATCGTAGAGCTTCTCGTATTTGCCGTCTTCGTCGTAAACCTCACGAATATCCACAAAGGCATGATATTTAAAGGCTTCCAGTTCGGTGTAAAAACCCTGCTCCTGTAGCTGGCTCGAGCGCTTAAGGTACTCGAGCGAAGACATCTGCTCACGCAGGATGACAAATTGCTTTTCGCCACCCTTTAAGCCAAGACCCTCGGCTACTTCCCGCTGTTTCAGATGACCGTCACGCTTGTCTTTAAAGGCAGCTGACCATTTTATCCAGCCTTTGGCTGTCTGGAACTTATTATTGTAAAGAATGAGAGAGGCCTTGCCGTTATAATTGTTGGAATAGGCAAAAACATCCTCATTCACCTGACCTTCTGAAGTGTAAAAATCATAAAGCAAGAAATTTTCAACTTCCGCAAATTCAGGGCGGCGGTGGAGCAGCGGAAATATCTCCCGGTAATGCCGCTCTATGAGCCAGCTGTCGGCCTGCTCTTCCCATTTGGCACGGCGGTACTCCATACCGTACTTTTCGTAGTAGCCTTCAACCTGACCATGACCAAACATGGGCAGGCCGGGCATGGTTGACATAAGCAGGCAAACCCCAAAGTATTTGTCATCTTTGCCAAACTGCTCGATGGCAGGTTCTTCATCGGGGTTATTCATAAAGTTAACAAAGCGTTTTAAGATTTCCGGGTCAAACTCGAGGGTATTTTTTATGCTCTGCCGATATTTGGCATTTTCTTCTTGCTTAAGCATGTGCATAAAGGCGCTGTTATAAACGCGGTGCATGCCTAAGGTCCTGACAAAGTAGCCTTCCATCATCCAGAAAGCTTCGGCGAGCAGGAGGGTGTCGGGCACTTCTTCAGCAACCCGGTCAACCACTTCACGCCAGAACTCCTGAGGAATGGCCCGCTCAAAATCTTCGTGAACCATGCTGCCATACTGAGTTCGGGACGGAATGGCGCCACCATGACCGGGTTCGGGGAACCAGAGCCGCTGGATGTGCTGCTTGGCAAGCGTCATAGCGGCATCAAAGCGAATAATCGGAAATTTGCGAGCCACATGCAAAATTGTCTGAATAATGGCTTCCCTGGCCTCAGGATTCAGGTAATTAATCTGCGCAGTGTCATTCCAGGGCATGGTGGTGCCGTCATTACCGTGATAAATATAGCGATTTTCACCCGTCCAGCGGTCAAGTCGTTTAAAGACGACGGCAGCGTCACTGCTGTCATAGTAATGATCTTCGAGAAAGATGCCGACCCTTTCATCTGAAGAGAGGTCAGGGCCATTAAAACTGTAGCCAGGATAGGGACTGTGATCAAGCTGTAAGAACCACTCAGGATGCTGTACTACCCAGCGTCCGTCTATACCAACATGGTTAGGCACCATGTCACTGGCAAGGCGAATACCCCTTTGCCAGGCCCGGTTGCGCAGATCTTCATAGGCACTGTCACCCCCCAGATCATGCGCAATTTGATAGTCATAAAGGGCGTAAGCTGAGGCGACAGCGTCAGGCTGACCCCGTAAGTGCTTAATGCGTTTTGACGCTTCGCTTCGTTCCCAGAGACCTATGAGCCAGAGGCCAGTAAAACCGCGACGCTGCAATTCGTCAAGTTCACTGTCAGGTATCTGGTCAAGTTTGGATATATCCCGCTTATACTGCCCAGAGAGCTGGTCTAGCCAGACATAGGTGCTCTTGGCCAGCATTACTACTCTGGGCATCCAGGCCTTGTCAGGGCTAAACCGTTCGTACTCGTGGCGCTCACGGCGCGAGAGCGTTTCTGTGCCCATGGTGACGAAGTCCAGAACATGGGTTGGGGGAGGGCCACCGCCAACAAAGCCCATTTTTTGTTCTTCTTTTAAGATATCTAACGTTGTAAGAATACGTGCCAGCAAAGCCTGGAATTTTATGCCGAGGGCAGGCGACCATTTATCCCGAATATAGGCAATCTGGCCCTCGAGTGAACCCGGGCTTGCCAGGGCTGGGGCGCGGAGCATGTCAAAGAGCGAGCCTTCGCCAGAGATTAAAGGAGGTTGCTCCGCAAAGAAGTCTTTTAAAAGTTTAATAACCTTTTCATAGGCGCTTGCTTTAAGGCTCGAGTCATCAATAAGTTCACTAAAGGATGCCATGGCCGGGTTCGCGTTGGCAAGGTAAAGCATGAGGAGTTCTTCAAGCACAATCTCTTTATTAGAGACCCCATCTTCACTGCTTTGAAGGTAGTCTTCAAGCTTCTGGCTGCCGTCATAAACAGTAGCTGGAGGAAAGTCGCTGGCAAAGTCAGTCAGCGTTTTATCCATTTCACTTTCAAAGGTGACTTTGGCAAGCTCGAGCGCTTCAGCCATGACCTTTTTGTTAATTTGCTCTTTGTAGGCTTCGACCAGTAAATGGAGCAGTTCATCAAGCAAGCCGGCTGCGTAAAGATCGCCAGCACGAACGGCAAGTTCAGGGTATTTTGCGACTTCTCGAGCCTGATTTATTTTAAAGGCAAGAGCCTGCGCGCTGGCAAAATCAGCAAGTAAAAGATTGCCATGACTGGAAAACAAGGTTTTGTCAATGGCATAGCGTTCACGTGCCAGCCGTTTAACGTGGAACTCCCGAACACTACCCCGCAGGGAAATAGGTAAGACGAATTTGATTTGCATAGACTCGAGCCTCCCAGTCTTAGTAGGCACTATAACTACTCTAGTTACCGTAAGCCATAAGGTTTTCCTAAGTATGACATAGCAAAACTTGTGACATAGCAAGTGATCCTGTTAGAGAAAACCAGAAAAGACATTGGCGTCTGGCAGGAAAGGGCTTTTTAGTTCAACCAAAGGTATAAATTTTTAAACTGACTCATACTTCAATTCGGTAGAGTAGGTTTATGCAACAGCGATTTGCTGTATTTTTACTTGTTTTGATAGTCATTTTTGGTCTTTCTAGCTGCAATTCTGAGCTAACCACGTCCGGAGATTCGGGGGCACTCGCCATCATTAATGATAGTTTGCCCGAGGCCTATTTTGGTGAAGCCTATACCGCAAATATTCGGGCAGTGAGAGGGCTGACGCCTTATACCTTTGAGTTATCTAAAGGCGAGTTGCCACCTGGGCTCGAGCTTTCAGGTGGGTCCATCGTGGGTACGCCAAGCGGAACGGGAACCTTTAATTTTACCATCACGGTATCTGACGCCAAGCTTTCAAAGACCTTTACTGACTTTAGTCTGGTAGTTACCGAACCACCTCCAGCTGAACTAAGTCTGAATGTTCCTCAGACCGAAATTCAGCGAACCATTACTCTGCGAGCTGATCTTAAGAATGTACGCGATCTTCAGGCTTTTCGTGCGCTAATAAGCTGGGATAGTGAACGCTTTGAGTTCGTCGAGGGTAGTTTGCGAGCAAGTCGGGACAATCTTGCGCTGTTTTCGCAGCTTGCCCCGGGTGCCCTCAATGTTGATCTGGCAGTACTTGGGGGTAGCCTGTCAGCTGACAGGCGTATGTTTGAATTTGAGCTTAGACCAATTGAGCCATCTTTACTTGCGATTACCAGCAAGGTAGAGTTTCTATCTTCACAAAATAAGCACAGCTATGCGGTGGTGACCGAGGGCCAATCGCCAGTACCTGAGGTCCCAGCACCAAACCCTGACGAAACAGATCCCCTCATAAATCCAGACCCAACAAATCCCGATGCAGAAAATAATGGCGGATCGGGGGAGAATCCATGAGAAAATTACTGATACTTTTGGTCGTGGCAGCTTTGACGTTGGTACACGCAACGACGTTTGAAGCGCTTAGTTTTGAAGACATGCTAGCGAAAGCCGAGATTGCTTTTTATGGCACGGTAACAGCGACAACTGTCGTTGAGCAAGACGGCGAACCCTGGACGCAGGTGAGTTTTGAAGTACTCGAGCCTTACCGGGGCGTCGAAGAAGACAGTTCTAGCCTCGAGCTTTTGTTTTACGGGGGCCAGTCAGCCACGGTAAATCAGCAAGTCAGCCTGATGCCGAGTTTCACAGTCGGTGAAAAGCTCATATTATTCGCTTATGATGCTCAGTACTATTCTCCAATTGTAGGTTTTAACCAGGGTCTCTGGCGTGAAATGGAGAATGGATTTAGAGGAGAAGCAGGAGATTTGCTTAGTCTAGAAGGCGAGCAGCTTGTCCTTACGGGTCAGGGGCTTAGCCCAGAAGACTTGCTCACGCGTATGCGTCAGAGTTTTGAGGTAGAGCCATGAAGCGCCTCTGGCTGGTTCTGTGTTTGCTACTTATGTCCTTTACCTACTATGTCAATGTTGATGGGGGAGAAGCCGATCTTTCAGGACACTTGCAGACCGCCTTAGATGCCTGGAGAGCCGTTGATGAAACGCTCAACTTTGAAGAGGTTACGGAAGAGGCAGAAGCAGAAACAATCATAAAGTACGGCGATGAGGCGCTGTATGGTCCTGACCTGTATTCTCTCACGGTGCAAACAGCAGACGAAAGCAAACAAACTGAGATTTTGATTCGCCCAAGTGCCAGAGATAATCAGCGCGTCTTGCGGCATGAACTGGGTTTGCTAATTGGGCTAACGACCAGTCGGACCGGCATTATGAATCCTGCGATAAAGCCTGATGACCCAATTGAATTGAGCGAAGCGGATATCAATCAGCTTGATGCCAGTCTAAATGCGGTTAAAGAAGATTTGAATCGGGACGGAACGGTTGATTTTTATGATCTGGCAGAATTTGCCAGACTGTACGGCTCGAGTGATATCAGCTCACCTGCTGACCTGAATGAAGATGGACAGGTTGATAAGGCTGACCTAGCTATCTTGCAGGCGGCTTATACTTTTGCCGAACCCTCGGAAACCGGCCCGGAGAACCCAAATGCCGATACAACTTTTGAGGAAGCTTTACCCCCCGTTCCAGGAGAAGAGCCTAGTCCAGATGCCGCTGATCCAAGTGGACCTGTAGACCCAAATGCGCCAGTAGACCCAAATGCGCCAGATGAGCCAGTAGATCCTGATCCAGATGCTACAGAAAATTCAGGAGAACCCGACCCGCTCGAAGAGACTCCACCTGCAGATGACAACCAAGATGACACGACAGGTCAGGAGGCAACTACGGGGCAGGAAGAAACGACTGGAGACACGGGTGAAACGCAGGAAAACCCACCAGCAAACCAGCCTTGAGGGTTAGGTCAGACTATTAATCACTTTGGCTAGTTCAACATCTAAATCACTCAGGCCACCGACGTCATGGGTTGTTAAGTTAATTTCAACCGTTTTATAAACGTTGGACCACTCCGGGTGGTGGTTCTTTTTCTCGGCCTCGAGGGCAACTTTGGTCATAAAACCAAAAGCTTCAACAAAATTACCAAAGGTGAACTTGCGGTACAGTTTTTGATCTTTTACTGACCAATCGGTCAGCGACTTGAGTTCTTTGTCTATTTCGTCTTTGCTTAAGAGCTTTGCCATGACTGTTCCTTTCCAAGAAAATAAAGGTTGCTGGTGACATCTGAGTTTTTCAAGAGAATCACTCTAAGATCTTGCTTCTATATGTCAATCATAGCGCCCAGATTAGGTCGCCAACTGTTAGAATGGCTGCCTTCGAAGAGGCCAGCAATAGTTTTTAAAGAACAACTTAAGTTCGTCGTGAAGGCTATATAAACTCAGTTCCACCTCGCTCTCTATATTGACTGGGGCTTAAACCGCTATGTTTTCTAAACAAGGTACTAAAGTGTCTTGCATCAAGAAAGCCAGTTTCATAGGCAACATCGGCAATGCTTAATTTTTGTTTGAGCAAGAGTTGTTTGGCGATCTCTATTTTTAGTTCAGTCGCGTAGCTCTTTATAGTTTTACCTGTTACTGCTTTAAATGTTCGGCTCATGTGGCGCTCGCTAAGATGAATCTGAGCAGCAATTTCTTTTAGCCTTAAGGGTTCTTTGGTATTATCTCTTAAATATTGATCGATGGTTCGGACGAGCAATTCTTGATGACTGTATTCTCGTAAAGGACTTGCCTGGGGTAAGGTTCTAACACTCATTCTGGCCGTTTCAATAAGTACCTGTTTAGCGAGATTTTCAATTACCGTTCGGTATCCAAGCTGTTTCTGATTTATCTCTCTATTTAGGTGCTCGAGCAAGTCAGCAAGTTTTGTGGCATTTGCAATAATGACCTCAGAAGTTTGTATAAAAGCCTGAAAAAGCTTAAAGAGATCGTAGTCTTGCCTCGGTTTTTGAGTGGTTAAGGTATATGACCAGAAGTAAATTGCTAGAGGCTGATTTTTTGAAGAGATGATTTCATGGCGCTCATTGGGGCGGGCAATAAATAGATCCTGCGCTTTTAGCGCTTGATCTTTACCATTTATATGAAAACTGCCTTCTCCTTGTAAAACATAGCAGACTTCAAAAAAGGAGTGCACATGCAGGTAGTTTCGCCACCACGTTTCGCCACTAAAATAGCCCCAGTAGAGGACTTCACTGGAAAATCCGTCAAACTGGAGCTCGAGTTTTAGCTGGTTGAGGTCGCCAAAGGCTTGCCTCGAGGGCTCTTGCATAGCTAACGACTTACAGCTTTAGGCTCGTAAAGATAGCAAGAGGCTTCATGGTGATTTTCGGCAACCTTGTAGAGGGGTGGTGCCGCGGTCAGGCAGTGTTCCCAGCCTTTAGGACAGCGTGGATAGAAGCGGCAACCTTTGGCATCTGCAGCACGCATAACTTCTTCGTCGGGGAGCTCGATATCCTTATCCCACTTGTCATCTGGGTCAGGTTGCGGCACAGAGTCAACCAGCAGTTGCACATAAGGATGGTGAGGTTTGTCAATGACACTGGTGGTGGGGCCACGTTCCGCAATTGAACCCTGATACAAAATGTATATCTGATCACCTACCTGATAGGCGGTGCTCAAATCGTGGGTGATATAAAGGAAGGAAATATTTTCCTCATCGCGCAGTTTAAGCATGACATCCAAAATGGCAGCGCGTAGCGAAGCGTCAACCATTGATACTGGTTCATCTGCCACGATCAGTTTTGGCTTAATCAGGTAAGCTCTGGCCATCATGATGCGCTGACGCTGACCTCCTGAGAGCTGGTGAGGATATTTGCGCAAAATGTCTTCGCCACGTAAACCAACGGCATTTAAGCCTGCCTCTATGCGGTCTCTGGCTTCAGAGTCGTTTTTATGAAGTTTGAAGTTTTTTATAACCAGATCAAAGACATGTTCAACACGGTAAAAAGGGTTATAAACGCCAAAAGGGTCTTGAAACACAGCCTGGACATTCTGGCGATAGTCCATGATCTCTTTATGAGTCATTTCGCCGATGTCTTTACCCTGAAAAACAATTTGCCCAGAACTTAAATGGGTAAAACCCAGTACCAAATTGGCCAAGGTGGTTTTACCACTACCACTTTCTCCAGCAATGGTCGTAATGGTGGCAGGTCTGTCCGCAATCGTAAGATTGAAATTTTGTAGGGCAACAACTTCCTTTTTCTTACTTCCAATACCACCCCCCACCTGATACACCTTGGTGGCATTACGAATGTCAAGCAGAGGCTGCGACATTTTTCACCTCCCCGGTTTCACTAACTTCATAAAGATGGCAGGCAACCTCCTGGCGCGGTTTGAGTTCGCGTAAAGGTGGCTCTTGGGTTTTGCATTTTTCCATAACAAAGGGACAGCGCAGTTGAAAAATGCAACCTGGCGGTGGATTTCTGGGGTCGTGTGTGATGCCTTCAGTAATTTTGAGAGGCTTTTTTTCCTTAAGTGAGGGGATTGATTCAATCAGTACCTGCGAATAGGGGTGCATAGGTTCTTTAAAAAGACTCTGCACACTGGCGATCTCCACGATTTTTCCTGCGTACATGACCGCAATACGGTCAACCATCTGGGCCATAAGCCCCATGTCATGACCAATCATTATCATGGCTACGCCCAGCATTTCTTTAACTTTTAGCAGGGTTTGAGCGACGACGCGTTGTACTACCACATCCAGAGCGCTGGTAGATTCATCAGCAATAACTACTGAAGGGTTGAGTGCAATTCCCATGGCAATACAAACGCGCTGTTTCATGCCTCCTGAAAGCTCATGTGGGTACATGTCATAAATGCGTGCAGGTAGACCTACGGTTTTAAATAGCTCGAGTATTCGCTTGCGCATTTTTTCTTTGGGCTGTCTGCCTTCGTGCGTTGTGATGACATCGGCAATTTGCTGGTGAACCTTCATGGTGGGATTTAGCGAATTCATAGCCCCCTGAGGAATCAGGGCTAGTTTTGTCCAGCGGAGCCGACGGAACTCCCTTTCACTTAAGCCCATCAGATTTCTGTCGTCTAACTGAATTTCTCCACCCACAATATGTCCAGGAGGTTGAATAAGTTGCAAAATGCCATAGGCGGTTGTGGATTTTCCGCAGCCCGATTCACCGACTAAGCCAAGGGTTTCACCTTCATAAAGATTAAAACTGATACCAGCTACGGCGATAACTGCACCTTTGGGGGTGTCGTAGTGAATACGCAAATCTCTGACTTTTAGAACAGACTTAGCTTTAGACCAGTCTTTTTGAGTTGTTTCATTGGCTTGACTACTCATTACTCTACCTTTCGCCGGAGTCTGGGGTTAGATACTTCGTCAAGACCCAAGTTGATTAATAAGAGACCTACAAAGATAACCACTAGAATAAGCGCGGGAAAGCCCCACCACCACCAGAGACCTTGACTGAGACCAGAAAGCTGCACTGACCAGTAAATACTCTTACCCAGGGTAGGAACGCGCTGAGGACCTAGCCCTAAAACCTCGAGCCCAATGGCTGCTAGAATCGAACCCTGCATGTTGCCAATAAAGCTTGCCGCCAGATAAGGGATGAGATTAGGCATCATTTCTCTAAACATAATGTCAAAAGTCGATGCCCCCGAAATGCGCGCCATCTTTACATAGCCACTTTCGCGCATACTCAGAACCTGGCCACGTATAAGCCGGGTAGGGCCAGGCCAGGCAAAGGCCGAAATAAGTAGGGCCATACCAATGAGATTCACGGGAATGACCGACTGAATAACAATGAGTACCAGAATAGAAGGGATGGTAATGGTGGTGTCAGAGGCAATCCGAATGATGTCATCAACCCTGCCTCCCATGAAACCAGCCATAAAGCCCAGAAGAATACCTATAGCCATACCAGCTGCGGCGGCAATAAAGCCAATGGCTAGCGTTCTGGGAGCGCCGACAATCATAACGGCAAGCATGTCACGACCGTCACCATCAGTACCTAAGGGGTGTTCCCAGGTACCGACACTGGTACCCCGTAAGGTCGTATGGCTAAATCCTACAGGAGGTTGTTTTAAAGGAGAACTCCCTACCAAAGCAAGGTTTGAGTCCCAGGCAACCCGTCCAATGAGGGCACCAAGTAAAATGATAAGGATAAGGACGACACCCGTTAGGAGATAAGGGTTTAGCCAGGGATTGTCAAAACGATTGAACCTCGAGACCTTCCGTTTTGGAGCAGCACTAACTGTAGCCATCTCAGCTTCCCTCGTGAGAAATACGTGGGTCAATGAGTGGGTAGAGCATATCCATGATAAAAACCGCTAGCGCCGTAGTCAAAATAAGAATGTAAGACGTTCCTTGAATAACCGGGTAGTCCTGATTGCGAATGGCAGTAAAGATGGCATTTCCCATGCCCTGATAAGAGAAGATATATTCTACGAGTACCTGCCCACCTACCAGTGTGCCCAGAGTAAGGGCAAGCGCCGTAATCTGTGGCAATATTGCATTGCGTATCATATAGCGGTAAAGAGTATAAAAAGGACGCAAACCTTTAGCCTGGGCCAAGGTCATATAGTCTTCTCCCTCAACGGTAATCATCATGCCACGCATACCTAATGTCCAGTAGCCAAAGGTCACCACGACGATAGATGCTGCCGGTAAAATGCTATGCCAGATGGCGCTTTTTATAAAAGGCCAGTTCCATCCTGGTGTAATGCCGCGACCATAGGCCCCAAGCGAAGGAAACCAGTCAAGCTGAAAGGCGAAGAAATAAAGAAGCATAAGCCCGGCAAGTAAGGAAGGTACCGAGGTAAAAACCATTGAGGCTGGAATCAACACTTTTACAAACGCAGGAGTCTTCTTCCAGGCGAGCAGCGCCCCCAATAAATTGCCAATCACAAAAAACAAAGCGGTAGAAATACTCAAAAGTCCAATGGTCCAGGGCATTGCTCTAACAACGATTTCTCTAACGGTTGTAGGGAAGGTTGCTAATGAATAACCAAAGTCAAAAGTGACCAGATTTCTTAAATAGCGCCCATACTGGACATACCAGGGGTCATCCAGTCCAAATCGTTTGCGCCAACCCTCAATGATTTTATCTGAGTTTTCAATGTACCCAGCTTGCTGGGACATGCGTGAAACCATCGCGGCAATAGGGTCTCCAGGAGCTACCCTGGGAATAATATAAATAAGGGTTGCAGCAATCCAAACCGTCAGTACAAATACGCCAAGACGTCTAATAAAATAATCTAGAGTAATACCTTTCAACGGTTAAAACCTCCTGTCAATGTGTGAAGTTTTGGGCCATAAAATAGCTTTAGCAAAATAAGAGGCTCAGGTGAGTTTCCTCACCTGAGCCGAAGACTTTTATTGACCAGCAGGTTGCAGGTTATGAATGATTTGATGGGTACTTTGCCACCAGGTAGCTGGGTGGTTATAGTTATTTTCTTGTGTTGGCCAGCCAGTCCAGTAAGTGGTATCGAAAGGAACAAGTTTTCTAGCCTGGGTAATAGGAATAAAGGGCATAGCGTCATAGAGGTAGCGGTAGGCTTCAACAACCATACCTTCAATGGCGGGATCACCTAAGGGCAATACACCAATCTGCTCTACGATGGCGCTATAAGCATCATTGTCTTCGCCATGCCAGCGAACATGATTATTGGTGCCAGGTGAGGGTTCTCCGATTGGTTTGTAGAAACGGTTAGTGAAACGGTTCATTGAGTTCCAGGGTTCATTAATCGAACCGCAGGCGTCCCAGTCCATAACGGCTGAGTAGTTACCATTACGCTTGTTATCATCCCAGGTTGCACCAGCAACATTACGGGTGCTTGCGTCGATACCAGCATTACGAAGTTGCTCAACGACAACGGCAGCAATACGTTGCTTTTCAATAAAGGCTTCATGGGTTTGAATTTCAACAGCCAGAGTTTGACCGTCTTTTTCATAGAAGCCGTTACTGCCCATGGTCCAGCCAGCACCTTCGATAAGGGCTTTACCAGCTTCAACATCGGCGTTAAGAGGCAGAGTCATGCCAGCGGCAGTGATCGCATCAATATAAGGCATAAGGCCACCGTACTCTACAAACATAGTTTGTGAAGGGATGGTGGTGCCTTCATAGGCAACATCAATCACTTGCTGACGGTCAATAAGTAAGTTCACTGCATTGCGTAAAGCAGCATCGTCCCAGGGGGCAGCATCGGTATTAAAGGACATTTGACG
>JAGQHN010000189.1 GCA_020431825.1 Trueperaceae bacterium | reverse complement strand
AAGCCATTTAATTATCCTGGTGGT
Source organism: Trueperaceae bacterium (assembly GCA_020431825.1). Taxonomy (GTDB): domain Bacteria; phylum Deinococcota; class Deinococci; order Deinococcales; family Trueperaceae; genus JAHEBB01. The sequence goes on along the minus strand of JAGQHN010000189.1, from coordinate 7,092 downwards.
ATTATTCTGACAGCTAGCAAGTCTAACGTTAGCTTTAAAGTATCTGACCCTTTCACTCGAACGATTGCCTTTCATATCTGTTTGCCTTTTATCACTACCCTTATCCTAAAGGCATAGCCAGAAACGGGCAAAAAGATTATTTCCTGCTTATGAAAAAGCCTTGCCAAGCGGCATCAGTACCAAAAAAGGGCGTAAAACAGGATAGACTTTAAGGAAATGGTGTCAAGTTTTACCCAGCGGTTATGCCAGGTGGTTCGCAGTCATTCTGACGAAGTCATTTTTGTTGCCCCGAGTAGTGCCGGTGTTCCTTATATTTTGCAGGCGCTCAGAGAAACAGAAACACTCTGTGTCTGGTTTAAGCTCGAGCCCGAAGATGCGGGTGACCCGGTTGCTCAGGGCAATCGCCTTTCCGATGCCGTTACCAAGGCTTTTGGAAGCCAGCTCTTTGGTCATGCCATGTCGTATCAGTATGGCCTTAGCATTATTAAAGAAAATCTGGCACTTTTTGAACCTATCTCATTTCTTATGTTAGGTGCCGACCACGGTCAGGAATTTGCCACTGAACTCCTGAGTTTGCAGACACCAGGAAGCAAAGTCGTCATTGCTTTTGAAGATTTGCCGGATAGTTTTCTGATCGGTGATAAAGCGCTGGTTCTTCAGGAAGCAGACTTAAATCTAAGTCTGGAAGAAGCCAAACTGATGGCTCAGGACCGCTTAAATGAGGTAGAAGTCACGAACTTGCTAACGATGGCAGAGCAAAAGCTCGAGCCCTTTATGGTGCAGCTACATAAAAAACTCAATTTACCGCCTCCGCTTCGACCTGGGCCAGATGGCGCGGAAGCCATACCCGGTCAGGGGCTTAGTTTGCCACCTGCGGTGCATCTGCAAATGCTCATTCGCCGAGATCAGTACATAGAAGCCTTTGAGGTAGCGGCCACTCATTTGCCTGAAAAAGTCCCTGAGTTTTTAGAACTGGCGGGCAATGCCTATATGAACCGTGGGCTTTATCGGCGCTTTTATGATTTGCTCCTGCGCCTCCCTGAGGTACTTCAGGAAACCGAGGAGGTTCTGACCTGGCTCGTAAGGGCTGCCAAACGCTTTGGGGAGTCGGTCAAGCTTAGAGAGCGGGTAAAAAGCTATCTTGATACGCATGAGGCCCCGGATTTACGGGCGCAGTACGCGACCAATCTGGCGACCTATGAAGAGGGGTTTGCCCAGGCTGAGCGGGCTTACAGGGCAAAAAAAACTTTTCTCACCATGCTTCACTATGCGGTAAGCCTGCATCACAAAGATGCCCGTAAATCGCTTGAGATAAGTGAGGAATTGCTTGACTTCTGCCGAACGCACGGGGATGAGTGGCAAAGGGTTCAGGCACTCGGAAGTTCTGAGCCTGCCCTTTTACAGTTAGGGCAATACACCCGGGCAAGTTATGTGCTCGAGGAAACCCTTAAAGCCTTTGATAATTATGGTTCTGGTGACTGGCAGTACCGCATGCATACCCTGAATAACTGGGCTTTTACTCGCATTATGATTGGTGAAACGATAGGGCTTGGCGAAATCTTGAGAAAAGAAGAAAAAGCCCTGCGCGATGTCTATCCGGCTTTGGCCTTTGTTTTTCGCTCTACCCTGGGTGACTACTTTTTATCACAAAAGGACCCGAACCGGGCGCTCGCCTATTATCAGCACAACTATGACGTATTGGCCTCAGTGAGTGCGGTTCATGCCAAAGATTTTCCGCCTCACGTGGTGAGAGATCTGGTGCAGTGTCTTTTGCACCTGGGTGACAGCGAAAAAGCTGCCACTGTCGCCCGGAAACACTATTTTGTCTCTAAAGAATCTGACTATATTGAAACCTTTAATACCCTGGCTTATGGCATGGTGCTGGTTATGGAGCAGCCCGAAGAGGCTCTGAATTTACTCGGGCAAGCTGCTGGGCGGTTTGAGCAGCCTCTGGTGGCCCCCTATCTTGCCTCAACCTGTATCTATATGGCCAAAGCCTATTTGCTCCTTGGTAAACGAGAAGCAGCTGCGAAAGTACTCGAGCGCGGGCAGATTGGGCTGGCTGAAATATCAGAAACGGGTTTTCGTCTGCTATCGGGTCCTGAAGAGCAGTTTCGAGATGTCTTTGACCTCTGGTTTAAACGTGAGACACCGCCTCTGGTTTTGCAGTTTTTGGGTGATCCAAAAGTGTATATTCATAATGAAGCTGTGCAACTTTATCCAAAATGGCAAGATGTTCTGGCACTTTTAGCACTTAACCCCAAGGGCTTGAATCCTGAGCAACTCGAGATTGAACTCGAGCCTGATGGCGGCGAGCTTAATCGCCTTAAAGCCATGGTTTCAAAAATCAGAGGAGTCGTGCCCATTAGCCGATCGCCGTACCGCATTGATATGCCGCTACAGGCAGATTTTATTGAACTCGAGCAGGCCCTTAGAGAGGGTAAGTTGCGGGTTGCCTTAGAGCTTTATAAGGGCTCACTCCTGGCGCGCTCCGAGGCGCCTGGGATTGTAGAAGCGCGCGAAAGTCTGGACGAAATGCTCCGTCAAGCTGTTCTGGAGTCAGGCGATTCAGAAGCTTTGCTGAGCCTTTCTGAAGCTTTCAAAGATGACCTCGAGCTCTGGGAGGCTGCTCTGGCTGCTCTACCTGCTACCGATCCGCGCCGCTCCGTTGCCCTGGTAAAACACAAGCGTGTCGCTGAATTATGGGGTGTCTGAGCAGTTTTTTTCTGTCCGCAAGTCTAAAGTTAATGGTTTTATGAATTTTAGTAAGGCAAAAATAGGTGCAAAGTTCGTATTTATTTGTATACAATAGCGAGACCATAGATTTCTTTTCATTTTGGAGGTGAATATAGGAAAGTAAATACAAGTTATAGTTAATCTAAAGTCAAGTAAAAATTTCAATGGAGGAAAATGTGAAGATCAAATTACTACTAGCAGCATTCGTTTTGGGAACCCTCTTTAACTTTGGCTTTGCACAACGGGGTAGTGATGGTACCGTTACATTACTGTACTGGCAAGCCGTATCCATCTTGAATCCTTATCTTTCTGGCGGTACTAAAGATATCTACGGTTCTTCAGTGGTTATCGAGCCCTTAGCCAACTATGATGAAAATGGCGTGCTTACCCCTAAGCTTGCAGCTGAAATTCCAACGCTGGAAAATGGTGGCGTATCTGAAGACCTGATGAGCATCACCTGGAAACTGAGAGATGACATTGTTTGGTCAGACGGTACCCCCTTTACCTCTGCTGATGTAGTTTTCACAGGGCAATACTGCATGAATGATGAAGCAGGTTGTGTGGGTAGAAACTTCTTTGATGACATTTCTTCAATTGAAGCGCTAGACGACCATACAGTTAAAATTAGTTTTTCTGTGCCTAAGCCTTTTCCTTATGCTGCTTTTGTGAGTGCTCAGTCACCCGTTTTGCAAAAAGCACAGTTCGAAAATTGCCTTGGTTTGGCTGCCCAGGAGTGCACCGAGCAAAACTTTGGTCCTATTGGTACAGGTCCTTTTGTTGTTGCTGATTTCCGCGCCAATGATGTTGTTACCTATGAAGCAAACCCCAATTACCGCGAAGCTGATAAACCAGCCTTCCAAACTGTCATCATTAAAGGTGGCGGTGACGCAGTTTCTGCTGCCAGAGCTGTTTTTCAAACAGGTGAAGCTGATTGGGCCTGGAACCTGCAAATTTCACCTGAAATTCAAGCTGAACTCGAGTCCGCTGGTTTAGGTCAATTTGAAGTTTCTTATGGTACCTCGGTTGAGCGTATTTTGGTGAACTTTACCAATCCTGATCCTGCTTTAGGTGATGACAGATCAGAATATATGGATGGTAATAACCCTCACCCATTCCTCTCAGATATTAATGTCCGTAAGGCGCTGTCTATGGCGATTGACCGTGAAGCGCTGGTTGAAATTGGTTATGGTCAATTAGGTACTACTACCTGTAATGTATTGCCTGCCCCTCCTATCTATTCTTCAACAGCCAATGATGACTGCTTAGTGCAAGACATCGAAGGTGCTAAGAGCCTGCTCGAGGAATCAGGTTGGGTAGATAGCAATGGTGATGGTATTCGTGAAAAAGATGGAATGGAATTACGTGTTCTTTACCAAACCTCTACCAACGCTGTGCGTCAGGACTTCCAGGCTATTATTAAAGAGTGGTGGCGTGAAATTGGGGTAGAAGCTGAATTACGTAACATCGATGCCGGTACCTTCTTTGGTAATGATCCAGGCAGCCCTGATACTTACGGCAAATTCTATGCCGATCTTGAAATGTACACCAGCAGCATGTCTGGTCTTGACCCTGAGCCTTACATGAACAACTGGACCTGTGCTGAAATTTCAGCTCGAGCCAATCAGTGGTTAGGTAGTAACAACAACCGTTACTGTAATGCCGACTATGACGCCCTGGCTGACCAGCTCGCCCAAACTGCCGTTCTAGAAGACCGCGCTGCAATCATTCAGCAAATGAATGACATCCTTATGCAAGACTATGTCATGTTGCCACTGGTTTACCGTGGTGACGCTTCTGCTCGTCTCAATAACCTTATGGGGACAAGAAAAGGTTCTTGGGATTCTGAACTTTGGAACATTGCTGATTGGTATCGCGAAGAGTAAATACCGATTATTTAGGAGTGGCCTTTGGGCCACTCCTTTAAATCCACTTTATTATGTTTCAGTATCTTATCAGACGTGTTCTTATTGCTATACCGACGCTGGTCGTCATTAGCTTTATTATTTTTGCCGTTTTAGATCTTGCTCCTGGAGATCCGACAGGTAATTTACCTTTGACCATTCCTCCTGAAGTTCGTGAACTGGTGCGTAAATCGCTGGGTGTGGATGATCCTTTTGTTATTAAATACCTAAAATGGGCGCGTCAATTTTTTATCTATGAGCCTATTAGCATTATTGAGGATGCTACGCAGATCAAGCTTACAGGCGAGGCTGGCTTTCCACGCATTCTTTCCTGGCAAACCAGAAGCCCGGTTTCTGACTTGCTCTGGCAGAGATTACCGCAAACCTTATGGGTCGTAGGTCTGTCGTATGTTTTTGGCATTCTGATTGCGATTCCGGTGGGTGTTGTTTCTGCCTATCGGCAGTACTCTATCTTTGACCAAATTGGCACCTTTATTTCGATGCTGGGATTTTCTGTGCCGACCTTCTTTACGGGTCTGCTTGCCATTTTGCTCTTTAGCGTTCAGCTCAAGTGGTTGCCTTCTATCTATGACACTACCCTGGTTGTGAAAGACTGGCCAAGTTTTGTTTTGCAGGTAAAACAGATGATTATGCCAGTAACCGTACTGGCTTTCTTTAATGCTGCGCAGTTGAGCCGGTTTATGCGCTCTTCTATGCTTGATAATTTAAGTCAAGACTATGTGCGTACTGCCAGGTCAAAAGGCTTGGTCGAAAGAATAGTGGTTTTGGGGCATGTGCTGCGTAATAGTTTAATACCAGTCGTGACGATTATTGCTTTGGGTATTCCCAGTATTTTTACCGGTGCCATTATTACTGAGCAGATTTTTCGGGTTAATGGTATTGGCGACTTGCTGATTCGGGGTATTTACAATTCGGACATTCCTCTGGTGCAAACCATAACTTTTATTTTCGCGATCCTAATTGTCTTATTTAATATTGTGGCAGATGCGGCCTATGGTTTTCTTGATCCACGCATTCGTTATAACTAGGGATTTAACATGAGCGTAGTAATTGCAAAGCCCAAAAAAACGTCTACAGACTACCGTTCGCAGTGGCTGGATACCTGGAAGCAATTTGTAAAACATAAGGGTGCTGTTGTTGGCATGGTGATGTTTTTTCTTATCATTTTGCTGGTAGTCTTTGGCCCGATGTTCTATACTATCTCACCTGCAGAGACAAACCTACGAGCGCGTAATCAACTGCCTTCTTTAGAATATCCGTTTGGGACTGATAATTTAGGTCGAGATTTGCTCGCTGCCAATCTTCATGGTGGGCGTATTTCCTTGGCAGTAGGTGTAGTTGCCATGCTGATCAGCTTGCTGGTAGGTACGGTTGTTGGTCTGGTATCGGGCTTTAATTCTCGGCTTGATGGCATTCTTATGCGTATCACAGACCTATTTTTTGCCCTTCCCAGGCTTCCCCTGCTGCTGGTCATTATTATGCTATATCGGGACAAGCTAAGAGCTGTGTTTGGCCCCGAAGCGGGCATCTTTTTGCTGATTGTTCTGATTATTGGGCTGACCAGCTGGATGCAAACGGCTCGAGTCGTAAGGGGAGATGTGCTGGCAATCAAAGAGCGCGAATTTGTTACGGCTGCCAGTGCCCTTGGTTCACAAAACAATCGCATTTTGTGGCTGCATATTTTGCCAAATGTTTTAAGTCCAATTCTGGTATCTGCTACCCTGGGCATGGCTACAGCGATTATTACTGAATCAGCCTTATCGTTTTTGGGTTTAGGTTTCCCCTCCGATGTGCCGACCTGGGGAAGAATCTTGTTTGAAGGCAAGGATTACCTGACCATTACCCCGATGCGCGTTGTTTGGCCTGGTTTATTTATCTCGCTTGTGGTACTGAGCGTAAATTTTATGGGTGACGGCTTACGTGACGCACTTGACCCAAGGCTTCGTAGCAAGGGCTAGACTTGTTTCGTCTGATTTTTGACCAATTGTCGTGCTTAAGCGGTAATTGGTCTTTTCATTTGTGATACAACCGCTTTAACTATGAAACATGTTGTCAGTGTAGGTTTGGGCTCGAGCACCAGAGACTCGTATATAGAAACCGAGCTTTTGGGCGAGCCGATTATTATTGAGCGCCGTGGGACAAATGGCAGCGTTCAACAGGCTATTAAGCTCATTGAAGAACTAGATGGCAAGGTCGACGCCTTTGGACTTGGGGGTACAGATTTATTTATCCAGATTGCTGGGCGACGCTACTACCTTCGAGAATCTTTGGGTATAGCCCGACATGCTAAAAAAACGCCTTTGGTCTGTGGGGCCGGATTAAAAGATACCCTTGAGCGCAAAGTGATAAAAGATTTAGATGCTGTCCTCAAGTGGAAAGACAAAAAATGTCTGGTTGTTTCAGCTGTTGACCGTTTTGGTATGGCAGAAGCACT
>JAGQHN010000188.1 GCA_020431825.1 Trueperaceae bacterium | reverse complement strand
TGTCAGAGGTAGTAGTAATACCAGCACCACCAACAGCACCATTACCAGCACCAGAGCTGTCAGGCTCGTCACCGGTGGCAGTAGCCTGGTTGGTAAAGGGAGCATTGGCAAAGTTAGGGTAGAAACGTAAGTTAAACTTCAGAACGAGTTTTTTGCCAACCTTTAAGGGGTTGCTACCTGAAATGCTTAGTAGGTTGGTGTTAGTGCCTGAGCCAGTAAAACTACTATCTACGCTGAAACCTGTAGCGGTGCTCGAGGCATCTATAGCAACCACCTGTACACCTGCCGTGACGCTATCAGCATCGGTCAAGGTGTAGCTGCCTGCCGAAGTAGGTGTTGAAGCGTTGTAGGTGCCAAACTCAGCGCTTAAACTGTCAGTTACGTCAACATCATAAAGATCAACATTGCCCATGTTTTCTACCGTTAAGGTAAAAGGTACGGTAAAGGTACCGTCACCATTATCAACCGGGCTACCGGCTGCTTTAGCAATACCAATGTTGCCATTTTTATTGACATTAATAGGGGTTGGACTGTTGTCATCAACGGTCGTGTCGTCGCCCTTGCTGTCACCGACTGTATCATCAACATTACCTTCATTGGCGGCAGTCGTACCGTCATTATTTAAGTCATAGTCTGTTGCTTGCTCGTTGCTTAAGCCGTCATCATCGGTGTCAGGATCGGTGCCGTTATTTGAAAGGTCAGAGGTATCGGCATTAGCAACCCCATTGGCATTGCGAGGTAGGTCACCCGAAGCACTTGCCTGGTTATTAAAGGGTGCCTTAGCAAAATCAGGATAGAAGGTCAGATCGAAACTAATAGTGATGCTCTGTCCCACTTCGAGGGCAGCACTTCCAGACACAGTTAGCAGCTTAGCGTCACCAGAATCATCGTCACCATTAAAGTTGGTATTGGCAGTTATAGCTGTACCTGTGGTCGTGTCGGTTACAGTCAGGTTCGCAACGGTGTATTCACCTGCGGTATCAACACTGGCGAGCGAGGTAACATGAGTACCAAATTCATTATCAAGAACGTCGGTAACCTGAACATCATGTAGGTTCATGTTGCCAAGGTTTTCTACTGTAAGGGTAAAAGGTACGGTAAAGGTACCGTTGTTGTTGTCAGTGACGGTGCCAGCTTGTTTGGCAACACCGATAACTGGGTTTTCTGTCAGGCTTATAGGGGTAGTTGAGCTGTCATCATCGGGATCGTCATCACCATCGTCGGTGGCAGTACCATTAAAGGAGGTATCAGTATCGGTAGTACCGTCGGGGCTTTGACCACTGGCGGTGGCGGTATTGTTAAAACTGAACATGGTTGCTGCGCCAGCTGTGGTACTGGGGGTGACTTTAACTGTCATGCTGACACTTGCTGTGTCATTGGCATCACCAGCTTTGGCAAGGCTCGAGCTTGCAGGAACAAGCAGTGAGCTGCTGCCCCCATTCACATTGGCTACGCTATTGGCAGTAAGGTTGCCTGTAGCGCTTAGGGCAGTAACGTTGTAGCTGGCAGCCGAAGCAAAAATTGTTGCCAGATCGTCAGTGACATTGACATTGCTTAAGGCGACGTTACTGTAGTTTTTTAGATTAAAGGTGAAGGTGAGGTCCCAGGTGCCGTCTCCATTGTTTGTGGTTGTGGTTAAGCTTTTTGCCAAACCAATCAGGACAACCTCATTGACTTCAACGCGGCCTAAGTTGTTGTTTTCATATAACTCGTTGGCATTGGCGGTTGGGGTATAGCTGCCGTCATTAACGCCAGTAAAGTTTTCAACTTGCAGGTCAATTAGGGCAAGGTCATTACCGTCTTGACCACCAGGTACGGTACCGACGACATAGACATCATAAAAGTCAGGTCCGCTGCCTGCGGTTCCGTCGGAAATGGGCAGGCTAAGCCGATTATTAGGGAAACTGGCGATGTTTGGAAAACTGCTGCTCGAGCCATCAAAATAAAGTTCATTGGCATCTCTTGTGCCGTCATCATTAAGATCGATATAGATTTTGATGTCTGTGAGATCATAATCATCGGTACTGGCCTGAGCCACGCTCAAACTAAGCTCAACAGCCTTGTTTGATAAGTTTTCTACCGAATACGTTAAAACTGCATCATTACCAGCGCTAACATCCAGGTCATTGCTGGCAAAAGCAGCAGACGCAAAGTCATTATTGGTAAGCGCTGTTGGATCAACAGTGCCAGCTGTAGGCCCAGGATTGATACCTGAGGTGCCGTCGGTGTCCGGCTCAACATTAAAGTAGTAAACTGTTTGAACAATGGTGGTAACGGTATTGCTCTGAGTTGAGCGGTTAGCGCCGTTACTATCTACGAAAGTAGCAGACGCCGTGTTGGTAATATTGGTGCCGCTGGCGGTAGGTTGTGCCAAGACCGTTGCCGCCAGTCCCGCGAAGACCAGCAGCATGCTCAGCATTTTGGCGAATGATTTCACGATTTCCTCCTAAGAAAACACGTATAAAACACAAAGACCTTAGGGTCTATTTGACGATAACCCGGTAAACAAAAATCAGATTTTCTTGAGGCTCGAGCGTTTTGCTTATGCTCCAGCGTAGCGCTGTGTAGTCTTCAGCCTTAGCTTCAACTTGAATTTCTTCCCCTTCTTCGTTGACAACTGTCATCATGACGGGAGGTAAAGAAAAGCTTTGACCCCCATCTGCACTGAACTCGAGCAGCGCACTGTCAGAACTGGCACTGTCAGCGAGATAGATGGTTCCAGCGGGTATAGGGCCTGTTACCGCAGCGTTATTGGCGGGTAGACTTTGGTCAGATACATTTTGCACATTTACCCGGTACTCAACAATTTGACCTGGACGTGCTGTTTCGGCAGCGCTAAAGAGTTCCTCGCTGTTGCCATCTTCTTTGGTTTGGGTACTTACAATATAGGCTTCCAGATTAACCTCGAGGCTATTATCTGTTTGAGCCAGGGCTGCGCTAAAAAGCGCAACGAGAACCAGAGCAATAAAATACTTTTTCACACGACTTTCCTTCCCTTTACACAAATTTCCCCGCTGCTTAGTGATTGGTTTAAATAAACCTCCTCGAAAAGGGCAAAGGTAAAATAGAGAGTTGCAGCGACGTTAGCTGTTCCCCTAATTTGTGGGAGGGAGGGCCTTTGGCATTGCTGTAACATTTCCATAACACTTACCTTTCATACTGCTAGGTGAAGGAAGCCGGTCAGTTGTGGGAAGATGAAAAGACGATGCAACTGAATAATCTGGTGAGTCCAGACCGAAGACCTTCACAATTTGCTGTCACGAGCTGCCAGTTTGCCGTAAGGCAGACGGGTGCTATAGTGACAAGTGTCTTATTGTCGGGGTTAAGTTCTTACAAATTTCTTAAAATTTGCACTGAGTAAAAAATATTACGCAGCCCCTGCTGCTTTTACTGTTTTTTAGCATGAACTAATTCACGAAAATACAAAAGCCAGGGCAAAATGCGAACTTTTTTGCCCTGGCAGGTATCTAGGGTAGTTGATTTATTTTTCTTCTAAATCACAAAGACCTTGGCCTCATATTCTGCAAGATCTGTGACCAAATTTCCCCCTTCTACATTTAGGTCATAGTCATTTGTCCACTCATGCCATACACCGTCTGCTGGAAAGCCGGGAACTAGATAGTCCTTAAGATAGTTGCCCGAGGTATTTATGATGACGGCAACCCTCGAGCCTTCACCGTTCCAGCGAACATAGGCCAGAACCCCAAGGTCGCGGTTTTCATGAAAGAAATTGATGTCTGTACCGTGCAGGCTCGAGTTTTCCTTGCGCAGGCGTATGAGTCCCTTATAGAGTTCGCGCAGGGCTTTATTTTCCTCATTACCTAAGAGGGCCCACTCGAGTTTATTTTTTTCGGTAGTCTTATAGCCGTATTCCCCAAACTCCTGACCCATCCAGATAAGTGGAACACCGATAGAGGTCATAAGGATAGCAGCGCCCAACCATGCTCTTTTAAAGGCCTCAGCTCCCAGGATACCCTTATCACCAAGATCAGCAAAAACATGATTATGGTCGTGATTTGAGAGGTAATTCACCAGATTGGTTGAGCCAGGAAAGCCCTGACGCTGACCATCAATCGCATCTTTCAAACGCTCAAAATCGACCTGTTCGCCTGCCATCAGGCTTTTTAGCGTAAAGTAGAAACTGTCGTGCCAGCAGGCGTCCATGGGTCTGCCCTGACCGACGATCTCAGGTGTTTCGGGGATATGTTCAGCAATCGCGTAAAATGGTTTGCTGCCTGCTGTCTTTTTTGCCTCCTGCACAACCCAGCCCATAAAATCGTAATTGCCAACCTGAGCAGCCGCATCAAAGCGTATACCGTCTATGTGATACTCGCTGACCCAGTAGCGAATCACATCACCGATAAATTTACGAGCAGGATAGGTGTCCAGATTTTCATCATAATGTTCATAGTCAAATTCTGGCCCCCAATTGTTGTTCGGGTCTTCAGGTTCATGGTGATACCAGTAATCGTGGTCGATTTGGGTGAGGGGGCTCGAGCTTTCTGAGTGGTTATAAACGCCGTCCTTCAGGATGCGAATGCCTCTAGCATGACACTCATCAACCAGTTCCTTTAAGTCTTCACTTGGACCATAACTGGATTCCAGCGCAAAAAAGTGCCTGGGATTATAGCCCCAACTGTGTTCCCCGGGGTATTCCTCTACTGGCATGATCTCAAGAGCATTGACTCCTAAGTCAGTCAGATAATCCAGTTTGGCAGTAACATCTTTAAACTGACCCCGTGAGTAGGCATCACCGTCTCCTCCGGAAAAATCTCCAACATGCATTTCATAAATAACAAGCTGATGATCAGGAGGCAAAGGTTTATCATCATGCTGCCACTCGAAGTCGTCCAGGTGGCGCTTGCCCTCTCTGATGTGCACGACCCCTGTTTGATTTTCATCATCTATGACCTTGCTTGCATAAGGATCAACGATGTCTACCCACGTATCTTCCTCGAGAAACCAGCTTTTTGAGCGCAGTCTAAATTTATAGTTGTAATCACCGTCAGCTAAATCAACTTCGGTGCTGAAAATTCCACTGTCATCTTTATCCATTGGTAGGGCTTCCCAGTCGCTAAAATCGCCAATGAGAGAAGCTTCTGTATTGTAGGGGGCAAAAAGTTCAAAGCGAATGGTCGCCATTATGGTCTCCTTTGGCGCAAGGCAGAGCAGACCCAAAAAAACTCGAGCTGGCTCGAGTGCTAAATTGAAGGTGAAAGCTGTGCTGCGCCCTAGATCTTTATCATCTCTAAATTTAACAGCCCTAAACCAAAAAGGGTAGGTACAACCATACGCGGCTTTTTGTACGTTTATCCTTGAATGAATTGACAATTCTTGTTTTTAACAATCAACTCAATGATGAGGTTGCAGCCGAGCTAGTAAAAAGAAAAAGCCCGTGATTGCATCAATCACGGGCCAAGTCGTTATTTGTTTAGGATTGGAAAAATGGCTTACCAAACTATCTGACTTTTGACAGATAGATGTGGAACCTACAATTAGCCGCTAAGCGACCCGATAATAGAGAACATTGGTAAGAACATACCTGCAACGATAAACCCTACAACTGTTCCAAGAAAAACGATTAGCATGGGCTCGAGGGCAGCAGTGAGACCATCAACAGCCTCATCAACTTCACGCTCGTAAAAGTGTGAGACTTTCTCGAGCATGCTGTCCACCGCACCGGTTTCTTCACCAATGGCAACCATTGAACTTACTAAAGGCGGAAAGACATTTGGGTGCTTCATGAGTGTTGAACTGATTTGCTCACCACGCTGCACGGCTTGCTTTGCATCATTGAGTACTTCTTCAACAATGACGTTTCCTGACGTTCCTTTGGTAATATCAATTGACTCAATAATATTTACGCCACTCTTTAGTAGCAGACCAAAGGTGCTCGAAAAACTGGCAATAGAGGTTTTTTGAATAAGGTTGCCAATAACAGGGGCTTTTAACATGAGCCCATCAATCGTATGCCGACCTTTTTTGGTTCGGTAAGCGAACATAATTCCCCCGACTAACCCTCCAATAATAATGGCTAACATGTACCATTGATACTTTAAGAAATCACTGATGGAGATAAGAACTTTGGTAATAACAGGCAAATCGCCGCCCAATTGATCCAGAATGCCAGCAAACTGAGGCACAATCCCGGTTAGCAAAAACCAGGTAACCCCTAAGGCGATGGCCAAAACAACAGTTGGATAGGTAAGTGCCGTTTTGATCTTGCCTTTAAGGGCTTGTTGCTTTTCCTGATAGGAGGCGATGCGTTCTAAAATTCCGTCAAGATTACCTGAAACTTCCCCAGCGCGGCAAAGGTAAACATAAAGCTGATTAAAAGCAGAGGGAAATTTTGCAAGCGCTTCTGATAGAGGTAGGCCTGTTTCAACATTTTCCCTCACCTGCTTTAAGATATCTTTTAGGCCTTCTTTTTCAGCTTGTCTTTGTAAAATAGTTAAGGATTGAACAACAGGTAAACCTGCATTAATCACGGTTGCAAATTGGCGGCTAAAAAGTGAAATGTCCCTGCCGTTTGGCTTAGAACCAATATCCATCCATTTAGGAAGCTTGATATCCTTTTTTAAGCCAGAGCCACCTTCTGCCTCGATTTTGGTGATGTAGTAGCCCTTATCACGAAGACTTTTGGCAACTTCACCCTGGTTAGATGCCTCCATGGTGGCTTTAACCGTTTTTCCTTGTTTATCTCTTGCTACATATTCATAAACGGGCATGCATACTCCTAAACGGGTAAAGAACAATTAGCATAGTCTACTCCAGACTAAAGGTTCTAAGCTGACAAATTGCTTACTTTTACTTAAGTCTTAGCGTAATTGTGAAACAAGCTCTGTTGGACTTGCCCAAACATCGACCTCGAGCCCTGAACGTAAAGCAGTAACTTGTTGTATCGGGTGGATAATGGTTGAGGTCTTAAGATCAAGCTCGGGTAGCGAAAAGCCGTAGCCCTTGGAAAGTACCTGACCTGTTTTTGCCAGCGCCACACAGGCAAGAAAAGCAAAGTCGAGCTCAGGCAGAGTTTTTATAAGAACGCCTTCTTTTTCTGCGCCAGAGATGCTTGAGGCCTGGGCGGTGTTGACCTTGCCTGACTCGAGCAAACGATAGCCCTTACCATACTTGGCAGGTACAACGACATTAACTCCCTTTTCTAATAAGCCTTTACGCAGTGGTTTTAAAACATAATCAGGGTAGCTAAGCACGGTTTGACCCTGACACAACAGGTTTTCATTTAGGAGATACT
>JAGQHN010000187.1 GCA_020431825.1 Trueperaceae bacterium | reverse complement strand
CATTATCAAAAGCTATTTTGAGAAGAACGGTTATGCAGTAGATATCGCCAGAGACGGTCCAACAGGCCTAGCTAAAGCGCTCCATTCAACGGTCGATATGATTCTTTTAGACTGGATGTTACCTGGCCTTGATGGTTTAGAGCTTTTAAAGCGGGTAAGAAAAGAGAAAAATACCCCCATCATTATGATTACGGCGAGAACTGAAGAAATAGACCGAATTATGGGACTCGAGTTTGGAGCAGATGACTACCTGATTAAACCGTTTAGTGTAAGGGAGTTGGTTGCGAGAGTCAGAGCAGTGTTACGGAGAACCAGGCTTTTATCATCAAGGTTGAAAAAGCGAAGAGATAAAAGAAAGATGCGTAGTTATGGAGACCACGCATCAAAAGAATATACCAAGTCCGTTGCCGTATGTAATGAAGGTTCTGGATAAACGCGATGAAAAGCGTTGTCAGTACAGCTTTGAGATGCTGTTTAAGCTTGTACTGATGGCAATAAGCGCTAAACCAGAGAATATCTTGGCTATGAGTCAATGGATAGAAGATAATGCAAGCGATCTGTTTGCCTTAGGTTTTAAGAACCAGAGGGGTGAGGAGCGTTTACCTTCACAAGCGACGTTGTACCGATTTTTCTGGGCACTTGAAGAGCGAATTGACGACCTTGAGCATCAGTTGTCCAGGTGGGCAATTGGTGTACTAGAAAGTATACGTCTGCCTGGAGAGATCATCCGCATGGGCGTAGATGGAAAGCAGGTCAGAGGCTCTAAGCGAGTGCCTCAAGGCGAAAAAGCATATTGTCTCTTATCTTGTTTTGTCCACGAGATAGGCTTGAGTCTTAAGCAGTGTGTAGTGACAGGTGATGAAGCCAAAGCTGCTCTGAAATTACTAAGCAGCTTAACTGGTCTTGAAAGCATGCCTTGGCTATTTACTGGAGACGCTGCCTTTGCCGAACGACCTTTGGTAGAAACGGTTCTTGACAAAGGTGGGATGTACCTGTTTGACCTAAAAGACAATCTCTCAGATGTCAAAGCTAACGCCCAGTGGGCTTTCAGTCTGCCACGGTGTGAGCAAGACAGTTTTTTCGAGGATAGCGAAGTACGTAGTGGTGAACTATGGTTGCGTGAAATCGAGACACGACCTGCTAGTCCTGAACTGAGCAACGATTTTCCTGCTGCTACCCAGTTCATTCGCTGCATCCGCACCGTCATTTCTAAAGCAACTGGCGAGATTCGCTTTACAGAAACTGAATATGCGCTCACCAGCACTTTTGCTTCTGCAGATAAGCTTTACACATGGTGGCGAGGGCACTGGCAAATAGAAAACTGTTCGCATCATAAGCGAGACACCATCTGGCGTGAGGATGCTTGTCGCACTCGAAAAGCAAGCCATGCCTTTGCGGCCTTACGTAACCTTCTCCTTAGTCTCTTTCATCTCAATGGCTTTCAGGTTTTGAGACATGCTAGGAAGTGTAATGCCCAACCTATACGTGCTTTTGAACTTCTGGGCTTTGACTCATGATAAAAGCCTGCTACTGGGTATTGGATTTTTAATTTTGCTGACCATAGCCCTTTATACGATACGATTACTCTTTCCACAAGCTCCCTCTTCACTGGAAAGTCAAAAAGAAAGTGTCCATCCTTCCTCTGAGGGATCACCTTCATAGCTTATGGAACTTTTCAATCCACATCTCATCTGGCAAGATAAACAAGCCTACTTAAACTTTGTCAAGCTTAGAGAACGGCCCTCGGTAGCAGGCTTACCCTTTCTTGGCTATTTGAATGATAGAGAAGCTTACCGCTTACCCTATGGTATCAACTACAACGAAAAAACACTGGCTATATTAGAAAGCCTTGCCGTAGATCTAGGGGGAAAGCTTGACATGGGTTATTACCCCAAAATTAATTTATTCGAGAGCAGCGAGGTTATTCTTGAAATTATTGATTGGCAAGACATTCATTTTGTACTGATTTTGTCAAGCTATAAAAACAAAACAATTTTGATACAAAGTGTTTTAGAAGCCATTGTTCTAGGGCACCTGTATTAAAGGGGAAAGGGTTATGAAACTTCTCAAACAAAATTTTTTGGGACTTGTTATTTTTGTTTTACTCGTGGCTGGTGCTCTTGTCTATGCCTCTTGGTCAAATACCAGGCAAAGTAAAGTTATCGATGCCGGTAACAGTGAACAAATAACCCTTGGGCAAGAAATTTACAATGCTAACTGTGCACTTTGCCACGGCGAAACTGGTACTGGCTATGCCCAGGAAACCATTCCAGCACCTGCCTTAAACGGCAGTATGCATGCCTGGCATCATTCGGATGATCAGATTTTGGCATTAATAAGACAGGGTGGCAATGTTATGCCTGCGGTTGGAAAAGATTGGAGCGATGAAGAGGTCGAAGCCGTTTGGGCGTATGTAAAACAGTGGTGGACGCTTCAGCAAAGGAAAGCTCAGGCAGGGACTATTGGGGAATAAGCTGACAAAGTTAAACCTAAAGTGAAGCTTTGAGCAGTACAAAAGGCACCTTTAAGAATCATTTTTCTAGCGCCTTATTAAATATTTACAAAGAAAGCCGTGAAGTACATAATCGCCAAACCCATACTAAACCCCACAAGATTACTAAGCGTTAACCAGTTACCTTGTGACTGTCGGGAAGTTCTAGCTAAGTAAGCACCTACTTCAACTATTACTTGTAAAATTGCACCGGCCCCGACCCCTAAAAACAGCGCTGCCCACTGCGGCGAGAAGGCAAATGCCCCCGTCCAGGTACCAATCACAGCAGGTAAACCGGCTAAGGACGCCAGCCCTATAAAAGTCAATAAACTTGTTTTACGTTTGGTTAGGGGGGCAGCAATGCCAATACCTTCAGTAATGTTATGCAAGGTAAATCCAATAACTAGAAAAGACCCAAGAGCTGCTTCACCAATGCCAAAAGCGGCTCCAATAGCCAAGCCTTCCCCAAGATTGTGTAAGCCAATTCCAAGGGCTAAATAGGTAGCCAGCGCTAAGTCTTCGGGTGCATGCCCCTCGCGACGCCCTACGACAATTAAGATAAGAAAAGATAAGCCAGCAGCTAACCATACTAATGAACCCCCTTGAAATGCCGCTGTT
Organism: Trueperaceae bacterium; assembly: GCA_020431825.1. Taxonomy (GTDB): domain Bacteria; phylum Deinococcota; class Deinococci; order Deinococcales; family Trueperaceae; genus JAHEBB01. The sequence continues at coordinate 4,252 of JAGQHN010000187.1, read as the reverse complement.
GCACCAGCGGCAAGCTCGAGACCTTCTTGTAGCGTATCGATAAGAAGAAAGGCCAAAAGCCCTAAGGTCAAAGCAAGCAGGAATTGTAGACCCCGTTGCCCTAAGGTCTTTAAATAAGGATAAAAAAGCAAGCCTAGCGTTACAGGTACGACACCAACATAAATACCCAAAAGCGCAAAGGCTAAAAGTCTTGAGAGGCTAAACTTTGGCGTTGGGACAGCTACGGCTATTTCATGTTCAAAAGGCACACCCGTTTTACTTAAAAGCGTAAGGTGATGGGTTTCATCCTGAACCCAAGCATAAGGAATATCAATTCTGGCAGTTTGCAAACGACCTAGTTCCCCAGGTGGGGTTTGACTGAACATCCAATAAGCCCCGTCAATCTGAATCTGGGCAATACTCACAGGTTCACTGCCATCGGCACGTACTTGTAGGTGAATCCCCTCATCGTCGAGCGTAACGCGTTCAACCGTTAGCTTTTCAATTGGGGGTGCAGATACACCAAGGGGCTTTAAGGGATCAGTTACCAAAAAAAGTCCTATAAGCAGAGCCAATAATACGAGGGGAACGCCTGCCCAAAGCCAGGCATTGCCTCTGCCCTTTCTCAATGATCCAGAACTCATGCAAGCACCTCAAACACACTCATCCAACCAAGTTCAGCAAACTCAGACTGATGGGCATGAAACATATATTGACCTGGCTCAAAACCTGCAAAGGAAAACTCAAGAATGCCTCGCTGCGCCTGACACTGCATAACGGTATCCACCGTTTTTAGAGTCGCGGTCAGCGTAGTGCCGTGATCAAAATAATTAAAAAAATTACCGTGTAGATGAAAAGAGTTAATCGGGTCGAACTCAGTAATATTGATCAAATAAATTCTTACCGGCCTATCTCGCTCAATTTGAATAGGTCTTTTCATGTAGGCATGAGCTATTGAATTAGCAGCATAGACTTCATTTTCATCATCAAAATTTACATCAAAGCCATTCATAACCATCATAAATTCCTGCCATTCGCTGTTTTCTGGCGTGCCTAGAAGCCTCGAGCGAGCTACCTCTGCATTATCAGGATGTTTTTCTGGGTCAGGGTCAATGATAAAAGCTCCATAAAGCCCTTTATGAATGTGGCGCTTTAAAGGTATAGCATGACAGTGATATAAGTGGCAGCCAAAGGGTTTGGCATCAAATTCATAAGTAAAAGTTTCACCCGGATTAATAGCACCCCGACCGATGCCAGACACCCCATCCATAAAGGCAGAATGAATACCATGAAAGTGGATCGTATGTGGATGAGACCCGCCATTGCCAAAGTGTACTCGAATTCGGTCACCTTCTTTAGCCCGAAGACTTGGGCCTGGCACACGTCCATTGTAGGTCCAAGCAGGAAAATAAAGTCCTGGTGCAATTTCAATTTCTTTATCTACCGCAGCAATCGTAAATTCTCGCAAGGTGCGACCATCTTCTAAAGTTGAAACTTCTCCTGTATCCCAATCAGTCAGGATGTCATGGGGATCAAAACCATTGCGGTTATTATCTACTTCACCCACTGTCATCATTCCAGTTTGGTGTTGGTTATGTTGCGTCACCAAGGTACTTTCTTGGGCTTTCATAAAGGGATTTATAAGCTGGTGAAAGACAAAACCCGCACCGCCAAAAAGTCCATTTTTAAGAAGCGCGCGTCTAGTGGTTTGCTTACTCATACGATCACTTCTCCCCGAATAAGCATGGCAAGTTCCTTGGAAAGTACCGTTTCTGCTCCGTCAATTTCGACATGGACAAGACCTCCAACGGGCTCACGTTTAACAAGCTGAAGTTCCTTACTCGGTTCTATAGCAAGTGATTTTAAATATGTCAAAACATCTTTGTCCTGGCTCATCAAGCGAGCTATCTTTAGCGTCTCGCCAATGCTTAGTTCTGCAAAGGGTGTATTAGGGGTAACGGGCAATTTACCCTTGAGGGTAGGGATAGGATCACCGTGGGGGTCATGGCTTGGATGACCTAAGAAGGTGTCGAGCCGCTCCGTAAACGTATCACTTACCGCATGTTCAAGCTTTTCTGCCTCTTCATGAACTTCCCCCCAATCGTAACCAAGGTGCTCTAGTAAAAAGGTTTCAATCAGACGATGGCGACGTAATAAGCGTAAGGCTTCTCGCTCACCCTTTTCCGTTAACCTTACGCCTCTGTAAGGCTCGTAATGAACAAAGTTTTGCTCACGGAGTTTGCCAAGCATACTTGAGACTGATGGCGCAGAAATTTTTAACTGCAAGGCTAAATCATTTGTAGAGGCAGAGGCATCTTGAGCGACCAGCCAAATAGCCTTTAGATAATCCTCAATTGCAGTTGAGATAGGCTTTGTCTTATTTTTAGGCATAACTAAAATAAAGTATAGACAAATTTAAAAAGCTTGTCAACGAATGAGTCTGTTTTTCTGTTTTTAAAGAACTTCGGGTAAACTATGATAATGAGTTCTCAGGTAACTAAAAACGCAAAGGATCTGGCTAATTGTGGTGGAGAAGTTGCTAGTTTACCTAGTGAAAAGCTGCTGAACGAATCAATAATCCTATTAAAAGGCTTAGCCGATTTAACTCGATTAAAAATTTTATGCCTTATAAGAGGAAACGAAGTTTGTGTTCACGATATCGTTGAAGTTTTAGATATCAGCCAATCTGGTGTGAGTCATCAACTCAGAATTCTTCGTGACGCTAGATTGGTTTCGAGCCGCAAACAAGGTCGTCATGTGTTTTATCAACTTGCAGATGAACACATTGAGCAACTTTTAAAAAATACCTTAACTCATGGAAGCGAAACCGTATAATTCAAAATTTGTCTAAGCTAAAGTCAAACTAGAGATTGGAATTGGTCCGTTTTCCTAGACAAATATAGTTTAGTTTAAGCAGCCCTCTGAATCAAGCTTGTATCTGTTTGGGTTTCTAGTTTCAATTCAAAGCCAGTAGGGGTTTGATAAAGCAGAGAGCTGTGTAAACGCTCACGGTTGTAATAGACTTCGATGTACTCAAAAATAGCGAGCCTGGCCTCATCTCTGGTTTTGAAATGACATTGGTAGATAAGCTCTTTTTTGAGAGTAGCCCAGAAACTTTCAATCATAGCCGCTGCTCGTTCCAGTCCCGAGTGAATCGGGTCTTCACGAGCGCTTCTGTGCCTCAGGGGTGTTCGATCATGGCGTTATCAAGACAGGCACCTGTACCCGTGAAACTGGCTTGCATATTTTGACGATTAAGTTCAGCCTGAAAGAGATAACTGGTATATTGACTACCCTTGACGCCCTTCTGTTTGTCAAGCGGCTATGGACAACTGGTTAATCTCTTTGGTCCGACTTTTGATCAGATAGAAGACTTCTCTAGCGATATAACGTTTGAGACATCGCATGATTTCAAGTTTAGACATGCCTTCAGCGGTACGTTTAGCTACATAAGCTTTAGTCTTTTCGTCCATGCGCCAACGACTGATAACAATCATATGTAAAGCTGAATTAGCAGCGCGATCTCCACCACGATTGAGACGATGTCTAACGGTTTTGCCAGAAGATGCTGGCACGGGTGAGACCCCACACAAAGCAGCAAAGCTGGCTTCAGAATGTAGACGCTCAGGGTTATCACCAGCAGTAACAAGAAGTTGTGCAGCAGATTCGATCCCAATGCCAGTACGGGTTAGAAGCTCAGGATTGAGTTCTTCGACTAAGGCTTTAATAGGAATGTCAAGCTCAGCTATTTCGTCACTGAGTTCAAGATACCGCCTGGCCAAAGACCGCAGCGCAAGACGGGTTGCCGTTGTTGTGTCACGATAACCCGTAGCATCAGGTCGCCAGGCTGCAATAGTGCGAATAAGCTGCATGCGTGTAAGGTTACGGAGTTGATCTCGAAGCTCCTCAGGAGCCGAGACAATTTGGGTTTGCAGCATTTGTAAAGCTACACGTCTAGCAGCGACTGCAGTTTTCCTGGCGACTCTTAGAACACGTAAAGATTCAACCATACCATCACGCGTTCTAGGGGTAACTGTACGAATACCAGCGAAAGCTGCGTGAGCAGCATTCTCAGCATCTAGTGTGTCATCCTTGCCTTTCTTGCGACGCACCGATTTATCTGGAGCTGTAACCTCTAGCACTTCAATACCTGCGTTATCCAGAAATCGCATGAGGCCAGCGCCATAAGAACCCGTACATTCCACACCTGTTCGTTTAAGATCTCCAAATGAGCGCATCCATTTCAGAATTGCCCTATAGCCAGAACGGGTGA
>JAGQHN010000186.1:5674-7368 GCA_020431825.1 Trueperaceae bacterium | reverse complement strand
AATTATCTTTTGGTTTCACATACTCAAGATATGCTTTTTATGCAGCAATCTTAAGCTCGTTCATATAGATGCCTTTTAACCAATTTTATAGCATTACATTTTAAACTAAGGAGTAGTATCGCCCCTTCTCTAAAACCTTAATAACCTGACTCAATTATTAAAAACCATTCGCCAAACGTTTAAAATCTGGCAGATCTTAGCTTCATAACGTCGAAATGTGTTTCAATATCCAATTATGAGAATTTTTATGCACGCTATAGCCAAGACTATGATAAACCTTATATGATAGTATCTACTATTAAGTCTGTCAGTTACTGACAGGGAGGATTCGTCATGGAAACGTTACGTGTATCTGGGAATTCAAAGCCGAACTCTGTTGCGGGCGCCATTGCAGCTTTGCTTCGGACGGAAGGGGAAGTTGAGGTTCAGGCAATTGGACCTCACGCAATCAATCAGGCCGTAAAGGCGATTGCCATTGCGAGAAGCTATATTGAAGCCGATAGCATTGATTTAACAACTCAACCTTCCTTTGTTAAGCTCGAGCTACATGATGAAGAGCGGACTGCCGTTCGTTTCTCCGTTAAAGCTCTAAAATAATTTTGACGCAAGGTCCATAGCCATAGTTCTATGGACACTTGGTCATCACCCCAACATTTATCTCTCATAAAATCTGAGTATACTGTTATCAGGTTTGAAGTCTAAATCATTTAGACATATTCAACTGCTAAACTCAATTATGCCTTTATTTAGGAGGGTTTAATATATGGGTGGATACTACCTAATTGGAATTGTAGCTTTTCTTGTTTCTATGGCCATTCAAAGTTGGCTTAGGGGTACCTATAACAAGTGGATGAAAGTTCCCAACACCGCAAACCTCACGGGTGCGCAAATAGCCAGGGCTATTTTGAATGAGAATGGCCTGCATGATGTTGCTGTAGAACCGGTAAGAGGCATGCTGACTGATCACTATGACCCCAAAACACGCACCGTGCGATTATCAGAAGGCAATTACGGACATGCCAATGTTGCAGGCATGGCGGTTGCTGCTCATGAGGTAGGTCATGCTATACAGCACGCCAAGTCCTATGGGCCTTTACAGATTCGCCACGCTATTTTGCCCGTTGCCAATATTGGCTCACAGTTTGGGCCAATGGCTGCGCTTTTTGGCCTCTTTCTTGGTTTTGGTGGCTTATTTCAAATAGGCATCATACTTTTTTCAGCTGCCGTACTTTTTCAGGTTATTACGCTGCCTGTCGAGTTCGATGCCAGTCGCAGAGCGCTTGTGCAGTTACAAAAACTAGGTCTTGCAACAACAGATGATACCGGAGGCGCTAAAAGTGTACTCACGGCCGCTGCCATGACTTATGTGGCCGCCGCTGCCACCTCAATTGCTACCCTGGCCTACTTCCTACTGGCAAGACGAAACTAATCATCTCAGAGGCACGTACCCTAGCACTAAGTATTACGCGCCGCGTTCTTCGCGGCGCGTTTCTTGCCTCGAGTCTTTCTGAATCGCTCGACAAATCTCAGTTGAGCCGGCAGGATAAAGGTTTTGTTACTGACCTTTGCTATGGTGTTTTAAGAAACCTGAGATTTATAGACCTGACGCTCGAGCCGAAACTTGCAAAGCCAGAGCAGCTCCCAGAGGACATTCGCAATAGCTTGCGACTCGGAGCCTATGAACTTCTGCTTAA
>JAGQHN010000186.1:0-5577 GCA_020431825.1 Trueperaceae bacterium | reverse complement strand
CCGAAACTTGCAAAGCCAGAGCAGCTCCCAGAGGACATTCGCAATAGCTTGCGACTCGGAGCCTATGAACTTCTGCTTAAAGGAACGCCAAGACACGCTGCCATCCATGAATGGGTTGAAATAAGTAAAGCGCGCCATAAAAAACTCTCAGGGCTCATCAATGCCGTTTTACGCAGACTCGAGCCTCCAAAAAGCTTATCTCCGGCTGAAACATACAGTATTCCTTACTGGCTTTATCAAGACTGGGAGAACTTATTTGCTTCAGAAGCAGAAGCAATTGCTAAGGCAATGAATGAGCCAGAACCCCTCTGGCTCTATGCTTACAAACCTGAAGCGTACAAGACTCTGGAAGCAGAAGGCTGCAAGCTTAGTCAAGGCCCAACAGAAAAAAATCTTGCTGTTCAAGCACCCTTAGCTCTTCACCAGCTCGAGGCTTTTAAGCAGGGACTGGTTGGCCCACAGAACCCCAGCTCGAGCCTTATCCCTCCCCTGCTTGATATCCAACCGGGTGACACCGTACTTGATCTTGCAAGCGGCAATGGCATAAAGACAGCCCAAGTCATCTCCCTTGGTGCAAAAGTAATTGCCGTTGAACTGAGCGCAAAAAAGGTCAAGCGGGCGGAAGACAATTTAGCTCGGCTAGGCTATAGTGCTGACCATATCGTCCACAACCTTGAAACTCCACCAGCAACTGAAGCAGCAGCTAAAGTCCTTCTAGATGCGCCCTGTTCAGGCACGGGTACATTGCGGGGACATCCTGAGATAAAGCTGCGCCTGACGCCTGAAGATGTCAGGACCCTTGCTCGAGTTCAGCGAAAACTACTGGAAACCGCCTGGTCACTAACGCAACCTGGGGGCATACTAATTTATGCGATTTGTGCTTTAACAACTCCTGAAAGCGTGCAGACGATCAAGCAGTTTCTTGAAATGAATGCAGATGCTCGAGTTATAGAAACTGATGTACCCGTCTCAGCTATAACAACACCTTATGGCAGCTTTATATTGCCTCTTAAGGGACTGGACGGCTTTTTCTTTTGCAAACTCAAAAAAAGTACCTGAACGGTATATGTCATACTGGGGCAATGGCGATTGAGCAACTGAGTGAACACGTTTATTATTTGCCGGGCGGCGTCAACGCAGCTATTTTGGTAAATGAAAAAGAAGCGGTACTGGTTGATACGGGTGGCGATAAAAATTATGGTCGGGAACTAAAACGGGCCTGTGAGAGCCTTGCCGTAACACCGGTTGCCATCATTAATACCCATTCGCATGCAGACCATTATGGGGGAAACGAATATCTTTTAAAGCACTATGATGTACCTGTCTATGCACCCGAGTTTGAGGCTAGCATCATCCAGAGTCCTTTACTCGAGCCCGTCTATCTTTTTGGCGGCGCCAGGCCGTTACCAGAACTCATGAATAAATGGCTCTTAGCCAAACCTTCCAAGGTAGATCACTTTTTGGCCCAAGGCAAACTCGAGCTCATCGGATTAAATCTGGATCTTCTCGATACCTCAGGTCACGCCCACAGGCATTTTTCCCTCCTTGTGGATGATGTACTCATCGCTGCTGACGCCTTATTTGGAAGTTCAGTAATCGATAAATATCCCTTGCCGTTTGGACAAGATATTGGTGCGCAAATCGCGAGTGCCCAAAAACTTAAGGACGTAAAGGTCACAACTACCCTGCCTGGACATGGCAACCCCAGTCGGCAACTCCTGGATTTGATCGACCTCAATTTAGCAGCCTTTGAGCGAGCCAGCAATGCCATTTTTACCGCAGCTCAAGGTCTAAGCAGTGAGGAAATTTTGCAGGAAAGTTGCCGCATTTTAGCCATTGAGCTAAACGACCTGCCACGCTATTTTTTAAATTTATGTGTGGTTAATGCCTATCTTAATTATTTGCGAACAGAAGGTAAGCTTAGCCTCGAGCTTAAAAACAACCGTCTGCTGTGGGCACAAATAGCAAGTTAAGCCAATGACCCAATGTATTTTGGGTAGACTGGAGCTATCATGAAATTAATCAGTGCAGGTGCAGCGCAAACCGTAACAGGTAGCTGTCATTATTTTGAAATCAACGGTCTTAAACTTCTGGTTGACTGTGGCCTCTTTCAAGGGCGAAAAGAAGTCTCCGATCTTAACCTCGAGCCCTTTCCATTTAATCCTTCTGATCTTGATGCCGTGCTCGTTACGCATGGTCATCTCGATCATATTGGCCGTTTGCCCGTATTGATAAAACAAGGCTACAGCGGACCCATATTCACTCTGGATTCGACCCATAAAATTGCTGAAGTCATCTTGCTTGACGCTGCCAAAATCCAAAACGAAGACTATGAAAGGGACTTGCGCAGAGCTCAGCGTTCGGGCCGAGAACACGAAGTACAGGAACCTCTTTACAGAGAAGAAGATGTCGTTGCTACACTTAAACAATTTCGAGCAGTTTCCTTTGAGAAAGCTCTGGATTTAGGTAAAGGGGTCAGCGCAACTTTTTACGCTGCCGGTCACATCTTGGGTAGTGCCTTTATCGAATTAGATAGTCCTGATGGCCGAATCTTATGTTCAGGCGATCTGGGCAACCGCGAAAGTAGTATTCAGGCTGATTTCAAACTTCCCCGGCCCTGTGACGCTGTATTGGTCGAAAGCACCTATGCTAACCGCACGCACCGCTCTTTAGAAGCTACCTTAAATGAGTTTGGCCAGGTACTCAAGGAAAGTCTCAAATCTGGTGGCAAGGTGATGATTCCAAGTTTTGCCCTCGAGCGCACCCAGGCCATCCTTTATAATCTGAAAAAAATGCAGGAACGGGGCGAGATACCCAAAATGCCTATTTTCCTGGATTCTCCCATGGCGACCAAAATGACCAAGTTTTACGAGAACTCTGCCAACGAATTTATCCCCGAGATTGCTGACGCTCTAAAGCAGGGTCGGGAGCCGTTTGAACCACAAACACTTAGCTACGCGGTTACTGTCGAAGAGTCAAAAAATATCAATGAATATCAGGGGCAGGCCATCATAGTGGCAGGCTCAGGCATGATGACAGGCGGCCGAATTCTGCACCATCTCAAACATAATCTCTGGCGCAAAGAGGCAAGCCTGGTCGTTGTTGGCTATCAGGCAGAGGGCACGCTTGGACGTTTATTGATTGACGGAGCCAACCGCGTTCGTATTTTTGGCGAGGACATACAGGTAAGGGCAAGCCGCCACACCATAAACGGCTTCTCGGCTCATGCCGATCAGGATGATTTACTCGAGTGGTTAAACCATACCGAAAAGGCGCACATTTACATGGTTCACGGCGAAGTTTCCGTCATGACCGAGTTTGAAAGAATTCTGCATGATCGTGGTCGTGAAGCCCTGATGGTTGCCAGAAATCAACCCTACCTACTGGGTTAAGGCTTGGCACAATCAAACTATTTTAAGGCTCAGCCTTCCTGTGACTAGCTTTGCGCTGTAACTACCTTTGCACTGTAATTAATTTTTAAAGAGTCGGCGGTGTACTAAATATTGTGTGTTTGATTTAGCTAAGGCCCTCCTGCCAGGGTTCGCCCTATTCCATAACCACAAAACCAGCCACCCTCAAGTCGTTAGCCACCTTACGGAGAAAGTTTGCCGCCATAGCGCATACTTAAGACTATGGATTGGGAACTACCCGTAATTGCACTAAGGACGCAAGTGGTGCTACCCCGCACCCTTGAAAATGTAGATGTTGGTCGCCCCAAGTCAAAGCGCGCTCTTGAAGAAGCGCAGGCTGGCGACAACAGAGTTTTATTACTGACTCAGCGTGAACCTCGAGTTGATGACCCTACCGGTGATCAACTTTTTATGACGGGAACGCTGGGCATTATTAAACAAGTTATTCGTTTGCCCGATGACACCTTACAGGTACTGGTAGAAGGTCGCGAACGTGTTCAGGTGAAACAATTTATAAACGGTCCCTCACTTAGAGCGCTAGTGGAAACCATCAGCGAAACGGGCAGCAGCGCCAACGAGGCGCATACCCGTGGTCTGATTGAACAGGCCAAATCAGCCTTCAGGGATTATGCGCAGCAAAATAAAAATCTCAGGCTTGATTCGTTTCATCATGAAAACCTCAATGCTTTAAGAGAAGCTGGCCCCTTAGCTGATGTCATCACCAAATATGCCACCTGGGACGTTAAAGACAAACAAGCAGTACTTGAAGAAGCTGATGCGGTAAAACGCATCGAGCTGGTTTACGGCTTCTTGTCACGTGACCTCGAGCGTTTTGATACAGAAAAACAAATCAGTGCCAGAGTCAAGCAACAAATGGACAATAATCAGCGCGAGTACTATTTGCGCGAGCAGATGAAAGCCATTCAAAAGGAACTTGGCAATGATGAAGTTTCTGAGGTCGAAGAGCTGCGTAAAAAAGTGGAAGAGAAAAAACTTCCAGAACATGCTCAGGAACGCGCCCTAAAAGAAATTGATCGTCTTGAAAAAATGTCGGGTGGCTCACCTGAAGCTACTGTCGTCAGAACCTATCTTGATGTTTTACTTGATTTGCCCTGGAATGAAATTGACGAAGAGCATTTAGACATTAATCACACCGAAAAGATTCTGGACGAAGATCACTATGCTTTAGAGGAGCCCAAGGCACGAATCCTCGAGTTTTTAGCTGTTCGTCAACTTACCAAAAATGTAAAGGATAATAACTATAAACCCCCTATTATGTGTATGGTTGGACCTCCTGGCGTAGGTAAGACCTCGCTGGCCAAATCAATTGCGCGCAGCTTAAACCGTGAGTTTGTGCGTATGAGTTTGGGTGGCGTGCGTGATGAAGCAGAAATACGTGGACATCGCCGCACCTATATTGGTTCTTTACCAGGACGCATCATTCAGGGAATGCGCACCGCCGGCAAAGTCAACCCCGTTTTCTTGCTGGATGAAATTGACAAGATGACCGCTGATTTTCGTGGTGACCCCTCTGCTGCCCTACTCGAGGTTTTAGACCCTGAGCAAAATGATACCTTTAATGATCACTACCTAGAAATCAACTATGACCTTTCTAAAGTCATGTTCATCACTACAGCAAATAGCCTGTCAACCATACCCAGACCACTCCTGGACCGCATGGAACTCATTCAGATACCCGGTTACACTCTGGATGAAAAAGTGGAAATTGCTAAGCGCTACCGCACCCCACGTCAACTAAAAGACCATGGTTTAGAAGGCAAGCTCGAGGTTGAAGATTCCAGTATCGAGCGTATTGTCAAGGAGTATACGCGTGAAGCAGGCGTGCGCAACATGGACAGACTCATCGCCAAGGTCGCTCGTAAATCTGCTAAAGAATTTCTTGACGAACCCTGGAAAGGTCTTAGAACCATTACGCCCGAAAAAGCGCGTTCACTCCTAGGAGTACCTCCTTTTAGAGATACTCAAGCAGACAAAGAACCGCAAATCGGTTTGACCCACGGTCTTGCCTACACACCAGTTGGTGGCGTAACCCTGGATATTGAAGTTGTTGCTGTGCCTGGAACTGGCAAAGTCTCTCTCACAGGCCAACTCGGGGATGTCATGAAAGAGTCTGCTCAGGCAGGTATTGCCTACTTGCGAAGTCATG
>JAGQHN010000185.1 GCA_020431825.1 Trueperaceae bacterium | reverse complement strand
CAGCCCAGCAGTGCCGGGGCGAAAGCTAGACAGCCCTTTGTTTTCTAACATAAGCTTTACCTATGTTCAGTAAAGCTATTGTGAAAACCCCCTGTCCAGAAATGATTTCTGGCATAAGTTCTGCCCAATTGGGCAAGCCAGACTACCCCAAGGCCCTCGAGCAACATCAGGCCTATATTACAGCCTTAGAACACTGTGGTTTAGAGGTTTGGGTGCTCGAGCCTGACAGTGCCTTTCCTGATTCCTGTTTTGTTGAAGATACGGCACTTGTTACGCCAAACTGTGCCATTATTACGAATCCTGGCGCAGCGAGCCGCAAAGGGGAGACGAAAGCTATAGCCGAGGCGCTAACAACGTTTTACCCGAACCTGCTATTTATTGAGGCTCCAGGGACTCTCGATGCCGGAGACATGATGATGGTCGGGAATCATTTCTATATTGGTCTTTCTGAAAGAACCAATCAAGAAGGTGCCAGGCAGATGATTTCTCATTTAGAAGTCAATGGACAAAGTGGCTCAACGGTGGCGATGAATGAAATGCTCCACTTAAAGACGGGGGTTTCATACCTGGAATACAACAATCTGGTAGTGACAGGCGAAATGGTGACCAAGCCAGCGTTTGACGCGTTTAATAAAATCATAGTTGCTAAAGATGAGGCTTACGCTGCAAATTGCATCTGGGTAAATGACAATGTTCTGCTCCCGGCAGGTCGCCCCAAAGCCAGAGCTGCCATCGAACAAGCAGGCTACCAGGTTATCCCGCTGGACACGTCTGAGTTTGAAAAGCTGGACGGTGGCCTGAGCTGTCTATCGCTTCGCTTTTAAGTACCTCAAAGCTGAAAATCCATGATTTTCAGCTAGCGTGTAGCGGTTATGGACCGGGGAATACCGTTTTCATTAAACGACTTTGTTAGCTTGGTTGTACTTAGTATGAGTAACTTGGAAAAAAATCGTGATCTTATCCAGAATGTTAGCCTTAAGTAATGGATAGTCTTTGCACCTGGCGTGGTGAGGTAAAGCCTGATTGGATAGACTACAATGGTCATCTGAATGATGGCTACTATGCGGTGGCCTTTAGCCTGGCTTCTGAAGGATTCCTCGAGCTTGCCGGAGTGTTTAAAGAGTACCGGGAGCGTACTAACTGCACGGTTTACACTGTAGAAACCCATATCAGTTATATGCGAGAGCTAAAGGCAGGGGCGCCAATTCGGGTGACCAGCCAGCTGGTCGCTTATGACGCCAAACGCATTCATCTTTATCTTGAAATGTTTCATGATGAAGAAAACTACCTGGCTGCAACTTACGAGACCTTGCTGGTGCATGTAGATCAGTCAGTTGTAAGAGTCGTTGCAATGCCAGAAGAAGTCGCAAAAAAGCTCGAGGCCATAGCTTTGCAACAACAAGATCTGCCTAAGCCAAAAAGACTGGGTCGCACTATTCTTCCCATAAAGGCGAAATAGCAAAAAGAAATCCCCTTTGGTCAGCAGGCTAAAGGGGATAAAGGATCGTTTAAGGTTTAATTATTATATTTGCCTTCAAACTGCCACTGCTGAGTGGGAAGAGTTTTATTACAGCCACGCTGCTCGAGCCTGGCACCACCAAAATCGGCGCGTTCTTCTATATCAAGACATTTGTTGCTGTTTACAGAAACAATTTGATAGGTCTCGGTATCGACATTGCGGAGTCTGAACTGCTGATTTGGCGCGTCTGTACAGGTCTCACGGACAATGGGGACCATATCATCCAGGCTTGATCCTTCTACACTCAAACACTCGCCTGAGGCATTATCTTTAATCGTATATACACTCGAGGTTCCCGCTAAAAGTCTAAAACTAAAGAGCTGGTTAGGGTCAGTCGAGCAGTCGTACTGGAAGACTGGGCTCGAGTCTGCGTCCATACAGAGCTTGCTGCTTTGCACAACCGCATTTGAAACAAACGGCACTTTTTGCGCTGCTAAAGTCGTCCCATTAACAGGGTTGATGTAGACCTTGGAGGGGGCGACAAAGCGGTAGCCTAGACTACGTAATTCACCAATAAATTTACTAAATTCTGCCACGCTGGTAGCCCCTTCACCTGTGTAGGCAGGGTCAAAGAGATAGGGATGGATAAACATACCAAGCCAGGGGCAATCAAGTACAGAGTTGGCCTTGGCGCGCTCAATAAAGTTGCTGAGTGGGTTAACATTAGAGAGATAGTTTGTGTTTTCTGGAATCAGGAAAGTACGATCAGGGTAATCACGTACAGGGTAAGGGAAGAGTTGTCCCCCGACCAGATCATCGATAGCTAAGAGTCTTCTCTCAAATTGACGCCAGTAAGCCCGCTTAAACTGAGGATAGAAATCGATTGGGGCTGCGTAGTGTGGCGTAATCCAGCCGATGGGGTCTAAGCCTAGATTTCTCAACTCAGTCTGACCATCACGAATGCGCTTAAGTGCTTCCCAATCTTTAAAACCGTCAATTGGGGTATTGGTATTGATATTCCAGAATTCCCAGTCATCTCCGGAAACACTTACTGGATTGGCTAAACCCTGATACATATGATAGGTACCATGCTGGAAGATTTCCCCCTGACTTGCCTGAGCCTTTAAGAGCTCAGCTAAGACTGCCGGACTATCCCTGAAGGTGAGGCTGATATTGTTGAGTTCTTCCAGATAATAGGGAACCGTTGCAATGCCGTAAGGAACACTCAGATCCTCGAGCATACCGAAAACTCGAGCCAATTCATCAGCGCCATCATAAGCTTTGACATCTTCGACTCTAAGCACGGCTCTTGGGCTACAGGTACGGTTTAGGCCCAGCATTTGCGGTAGTAAGTCAGCAAAGACCATGTAGCGGTCGAGTTCTGAAATGTAGATGGTGGGAAGGTCGGCAATATACCAGAAGTTACCGCTTTGCAGGGCATAGGGGATGCGTTCGCCGGTTGGTTTTTTAGCTTCTGCCAGAACCTTAACACTGGGGTCAAGTGGGTTCATATGAATGATATCCATGCCCACGATGGCTTTAGGGAAGTCATAGCCACGGTACTCAATTTTGTTATAGCTCATTTCGGCAGCTTCTACCGAGTAGGCAGCGATGAGTTCGACATACTCGAGCCCCAGACTTGCGAGGTTGGCAGCGCCCATTTTCCAAATGTTATAGCTTATCCAGGTAACGGGAGCACCAGCGGCGGTGTCATCTATGAGTGCCTGCGGTATAGGGTGATCATAGGTGGAGCCCATATAAATCACTCTGGCGACTTTAAACGCGTCACCAGCCTGATAATCAGAAACAGGTGCAATACTGGCTTTAAAGCCAAAAGAGCCACCAACCAGATTAGCTATGGACTGGGCATTGATAAGTGCTCCGTTAACTTCGTTGTAGGCCTGCGTTGAAAGTCGGTTGCCTCTTTTTAAAGTTTCAGCATAAGCCTGTGGTGGTCTTAACGATCTGCTTTGGGTGCTAAAATCCGCAACAAACTGATCATCATAGAGTACAACCACTTCCTGAAGATTAGCCATATCGTAAGCTGCTTCAGGGTCAAGATAGATGCTTTCATTTGGATCCAGATCTGGTAAAGCTGGCTTCGGTTTAACACTCGGACTCGAGGTCTGACAGGAATTGAGAACTATCATGCTGGTAAACAGCAAAAGATAGATCAGGGTTTGAAGACGAAATACACGACGCATAATCCTCCCAAGTAAGGATAGCCAGTAAGCTGGTATGGAAATGGGCTATAAGATTTCCCTGAGTTTTAATGCCATACCAAAACAGTAAGGTAAGGTTTCTACCTCCTTGAAACTAGCCAACCTAGTTGGTTGAGTATAAGTGCCTGTTTTCGTTTAGAGAAGTACGCTAATCACAGCAACAAGACGCTCAGCTTACTCATTGGTATCGATTTCAATTTCCCCTGAAATTTTTCCAATAACCACAACATCATTGGTATTGAGGTAGTACTTGATGAGATTCCCCTGCACAAAGTCGGTGCCTTTGGTACTTTTAGCCGGGTTGCCTTTCATAATGGCAACCCCATTTTTTTCATCATACTCGAGCTCTTCAGCGGTGCTAATCCGGTCTTCTGAATTCACGGTGACATTGCCAGAAAGGGTGGAAATATCTGTGTCTACATCAAACTCGAGTGAATCTGCGTCAGCAGTAAGGCCAGGAGAGTCTCCTTCAGCTGCCCTTACAAGGTTAACCGGACCATCCATCGTGCCAATATTCGTACCTTGATCAAGGAAAAAGCGTACCCCTTTTGCTGTGGTTCTTCCTTGCTCGAGCGTAACAGAAGCTTCTTCACTGCGCTCAATTGTCTCAGGACATCTTGGTCTGTTAAAGCTTAGTGTTCCGCCAAATAACTCGAGGGTGTCTTTGTTGCTTTCTGATGTTTCATCAGGAGATTCAACAATGACAATGGCAGAGGTTAAAGTCGTCTCTTCGGTAATCGTTTCCACAAATTCTGGATTAGGTCCGTAAAATATACTCATACGAATGCCCTCTTTGCAATTGGGATTTCGTAAGGGAGAGCGGGCCTCAGCACTGGGATCGCGGTTTGTGATAACTATGTCAGTATCATCGCGTTTAATGCTTACGGTAGGAAGATTACTTGTCTGAGCGAAAACAAGAGCAGCCACAAGCAGTGCTGCTCCTGCTATTACCTTTGGAATACCTGGATTCATTGCTCCTGTTCGCGGGTGAGTAAAAAGTCATTTGCGGTAAAAGCACTCGGCTGAGCATCATTCATGGGTTCAACTACGTCATACTCTATATCTTGCTGAAGTCTGGCACCACTGACGGTGGTACCAGCATCACTATCAACGGCTTCAGCCGGATTGCCAATAACTTCGGCGAGGCCAGCCTCATCATCAAAGAAGACTTCGTCCCCGGTGCTGGTAATACTGCCGTCTACCACCGTAACATCACCTAGCGCATGAAGTTTTTTCTGGTCGGTCAAAACGCGTATGTTATTTGCAGTAATGGTCAGAATTTTGCCATCAACATCTTCGCGGGTGATAATGCATTGTTGTTCTGTGCAACTTAAAACGCCCAGCGTGCGCTCTTCTTCGTATTCCATCTCATCGGCTTCAGCTTGCTGATTGCCATTGTCTAGTTTTACATTACCGCGACTAATACTGGTATCGGTATCAACATCAAACTCGGCTTCCGTTGCCGTTATGTAAACAGGTTCGCTCTCGTCATCTTTTGGTGCAACTGTGATATTGACATCTTCACGCAGTAAACCAATACCGGTCTCTTCGCTGTAAGCCAGTAAGGGACCTGTAGCCTCGAGCCTGCCTCTCGTTACCCGGACGCCTTCGCTAAAGGTGGCAATGCGCCTGCCCTTGGCCTCAGTAAGGGTCAGGTCAGTTGCATCGTCGGGCGTGCGCAGTTCCGCTTTTTGGGCAAAAATAGAGAGGGTTGACACCGTTGCCTGAATGCCTTCCGGATCAGGGTGCTCATAGTAGATGGGGCCTTTTCGTAGGTTGCCACTTTGGGTGCCGCCACTCGAGTCAATCACAATTAAACGTTTTTCACTGTCACTCGCTGGGTCACCTGCGGTGTCCGCCGAGCTTTGCTCCTGAGCAAACACAAAAATCAGTAAAACCAGTACTGCCAAACTCATAAGCTTTTTCATTTAGGGTTCCTCCCTATCTTCGATTTCGAACTTGGTAATGCCAATTGTACCTTCACCACCTGCGGTAAAAGATTCCAAATCAAAAGAAATAATCATATTTTGTAACGTAGATTCTTCGGTGCTGCCGCCCAGGGTATAAACTCCCTGAGGAATTTCAAAATTGCCCTCTCGCTGATTAATCAGGACTGAGCGACCATTGCGCGACTGCATGTCTAGCCTCGAGTCGTCCTCGAGTATGTGCGCCAGAATGTGGTCACCACGCAAGTTATCATCACTCGAGATTACAACTTTCTCTGCCTCAATGGTAAAGTCTGTTTCCTGATTGATGGTCCGTTTGCCATCCTCGATATTATTTAGCGTGGTCTCCCGCAAATCTGGGTCATACTGCACCTCTGGTGAAGCAAAATACCAGATAGCATCCGGGTCTTCTTGCGGATACAAAATGACTTCGGCACTGGCCAGGCTAATGGTGGCGTCAGGCACTGCCCGGCCTTGCTTTGGCAACAAAGAAAGCACAAAGAGTAGTGCAATAACGGCCAGAAGAGCGATAAAGGCAAAACGTAGCACGATTTACTTTACTTGCTTAAGCGGGTGAGAAGCGTGATTAAATTCTAAACACCTAGAGAGAAGTAGAATACACTGCTTGGTATTTTCAGACTTAAAAAGGCGCTCAGTGCCGCACAGCCGAGACGCTTTATGCACTTGTTTTTCATGCTGCGCAGCCAATAAGAGAAAGCCAGGAACACTTCCTGGCTTTAAAAATTTATCTGTCAAATTTATTCGAATGAAACGTTAAGAACCGTGTACTCGGTTGAGGCTTTACGGCCTTGGACCACAACCTTGTCGCCAACTTCCTTGCCGAGCAGAGCTAGACCAAAAGGAGATTCATCGGAAATGCGGTTTTCAAAGATGTCAGCTTCGTGAGTACCTACCACGTAAAAAGTCGTCTGGTCGCCTTCTTTATCTTCTAAAAGAACACTCGAGCCGATTCTTATTGCACCGCCCTCACTACCTTCAACAATAACGGCGCGGTGGATAAGCTCCTCGAGGTCAGCAATTTTGGCCTCGTTTTCGCTTTGCAAAAGCCGTGCCTCATCGTATGCCGCACTTTCCCTTAAGTCACCATCTTCAATGGCTTTACCCATATTGGCAGCAAGCTCGGGTCTACGAACTTCTATCAGGTGTTTTAGCTCAGCCTTTTTACGCTCTAAGCCTTTTGCTGTTAAAAAGAATTGTTTTTTCGCCATAATCAACCAAACTATAAGTAGCTTTTAGGGGTCTGTCAATTGAATGCCTTACGTTGATGAGGCTGACGCGTGTATGCAGACGCAGATTCATACCGTACAATAGGCAACTTGAGGGATGGTTTTGCTATGGCTAAACAACACATCGTTTCAATTGATGATGAAGGGTTCATCCTCAAGTTAGTAGAAACGGTTTTGAAAAAAGACTATGAGGTGAGCGTTTTTCAAGATGCTGTAGAAGCACTCGAGGCCTTTCAGAGTGGCCTAAAAGCTGATCTCATTATTTGTGATATTAATATGCCTCAACTTGACGGCTTTGGGCTGCATGAAAAAATTCGGGAGTTACCAGACTTAAAGCGGGTACCCTTTATTTATTTAACAGCCCTGAATGACCGGCAGCATTTTAGGCAGGGCATGCAGCAAGGCGCTGATGATTATCTGACCAAGCCTTTTACTCCTGCTGAGCTTATCGAGGCTGTAGAGATACGTTTTAATCGGACATCATCGCTTCGTGATGAAAAGGTCAGTCTGGAAATCCTGAGTTTAGGAGGGGCCGGAGCCACGGCGGGTGGTGAGATTTTGCATTATGAAGCCAAAAAGGTGATTGCGCTGCTGCTTTATCTCATTACCCATGAAGGGAAAGTACCCCTCAGGATTATTCCGGGGGATTTGTGGAGTGAAGAAGTTGGTGAAAACAACATACATGTGCTGATTAACCGTGCCAGAAAAACCTTTGATGGCTATGCGCAGTTTCCAGTGCTAGGCGATATCTTGACACTGAAGCTACTCGAGAGCTACGACTGGGACGCCGAAGAG
>JAGQHN010000184.1 GCA_020431825.1 Trueperaceae bacterium | reverse complement strand
CCATTAAACTGGCTCGGCAATATCATGTGGCAAAAGGGGAGAGCAGTCGTTACCGCATTTTGAGCCGTTTTCCTTCGTACCACGGTTCGACCCTGGGAGCATTATCGGCAACGGGCTATCTCACGCTAAATCAACCATTTGAGCCCCTCCTGTATGAGCAGCAGCACATTCCGGCGCCAACCTGTTACCGCTGTCCCTATAACAAAAGTTATCCGG
Organism: Trueperaceae bacterium; assembly: GCA_020431825.1. Taxonomy (GTDB): domain Bacteria; phylum Deinococcota; class Deinococci; order Deinococcales; family Trueperaceae; genus JAHEBB01. Next base: position 7,542 of record JAGQHN010000184.1, on the reverse strand, counting down.
ATTGTGGCGTGGCTTGTGCCGAAGAACTCGAGACCCTAATTCAAAACCTTGGGCCTGAAACGGTTGCGGCGTTTATGCTCGAGCCTATTGGGGGTGCGTCTACCGCTGCCATTGTGCCACCGGATGACTACTTTGGCATCATCACGCAGATTTGCCGCAAGTACGGCATTTTGCTCATCTACGATGAGGTTATGACCGGGGTTAGTCGCACAGGAAAATTCTGCGCTTATCAGCACTGGCCCGAAGCAGAAGTAGATATATTGGTTTTAGCGAAAGGCTTAGGTGCAGGCTATTCACCGCTAGGCGCTGTTGTTTGCCGACCTGAAATAAGCGATGCGGTTTTGGCTGCGGGTGGGTTCAGGCATGGTTACACTTACGCAGGAAATCCGCTTTCTTGTGCAGTTGGTTTAGAGGCTTTAAAGATAATTGATGATGAGCAGCTTTGCGAAAATGCGACCCTTCAGGGAAATCGCTTAAAAGAAGGTTTGCAACAGCTTCAAAGCAACTATTCCTTTATCGGAGATGTGCGTGGTAAGGGTTTACTCTTAGGGGTTGAGGTTGTTGCTGATAGGGAAATGAAAGAGCCATTTCCCGCAAGCTGGGATGTCTATCAGGTAATAACCCGTTTTGCTTTTGAAGAAGGGTTAATTATTTACCCCAGGCGAAATTTTGCAGGTATCAAAGGGGATCATGTGCTGATTGCGCCACCCCTGATTATAACTGGCGATGAAGTTGAGGCTTTGCTCGAGCGTTTTGAGAAGGCGCTAAAGAAGCTCGAGGACTGGATTAACTCACCCCACACCAATCCATAATCGCCAGCGCTAAAACCTTTGTCGTGTTTTTGACACTTTCCAAATCAACCCACTCATCAGGCGCGTGCAGGTTTCCACCAATCGCTCCGTAACACGTTGCCGGAATCTGGTGGTAAAGCTCAAAAAAGCGGACGTCTGTGGTTGCCGTACTCACATGCCTATTGATTTCTGTTCCCATAATGTGCTGGTGTGCTTTAGCCAGCGGCGCAAAGATTGGATTGTCTTCCTTGATGTAGCAACCTTCTGCCATAAACGCATAAAAACTGATTTGTGGCGGGTGCTGGTTTAGCCAGTCATCATGCTTAAGACCCTCGAGTAATTCTGTTTTAAACATTTCCTGTGAAGCTCTCAAGTCTGCTCCAGGATAGGCACCAATTCGCACTTCCACGCTCGCTTCCGAGGGTACAGAACTAGTCCAATCGCCTGAATGGAGCTTACCGACATTGTAGTTTAGGGGGTGGGGATGGTGCTGGTAGGCAGCGGGTTTAGGTGCTTCGTTGGCAGTTTGCTCGAGCTTTTTTATTACCTTGATAAGTTCATAGGCTTTATCAATAGCATTGACAGCTTTTTCTGCCCCAAGTACATGAGCACCAGCGCCCCTCACAGTTATACGCGCCCACATTACGCCCACTTGCCCAATAAGCAACGTCTGATTAAACGGTTCCGGGATGATACAGGCATCAGCTTTTAAGCCTCGAGTCAGGGTTGCCAGTGCGCCATTCCCGGTACATTCTTCTTCAATAACGGTTTCTACTGTGACATTTCCCTGCAGCCGAATCCCAGCTTCTTTTATGGCATGAAGGGCGTAAATCATGGCCGCTGCCCCGCTTTTCATATCGGCAGCCCCGCGCCCGTACATGCGCCCCTCGTGAATTTGTGCACCCCAGGGGTCAAAGTGCCAGAAATGCTCAGGCGTGGCAGGTACAACATCAATGTGGCTATTAAGAATAAGCGAGCGACCCTCGTTTGACGGCGATTGCCAGACGGCAGTCAAGTTTGGCCGATTTTGATACGACCATTCAACCGGGGAGTAGCCCGGTGCCTTAGCAATTTGGGCGTGGTCAATATCCCAGAGTTCCGGTTCAAACCCCATGCCCCTTAGCTCCTGCGCAATATAGTTTTGTACCAGAGCTTCCTGTCCTAACAAGCTGGGTCGTTTAACCATGCCAGCTAAAAAGTCCAGTTCCCTTGACCAGTTAGCTTCGACCCTTTCTAAGACTCGAGTTTCCTTATCTGTCATCGTGCTACTCCAATAATGAATAGTCAAATTTCCCTTGCAGATTTCGTGATAGCCTACCACCGTGAAACTCATTCAGAGTAGTCCTGCTCTAAATCCCTGCAAAGAAGTTCATGATCTTGCCGCAAAGGTTTACCAGGCCCAGGATGTATTATCTGCCAAGATTTTAGAACACTGGTGGAGCGCATATCCGCAGCTTTTCTGGCTTGTTTATGAAGACGAGACCTTATGTGGTTATACGTCTGCTTTACCTCTAACCAGGGATGCTTTTGCTAAAACTCTTACGATGGATTTTGACGAGAAAGCTATTCAGGCCATTGACATTTTGCCGTTTGAGCAGGTGGGGGAGTATCAAATTTATTTTTCTTCGATTGTCGTTCACCCCGTTTGGCGTTCTAAAGGTGTTTCGCAGGTCTTACGGCAGGCATTTTTACAAGGTTTGCTGAATTTGTATGCAAATGATAAACGAACTACAGCCTTGTCTTCTTGGGTTGTATCAGAAAGGGGGAGCAAGATGATGGCGTCACTTGGCATGCAGCTTTATAGGCAAGCGCAAAAGGGTGCTGTTTATTATGCTGAGCAGAGCAAGGAGAAACTGGCAAGCTCTCTGACCAGGCTTTCAGGATAGTTGCTCGAGCTTCGTTTCCAGAAAGCCTCTTGCTCTTTCTGCAATTGGCGAGGCCAGTAGATGCTCGAGCTGTGCTTTGGATAATTCCTTTACATACCAGAGATCAAAAAACTGGGCAATGGTTGGATAATCAGGGGAGCTAAAGGTTTTTTCTACTGTATTGCCAGTAGAAACCATTCCTTCTTTTAAAACTCGAGCATAGGCGCCTGGTCTGCCTGCTTGCCGAAAGGTTTTAACAAAGCCAAGGTCATTCATGCGCGTCGCAAGTTTACTACAGGGAATGCGCGGGGCAGTAAGCTCGAGTTCAACTTCTCCAACCCTAAAGCGGTCACCTACCCTTATGGGTTCAGACCCAAAGCTCGAGACGGTCAGATTCTCACCAAACGTACCTGCTTCAGGTTTATAACCAAGCTGAGCTTGCCAGTAGGCATAATCTTCTTCACTGTAGAGATAAACTGCCTGATCAACCCCGCCGTGGTTTCTGGTATCGCCAATCAGGTCACCCTCAAGTCCCTGTCTGGAGATAAAAACAGGAGCTGATACTTGCTCTTTAAAAATACCTGTGCTTAAGCTGTCCTGCGCAATGGTCATGGGTTTGAGCTTGCCAAGGTTTACCGAGATTAGCTTCATAACTTCAGTATAAAGGCTGGGAAAACTACCTCTGGCAATTTACGGACTTGATAGGCTAAGACTCGTGTCAAACCTGCCACCACGCTATGAAGGCCCGGTCATTCAGGACTTTTTGCTAACGCTGGACGCTGCCCAGCAGAAACTGGGTGACGTTTTGCGCATGCCCTTTGGTAAAAATGACCTGATTATGGTCTGTGATCCAGACTTAGCCTATGACGTTCTGGTTAGGCAAAATCGCAGATTTGTAAAGTTGGGCGCAGATGGACAAACGCCAGGTTTGCAGCGCATTTTAGGGGCAGGCTTACTCACCAATCCTGAGTATGGGTCGTGGTTTAGTCACCGGCAGCTCATTCAACCTTTTTTTCAGCGGTCGGCTTTAGAAAGATTTTTTGCCAGTATGGTTGGGGCCAGTGAGCGTCTGGGATCGAGCTGGCAAGAGGGCGAACGAGTAAATCTGACAGAGGTCATGCACAGAGTGACACTCGAGCTTATCTATGAACTGGTATTTTCTCTTGCTCCCAAAGATGCAAACGCTTATCCAATTCAAGTACCTCTCAGCTTGGCATCGGCTAAAACGAGCGTTGTGCGCAGAGCCGCAGCTCACCTGGATGAAAGCATTTATGCTTTGCTTGAGAAACGAAAAAAAGACCGGTTACAGGGCAGGCGCTTCGAAGATTTACTAGGTCTCTTGCTTGACGCAGAGGATGGTCAGGGTGAGAAAATGACCGATAAAGACTTGCGAGATGAGCTTCTCACCGTATTTGCGGCTGGGCATGAGACGACGGCCAATACGCTCATCTGGGCATTTATTGGGCTGATGAGTAATAGCGAGGCAAAGGAGAGGCTCGAGCATGAACTGCGCAGGTGTTCAGAGCCTTTGAGTCTGGAAAGTTTAAAAGGTTTGCCCTACCTGTCAGCGGTAGTAAGAGAAACCTTGCGGCTTTACCCAACGATTCCTTTTGCGCCAAGGGTGAGTCTTGAAGATACCCAGCTAGGAGACTTTTTTATACCTAAAGGCTCGAGGCTATTTGTTTCAATTTACAGTATTCATCGTCATGGGCATTTCTGGGAAGACCCGCTGGCTTTTAAGCCAGAACGGTTTATTATTAAGGGAGCGCAGAAAGCTTATATGCCTTTTGGTTTGGGAGAGAGGGTTTGTTTGGGGCAGCACTTAGCTATGCTCGAGACTCAGGTCATTCTGGCAGTTCTTTTAAGACGGTGGTCTTTTGAACTCGAGCAAACAGAGTTCCTGCCAAAAGTTGCCATTAGTTTGCAACCCAAGACCGAGGTATGGGCAAGCCTGAACTCACAATCTTAAGCGGGCAATCGTTCGCCATAAACGCTTGACTTCCTTTAGCCGAAAAACAGCCAGAAACATGCTGATTAAGATAAGACTACTGCCAAGCATCTGTAAAAAACTCAGATTTTCTCGCAGAAAAAGGGCAGACCAGGTAAGGGCCAGTAAGGTCTCCAGGGGGCTTAACAGGGCAATTTGAGCGCTACCCATCAGGTTGACAGCTCTAAAAAGAAAAAGCTGAGCAAGAAAGGTGCAGCCAATCACCAGAAAGAGCATGGGTAGCCAGATGGACATAGTCATGCTGGAAACAGGCGCACCCTTTAAGAGCCAGCCTACGCCTAGGCAAAAAGTGATGGTTAAGGTTACGTAAAGCGTAATGCTTTTGGCAGGTACGGCTTTTAAGAACCACTGCATCAGAACCAGATACAGTGCATAACTAAGTGCCGAAGTAAAAACCAGCAGTACCCCCATGAGATTGACAGAGCCGCCAGGACCAATCACCAGATAGATGCCACTTAAGCCAAGTGCCAAGCGCACCGAATTTCTCCAGGTGAGCTTTTCTCCGCGCAGCGCCAGTAAGAGAAAAACCAATAGCGGATAAATAGAAACGAGGATGGCAGCAATCGAGGTATGAATATAAGTAAAGGCCGCTGTATATGCCCAGGTGCTGGCAAAATAAAGCACGCCACAAAGAAGGCAAAGCCCCAGATTTCTCAGGGAAATACGCAAAAGGGCAGGTTTATCTAGACAGGTTGCCAGAACAATAATTATGCCGCTTAACCCGTAGCGGATTAAGAGAAGCTCGAGCGGTGCCAGACCTTCATTCAAAATCACCGTAGTTAAATAAGGAACCAGACTAAACAGGCTCGCCGTGCTCAGGGCAAACCCCATGCCAGCCCAGGATAAAGACCTCGCAGGTAGTGCGGAAGATGCCATAAATACCTCAATAAAGAATCAAAATATATTTTTAAAATACAAATTTTAGGGAAACAGACATCTTCGTAAGGGAGATAAGCAGAAGAACCTGCAAAGTCTAGCATAGTTAGCTATCTCTGCCTATATTTTTTGCCCTTAATTTCGTTAAGCCTTACCTTGTAAGCCTGCTATCTTTGGAGGCTTGCTATAGTGACTTTGTGGCTATTGACCAGCGAGATTTAGAACAAAAGGTTAAGGCCCTGGAGTTACCGACCAAGGATTTCGTTATTTTTGGTAGCGCGCCCCTGCTTATTTGCGGTCTTGTTGCTCGCATAAATGACATAGACATAGTGGCCCGTGCCACTGCCTGGGAAAAGGCAAAAAGCTTAGGTAAGGTCGTTCAGGGTGAAAAAGGCGATCGTCTGGTAAAGCTTGGTGATATTGATATTTATGATGGCTGGATGGGGGAGGATGTTAAAGGGCTTATAGACCGGGCCAGCCATGTTAATGGTCTCGCTTATGCCAGTCTTGAAGATGTCCTGCGCTATAAGCAGAAGCTTAATCGTATTAAAGATGCAAAACATATAAATCTTATAAAGAACTACCTGAATTCTTGCTAAACCGTTTAGACTATGACAATGCTAAGTAGCTAACAGGGGAGTTAGATGAATAAGGTAGCTGAAGCAAAGAGACAAATTGCAATTGTAAAAGCAAAACGGCTATCAGACCTTGATTTAAGGCGCTTCGGATTAATAGAAATACCGATTGAGGTATTTGAATTAGAGTGGATTGAAAGCTTAGTACTTGGGGGAGAAAACGCTTTTTCATCGGATGACAATAGTGAAAAATCATTACTATATACACCCATTTATAACTTAAGAGTAGTTCCACCTGAGATAGGTAAGCTTAAAAACCTAAAGAAACTTAATCTGAGTTACAACAATTATATTTTTGAGTTACCCGATAGTATTTCTGACTTAACGAATTTAGAAATACTCAATCTTCGTTCAACTAATCTAAGAAAATTACCTGAAATAAGTCATTTAAAGAAATTGCGCAGTCTTGATCTAAGTGATACCAACCTAGATCATTTTCCAAAAACCATTAATTTTTTGGAAAATCTGCAAGATCTAAATCTACGATATACGAACTTAGGATCATTACCCTATGAGATTGGTCAGCTAAAAAAGTTGAAAAATCTTGATCTCTTCTCCTCGAATCTAAATGAGATACCAGCAACAATTGGGCAACTAGAGAATCTGCGAAGCCTTGATTTACGTTCAAATCATCTTACAGTATTACCGAAAGAGCTTTGGCAATTGAAGAATCTAGTGAATCTTGATCTTAGCGAAAATAATCTTCGCAATCTATCATCTGATATAGGGCAGTTATTAAATTTAGAGAAATTTCAACTTAGGTTCACTGCTCTCGAAAGAATTCCACATGAAGTAAGTCAACTAGAGAATCTGCGAAGCCTTGATTTACGTTCAAATCATCTTACGACTTTGCCAAATAGTGTAGGAGACTTAAAAAGCTTGCAAAGTCTAGACCTTCGTTCTAATAATCTTAATAGCTTACCGAAAGACATAGGCCGTTTAGGAAACTTGGAAGGTCTTGATCTCTGTTCCAACAACTTGAAGGAAATACCAGCAACAATTGGGCAACTAGAGAATCTGCGAAGCCTTGATTTACGTTCAAATCATCTTACGGCTTTGCCAAAAGATTTTTGGAAATTGAAAAATTTAAAGGATCTTGACTTAAGTGATAACAATTTGAGAGAGATACATATTGCAATTGGAGAATTAAGAAACTTGGAAGGTCTTGATCTCTGTTCCAACAACTTGAAAGAAATACCAGCAACAATTGGGCAATTAGAGAATCTACGAAGTTTGAATTTGGCAAACCTCAATAGCAAAGAAAAGCAAAACCAAAATAGAATTAGATCATTACCATCCACTATTCTCAAATTAAAGAATTTAAGAAATTTAGGGCTTGATTTAGATGTTATTGAAACACCACCCCC
>JAGQHN010000183.1 GCA_020431825.1 Trueperaceae bacterium | reverse complement strand
TCCTAAAGACATCGTTGCTCTAGCTCTGGGTGTTAATCAAAGTACGGTATGGCGACACTTAAAAGTACTACTCGAGCTAAGACTCCTAGACGCCAGACCTCACATGACTGACTACAAAGGTCATACCCTGACGGATGGTTACTTATGGTGCATAAAACTCTATCCCTATAAAGGTAAATCCCCTCGCTTAAGTTATGAAGATCTTAATTACCAATATAGAGATCTAGAAGCAGATATAAAATCAGGAAGAACAGCTTATAAAGAAATGCAAGAGTCACTAGTACTGACTAAAGACCTAAAGGGCACTGAGTTAATCTTAACTTGGGCGTTAACACCGCTCTCTTATCAAACTCCCGTTAGTTCTGACTCTTGCATTTCTTATTTACCCAACCTGGAATCCCTATTTGATTTACCTTTTCATCCTAAACAAGAAAGAAACAAGCAGGTAGATAAGCTTGCCAGAAGTATTGCGTTTACGCTGGCAGATGCTAAATCCCATCAGTTCTATTGTCAATTACTCTGGAATCTTCTTAGAAAACATGATCAGGGACAGGATTATCTTCCTGCTGTATACGACATGCTCATTCGTGCCAGAACTGATCAGCTTGAAGGCTTTGCACTATCTGCCGGTGCTCTTTTTGTTTCCAGGCTTAAGGAGTGGAGTGGTTGGGATGATCTGAAGCGAACGCAGCCGACTAGGGTTGGAGGTGCTATTAAGGCTTAACTTCTATTTACAACTTAGTCCTGGTGACAAAGGCTACCCATTTTTGCAGACTCAGCTAATTTGGAACCCTTAAATTTAGGGGTTTAGCGGTAGAGTTAAAAATGTGAGAGCGTTTGTCACAGGGTGGGGTTTGCCTAAAATTGAGGGCCACCTCCCGGTGCTATCAGGGTTGTATTGACGAACTGCGCCAACTGGCAAAAAAGTATACTCATGCCTATTACGTTATGATGCATCAAGATGAACCCTTACGAGGAGAAACACTGTGCTAACAGGTGAAATACGCAACCAAGTTGACCGAATCTGGGACACCTTCTGGACCAGTGGCATCTCTAACCCTTTAGAAGTCATAGAACAAATTACCTATTTACTATTCATAAGGCGATTAGATGAAGTTCATACGCTGGCTGAAAACAAAGCAAATCGGCTGGGTCGCCCCATAGAAAACCCCATCTTTAACGAAATCCAGCAGCACCTGCGCTGGTCAAAACTCAAAAATGTAGACCCTAACAAGCAGTACAAAACCCTTTCTGAAGAAATATTCCCATTTATGCGCAGCCTGACAGGCGAAGATACTGCCTTTGCCAAACACACCAAAGATGCACGCTTTACCCTGGCTCCAGAAAAAGCCGGTATTCTCGCCAAAGTCATCGATCAGCTAGACGCCATACCCATGAGTGACCGAGATACCAAAGGCGACCTTTACGAGTACCTGCTTAGCAAACTTTCTAGCGCAGGTCAAAACGGTCAATTCAGAACGCCCAGACACATTATTAAGCTAATGGTTGACCTCATGAAACCCAGTCCCCAGGACACTATCTGTGACCCTGCCTGTGGTACGGCTGGCTTTTTGGTCGCTGCTGCCGAGTACCTCTATGACCATCACCGCAGCGACATCTTTACCAATGAAGAGCTAAAACAGCACTATGACAGCACGATGTTTCAGGGCTTCGACTTTGACAGCACCATGCTAAGGGTTGCCAGCATGAACCTGCTGTTACATGGCATAAGCAACCCCACCATTAAAAACAAAGATTCCCTAAGTGAAGATCATGGCGCAGAAGAAGACCTCTACACCCTCATTCTGGCAAACCCACCTTTCAAAGGCAGCCTTGACTACGAATCCACCGCCAAAGACCTGCTTACCGTAGTTAAAACCAAAAAGACCGAACTCTTGTTTATGGCGCTATTCCTTAGGCTTTTAAAGGCGGGTGGACGCGCCGCTGTGATTGTGCCTGATGGTGTCCTTTTTGGTAGCAGCAACGCCCATAAAGAGCTGCGCAAAACCATCGTAGAAAACCACAAGCTAAACGCCATCATCAGCATGCCTAGTGGCGTCTTTAAGCCTTACGCAGGTGTCAGCACCGCCATTATCATCTTTACCAAGACAAACACAGGGGGAACCCAAAACGTCTGGTTTTACGACATGCAAGCCGACGGCTACAGCTTAGACGACAAGCGTCAGCCCATAAATCAAAACGACCTACCTGACATCGTGAACCGCTGGAACAAGCTGGGGGCAGAGCAAAACAGAAAACGAACCGAGCAAAGCTTTTTTGTACCCAAAGAAGAAATAGCCAGCAACGACTACGACCTGAGCATAAACCGCTACAAAGAAATCACTTACGAAGAAATAAGCTACGACCCACCCCAGAAAATACTTGACGAGTTAGAGCAGTTAGAGCTGGAAATACAGCAAGGCATGAAAGCGTTAAGAGGCATGCTCGCATGACAAAGCCAGAACCCAGAAACAGCAAGCTGGCGTTTTACCGGGCTAATAAACTGGCTATACTAAGGCAAGATGATTAAGCTTTTACAAACTCACAAACAAGATATAGGCAAACTATGCCAGACGCACCATGTAAAAAGCTTAAGCGTGTTTGGCTCGGCAGCCAGAGAAAGCGACTACCACGAAAACAGCGACCTGGATTTTATGGTTGAGTTTCAAGACCTTGACCCCATTACTTATAAAAATGCTTACTTTGGCCTACTCTTTGGCTTAGAAGACCTCACCCAAAAACGTGTAGACCTGATAACCAAAGACACGATCACCAACCCTTATGTACACAAAACAATAGAAAAGCACAAAGAAACGCTTTATGCCCTTACGTGACTATTCGGGCTACCTGCGTGACATCTTGGAGGCGGGGCAAAAAATACAAAGCTACACCGCTGGCAAAACCTTTTCTGATTACCAGAATGATGAACTTTTACGCTCTGCTGTCGAACGTAAATTTACAATTTTGGCTGAAGCTCTCAATCAGGCAAGGCAACACTATCCGCAGGTACAAAGCCAGATAAGCAATCAGCGCGCCATAAACGCATTTAGAAACCAGCTCATACATGCCTATGCCCAAATAGATAACAAAGTTGTTTGGGGCATCATACAAGATGATTTGGGCCAGCTCTTAACTGAGGCCAGTACTGCGCTGGTTAATGCAGCAGAGGAAAATAGTGGGAGTTAGGATAAGGCAAGGTGTGAGAGATTTTAGGGGGGTGATTTCATGACTCGAGTTGAGATAGGTTCTATAGTCAAGACAGTCAAAAAGTGGAATCCTTGCAAAGATGCACCTAACGACTACTTTTTATATGTAGACATTAGTTCGGTTGATAAAAGTATGAAAGAGATAGTTGAAGCCACACAAATTCGTGGATTAAACGCTCCTGGTAGAGCACAGCAGTTATTGAATTCTGGCGACATTCTTGTATCCACAGTTCGACCAAACTTAAATGGTGTAGCTTTTGTTCATGCTTCTCATCACAATGCAACCGCGTCAACAGGTTACTGTGTTTTAAGACCTGATTTAACAAAAATCAACGCAAGATATTTATTTCAATGGGTTAGGACTCCTCAATTTATCGATGAAATGATTTTAAACTCAAGTGGCGCAAATTATCCAGCTGTAACAGATAAAATAGTAAAGGTATCGAAAATTCCCCTTCCCCCCCTCGAGCATCAAAAATTAATTGCTGACGTGCTTGATAAGGCAGATGAACTTAGGCGCAAGCGGCAGGCTGCCCTCGCTAAGCTAGATGAATTGCTTAAAAGTGTTTTTCTGGATATGTTTGGCGACCCTGTAACCAATCCAAAAGGTTGGACAATCAAGTCGATAGAAGATGTATCGATAAAAGTTACAGACGGCGAACATACAACACCAAGAAGAGTAAAAAATGGCATTAAATTATTTGTACTAGTCAAGACATCATCTGACACAAGTAGTTTAAACTGCCTCTAAAAGTGTCAGGTCATAGTTATCCAACTCCTTCAGTTTAGCAAGATGTCTGGATTGATTAAAGGTCTCGATGGGTGACTTGCCATAACAGTGTTTTCCTGAATGGGTTCTCTGGGTATTGTAGTGCTCTAACCAAGTATCTAAATCAACTTGTAAGTCTTCGATATTTGAGTAGATTTTCTTTCTGAAAGCGGTAGCATAAAACTCTTCCTGAATGGTCTTATGGAAGCGCTCACAGATACCATTAGATTGAGGACTCCTGGCTTTGGTTCTCGAGTGGTCAATATCTTCAATACTGAGGTAAAGCTGAAACTCGTGATGTTCACGGTTGCCACAATATTCTGTACCCCTGTCCGTAAGGATTCTGAGTAAGCGAACATCCTGCTTCTCAAACCAGGGGATAACCCGATCATTGAGCAAATCAGCTGCTACAAGTGCATTCTTGCGGTCATAGAGCTTAGCGAAAGCAACACGACTATAGGTATCAATAAAGGTTTGCTGGTAGATTCTGCCTACGCCTTTGATAGTGCCGACATAATAGGTATCTTGAGAACCCAAGTAACCAGGATGTTCCGTCTCGATTTCACCATGGGCTTCCTTTTCTTCTTTAGCCTTCTCCAGGGCTCTGACTTGATCTTCTGTAAGGATGAGACCTTCTGCTGCTACTTTGGCTTCTAGCGCTTTTAAGCGCTTTTTAAACGTTTCTAGCTCATGTCTTAGCCAGATGGATCTTACCCCTCCAGGTGAAACAAATACTCCCTTCTTCTTCAGTTCATTAGCTACCCTGACTTGACCATAAGCTGGCTGTTCAAAAGCAAATGCTATGACGGCCTCTTCAACCTCCATCGCAACACGATTCTTCAATACGGGTTTCTTTCGACTGATTTCCTGTAAGGCCAGTTCTCCTCCCTGATCATAGAGCTCTTTAAAGCGATAATAGCTATCTCGTGAATAGCCCATCACTTTACACGCCTGCGATACGTTTCCTAGCATCTCTGCTAAATTTATTAAGCCTAGTTTATTCTTGATGACTTTCTGTTCTGCATTCATCTGATTTCTCCTTAGTTCATTTAACTCGATTTATTTGGAGTTGTCAGATGAAGTCTTAACTATTACAGATAAAGAAACCGACGCCTTTTTTAGAATTTCAGTTTCCAACTTCAGTTGACGGGTCTCTTCACGTAAGCGCCTCAGCTCTGCCTCTTCTACCGTTGGCTGAGCCCTTTTCATTCCAGCTACCAATTTGACTGCTTCATATTGCTTTTCCCTTAGCACTGATTCCTAAACGCTCTGCTGCTTTAGGCACGCTATAGCCCTCCTCAATTACTAAGCGCACTGCATCCAGTTTAAATTCCATAGCGTATTGTCGTTTCTCTTGTTTCTTTTCCATCCTGGACTCCTTCATGTATATCAAGTGTCCACGCAGCCCAGCCAACTCTAGTTAGTAGTTTTGCAATTGTTCCTAAAAATCTCTATCAAGAATAATGCTTTAGCTTAGTCATTTGATTTATGCAGTTTTGACAGGGTGTAAGATATCAGGTATCAATTGCAAGGCTTCGCATGCCGCTTAGCTATCAAGCTATAAGTAGACTAAGCCTTGCTAAACAGTTAAAGTTGGACACCCTGCTGAACCTCGCTATTTACCTTTGAGCCAGATCCAAAATAGGCTAAGGAAGCTCTGCTTTGGGTTCACGACTCGAGCCGTACCTGAAGTACCGACAGGGATGCCTTGGGTAGTATTTAAGTGTATTTCCCACTCCATCTTTGAGCTTTCGTCCTGAAGGACGGAGTACGCTATCAGATAGCCTTTGCTCGGGGGTAGTAAGCTTTGTTCATCCCATACGATAATCACTTCTTGGCCGGCACTAAGCTGCTGATTAAGATTTTGGTTCGTCCTGGCTTTAAAGACAAATGGAGTACTACTACCCTTATCTTGCCAGCTTCCTTCAAGAGAAGCGCCATAGCTGGGTAGCCGGATAAATAGAACAAAGGTTAGTATGCCTAAGAGCACGGCGATCATGATCCAGAAGGCAAGTTGAAAGCTTTGAGGCACGGGCCCTTCCCAGGATGATTGTGTCATAGGCTCAAGGGTTTTGCTCTTTCAAAAGTCAGTTTACCCTCATGGAGTTTGATAATCTGATCAGCTGGCTCAATGAGGGCAGGACGGTGAGTGATGATGAGCAAAGTGCGTTCTCCTTTTAAACGTTCAAGAAACCTGAGTACAGTTTTTTCACGATTTTGATCGAGAGTTGCGGTTGGTTCATCGAGAATTAAAACGGGGGCAGTGGAAAGGAAGGCTCGAGCTATACCGAGCATTTGCCGTTCTCCAGTTGATAATTTGTAAGGGCTATCACCACCGATAGTCGAATTAATCCCCTCGGGTAGTCTCTGTAAGACTTGTTGGAAACCTAGTTGATCAAGTAAATCTAGAACCCGCTTTTCGGGTATGTGCCTGCCCAGGCAAATATTGTCGAGGAGTGAGGCATAAAAGAGGGGAACCTCTTGTTTTACATAGACAAGATTTTTGCGTGCCTCCGCTAAATTAACATCCTTAAGCGCCAGGTGATCCCACAGAATGAGACCCGAATCGGGGGTAAGCATGCTTGATACCAGACCTGCCAGTGTACTTTTTCCCGAACCATTGGAGCCCAATAAAACGGTATAAGAACCTTTGGGTAAATAAAAATTAATATCACTCAAAATAGGCAAATCTTTAATATAAGAAAACTCCAAATTTTTGACGGTTATACCCTGTTTTAAACTTGGTAGTGAAGTATATCGAGCTCTAATTTGCTCTTTGGGTAACTCGGTCATTTCCAGTAATCTATCTGAAGCAACGAGACCTTCCTGGACATCTTCTATCTGGCTAATAACATCGTTGATAGATCCCATAGTGTTACGGACGAGTGAAAAAGCTGCGACCAGTTGACCAACAGTAAGGTCAGAGGAAAGTACTAAAAGAGCACCATACCATAACAGAAAAAGGCTGGTAAAATTATCAATGAGATTGGAAAAAATGCTGCTCCATGCACCAATTAGATCTTGCTTCCAACGTTGGTCATACCAGGTATGAATCTGTTTACGACTAATATCAATAGCCCAGTTTTCTGCTCTAAAGGCTTTTAGTGTCCAAAGGCCATCAAGAGTGCCCAGTACCGAACTCTCAACATCACCTGCTTTGCGTTTTCTGCTCAGGCTATTAGCTCTGAGTTTGGGAGTTAACCAAAGAAGATAAATAACCTGAAAGGGTAAAGCAATAAAAGAGAGTAAGGCAAGCTGCTTATTGTAAATAACCAATAGACCCAGGCTAAAAAAGAGGCCAAATAGAGTTGAGGGGAAATAGATCAGGATACTAGACATAACTGAGCGTATTTGGGTTAAGTCACCAAAACGAGTTAATAAATCACCTGTTAGCCGAGTCTCATGTACTCTCATAGGTAAAGCAATCAAGTGTTGCAAATAGTCAAGGCGCATCTGGTAGCTTAGGCGCTGTGACAGTTGACTTGAGAGTAGTTGTCTTACTGTGCGGAAAACGGTTCTAAAGAGGGTAAGAAAAAAAATGGCAAGCAGTATTCCCGGAAGCAAAAAGTCTTGCCTGAGGCTCAGTACCTGATCAAACAAAATCTGACTTAGAACAGGTGAACCTAGACTGAGTAACCCTAGTAGCATTGTACCCAGGAGGAGCTGAAAGAGAATAAAAGAAAGACCTCTGTAGTGAATTAGATGTTCCAGTAAACCGCTAAAACCACGTTTGCCCAGATAGCGCCCAGGTTGAAAAAGTTCACTGGGTTGTAACCAGAGCACTTTGCCAGTCCATTTAGTTTCAAAT
>JAGQHN010000182.1 GCA_020431825.1 Trueperaceae bacterium | reverse complement strand
TCAGCATTCAAGATGTACTTGATACCAATGAAACCTTTGAAATGCTTATGGGTACAGAAGTACCACCACGCCGCGAATTCATTGAAGATAATGCTCACCTTGCACAGCTCGAGATTTGATAATTTCTGATTACCAAAGGACCTCCCAGAAATGGGAGGTTTTTTTATGGAATAAATAGCATTGAAAAAGCAATAACCACTCTTCTCGTCGTGCCAGCCTACGCTGGCACCCATAGCTTGGTGAAAAAAGCGTATGCAGTAAACAACAAAATAGTATTGTTTTTGCTGTACTGAAACCCTTTCCATAAACCGTGTTAGTAACCTAGTGTAATGAACCCGCTTAGCAAGTACTTGATTTTCTAGTGTTGCTGGTATCTAAAAGCTTTGCTCTAGCAATTGGCACAATCAGTCACTTAAACCACCGCTTCAAAACCTCTTCAGCTGGTTTTCCGTAGGGCGTATAGCTCTTATCTTCTGATCCACCACTATCAAGGCTTGGCGACCAGTTCCACCAGTAAAAACCTCTAACCCAGGGTTCGTTATAGAAACTCTCAAAAACCGCCTCATAGGCATCAACTTGCTCCTGCAGATCAAGGGCTGAGTCCACATAAAAATCCCAGGGAGCCGTCACGGTTCCATCAACACTGCGGTAGCCAATTTCAGTTAGAACAACGGGTCTGTTAAATTTCATCGAAAGTTCCTCGAGGTTCTGCACAATGGGCTGCCAGGCATGGGTCAGTTCAGCTACAGTTGGATCATTTTTGTCTAACAGTGTGTAGTAAGCGTCGACTCCAATAAGGTCAACTGCATCCCACCAACTAACACTTAACTCCTCACCACTATGATTCGCGGCATAAATAAGCTCGCCACTATAAACATCACGAACGGCATTGACGATTTTACGCCAGTCAGCAGAGCGGTTTACCGCAGCAAAACTTAGCTCGGTTCCCACACTAAACTGCTCCACCTTGTAGGCTTCAGCCAACTTTGCATATCGAATAATAAAACTTCGGTAGCTTGAGAACCAGTTTTGCCAATCTACCTCAGAAAAGTTTTGTCCAATCATCCCTTTCCAGTGCTCAGGCAAATCATTGGATAAATTGATATGGGGTTTAAGCATAACCTTGAGACCAAGCTGATGCGCTTCTTGAATGGCAATACGAAGATCAGCATCGGTTGGTGTTACATCTAGAGCAACTATATCGGTTGAATCAATCGTTTCCTGATAATAAGTCACCAGCAGGCTAATCCAGTTAGCACAGGTTGCTTTAAGATTTGTTAAAGATTCTTTGGCTTCAGGAAGTGAGTATTCCCCCTGTCCCCAGGAAGTATAGGCAATACCCTGCTGCATGTCTGTCGTTTTGCATTCATCTATAGGGGTAACGGGTATAGGGCTTTCGACGCTTTTACAGGCTGAAAGTAAAACCAGAAAACAACTGATGATCGTAACGAGCCTTAAGATGCTCACAAGCCCATCCTTATGCGCAGCCTGCCTCTCTAGCAGATGATACTGCACCTTAGCTCGAGTTTACACAAAAAACCCTGACAAAAAACTCAACCCCCTTGGCCGAACGCATTAAGAACGGTCAAAGCCCTGCTCTCTTATGACGTCCTGATACCACGAAAAGGACTGTTTTGGCGTGCGTTTTTGAGTTTCATAATCAACATGAATAAGGCCAAAGCGCTTTGCGTAACCTTCTGCCCACTCAAAGTTATCCAGAAGCGACCAGACAAAGTAGCCTGACACATTAGCACCCTCTTCCATCGCTTCTTTAACAGCCTCGAGGTGACGCTCTAAGTAACGAATACGGGCAGTGTCACTAATCTCGCCTCGAGCATTCAGTTCATCTTTATAGGCCGCACCATTTTCAGTTACAAAGACTCTGGGGTTGCCATAATTCTCTTGCAGATTTTTTAGGCTCTCATAGAGGGCTTTTGGGTAAACTTCCCAGTTCATAGCAGTCAGTTCTGAACCTTTGGGTGGGCTTGCCTGCGCAATACTAAAAGGACTTTTCTTATCTGACTTGATAAGCATACGCGTATAACAATTCACCCCGAGAAAATCTAAGGGCTGCGCAATTTGCCTTAAATCATCATCCTGAACAACGGAGGACAACATAGCCTCGGTCTCATTAGGATACTGACCTTTTAGCAAAGGATCTAAAACATTGCGGTTCATTAGGGCGTGAAAAAGTTCAGCCGCCTCCATATCCTCATCGGTATCTTTTTCAGGATGAACGGGTTGCAGATTTAAAACAGTGCCCAGCTGCCACTCAGTACTAAGACTCCGCAGACGCTCAGTAACGAGTCCGGTTGCCAGATTAAAATGATGGCTTGCCGCAATGAATGTCATGAAATCGCTTTTGCCTGGCGCATGAAGACCAAGCATATGACCCAGTAAAGCAGCAACATTGGGCTCATTTAAGATAAGAAAATGCTTGACCCGGTCTCCGTAAGCTTCTGCCACAAAAGCAGCATAGTCAGCAAACCAGTAAACCATGTCACGGTTTTGCCAGCCTCCTTTATCCTGAAGGGCTTGCGGCAAATCCCAATGATAAAAACACAACCAGGGGTCAATTTCCTGGTCTAAGAGCTGGTCAATCAGAGCATCATAAAAATCTCGACCTTTGCGGTTAGGCTTACCTCTGCCTTCTGGGAATATCCTCGTCCAGGCAGTAGAAAAACGGTAGGCATGTAGCCCTAATTCCGCCATAAGGGCTACATCTTTTTTATAGAGGTGATAATGATCGCAGGCAGTATCGCCGGTATCACCGTTATAAATTTTACCAGAGGTATGACTGAACGTGTCCCAGATGCTTTGCCCTTTACCATCTTCGTTCCAGGCACCTTCTATCTGATAGCTTGCCGTTGCCGCACCCCAGACAAACTCTGAAGGAAACTCTATGTCCACACTTACTCCTTCTTGCACATCAAACTTGACCTGAGATCATTGTAACTGAGGCTTTTTATAGAAATGCTACCTTATGCGCAAAACTAGGTAGGATAGTGAGCCATGGCTGTTCCCAAACGTCGGGTTTATACCGTTTTAAGTGCTGGTCTTATTGCAATAAGTCTGGCAGCTATTTTTATCCGCTATGCTCACGCCCCTGGGGTGGTGGTGGCGTTTTACCGTATGGCTATTGCCAGTTTGGTGCTGCTGGTACTAAACCGGGGAAAGCTCGAGCGCTCAAAACTTAAGCCGAGAACTCTGGGGCTCTCAATCCTCTCAGGCTTTTTTCTGGCTATTCATTTTGCTTCCTGGATAAGCTCACTGTCTTATACCAGCGTGGCTGCCAGTGTCAGCCTGGTCTCGAGCCAACCCTTATGGGTGGTCCTTTTTTCCTGGCTCTTTTTAAAACTAAAACCCCGCCCTTTGACTTTTTTTGCTGTCATTCTGGCGGTAAGTGGCGGCATCTTGATTGCCTTAGGTGACTTTTCTGGCGCTTCGGCTCCTCTTCTGGGCAATAGTCTGGCTATTATTGGGGCCATCAGCTACGCGGCCTATTTGCTACTGGGTCGAGTCATTCAGCAGGAAGTTCCATTAACGAGCTACGTTTTGCTGGCCTATGGCAGCGCTGCCCTATTTCTGCTACCTCTGCCCTTTATCTTTAAGTACAGCTATTTTGCTTATCCGGCAAGTACTTTTTTATGGGTAGCCCTTCTGGCACTGGTTCCTCAACTTGTTGGTCATACCAGCATTAATTATGCGATGAAATACCTTAATCCAAATCTGGTCGCAACTGCGGTTTTACTCGAGCCTGTCGGCGCCAGCATCTTTGCCCTCGTCCTCTTTAAAGAAATACCCAGTCTTCAAACCGTCTTTGGCGCGGCTATCTTGCTGACGGGGGTCATTCTTACGGTAAGAAGCAGCGAAGCTACTGGCTAAGTCCTATTTTTTCCATAAGTCTATCCACTTTGTCTTTAACCTCCTGGGTCATGGTGATTTTGTCGGGCCAGTCTCGGCTAAAACCTTCCTCTTTAAGTTTGGGCGTACCGTCCATTACAAAAACTTTTTCTCCGGCAGCATTGTCAATAATTTGAATATCACGCTCCGGGTCGATGTTATTTAGGAGGGTCCAGATGGCATCTTCAAAGTCAGCCGGGTTCGTTTCCTCATCGAGCGTAGCAATAAGCCGTACACCTTTTGCCTGATCTTGCTTTGCCGCCCACTGGGCTAGCTCGAGTCCCTGATGGGCTCGAGTCTTTTTCAGTGTCAAAAACCAGAAGCCCCCTTCATGCTGATGCTGCGCCGCTATCTCAGGGTGAGCTGGTAACGAGGACTGAGAGCGCTCTGGGTTGGGCTGCCAGGTAGGAATATCGCCCTCTTCGGAATGTTTCAGGGTGCCATCTATAATAAGTTTAGAACCGTAGCTCCAGGAACGGCTCGAGTGATCAAGCACATCAACCGGTCCTTTAGCAAACTGACTATCACGACCAGGAACCGCGTTTTTTAGCACCGTCTGCCAGAAGGCTTTATGTGCCTGCGGCTTAATATCTCCATCAGTAACTAACAGCACCTTGGCAAACATCATTTGTCCTAAGCCCAGTAAACCATTAGCAACTTTATAAGCCTGACCTGGATAGGCTTTTTCAATCACCACATTTACCAGATTATGAGCAATACCCGCAGGTGGCATGTGATAGTCCTTGATTTCTGGCAAAATGAGCTGTGCGGGCACCAAAAAGATGCGCTCACTGGCTTCAATAAGATAGGCGTCCTCCATGGGCGGGCGACCGACAATTGTCGCTGGATAGATAGGCTCTTTGCGCATGGTAATAGCAGTTACATGGAATTGTGGGTAGTAATCTTGCAGGGTATAAAAGCCCGTATGGTCACCAAAGGGACCCTCGAGCACCCAGTCTTCGGTGGGGTCAACATAACCTTCCAGAACAAACTCAGCATGGGCAGGCACCTCTAAATCGACAGTGACACCCTTACAAAGCTCTATGCTTTTGCCGCGCAAAAACCCGGTCATGGAAAACTCATTAATACCCGGAATAGGTGGAATGGGCGCCGTCGCGGCGTAGGTAAGCGCTGGGTCACCCCCAAGGGCAACGGCAACCTCGAGCTTTTTTCCCAATTTCTTTGCCCTTTCCAGATGCCTTGCTCCGGTTTTGTGCCGCTGCCAGTGCATGCCCGTGGTGTTTTTGTCAAAAACCTGCATGCGGTACATACCAATGTTTAAATCCTTGGTCTCTGGGTCTTTGCTTATGACGAGCGGCAAGGTAATAAAAGGCCCACCGTCCTGTGGCCAGCATTTAAGCACAGGCAGTTTTGTAAGATCGACTTCATCGCCGCGCCAGATGACTTCTTGCACTGGCCCCGTACGCACCCGTTTGGGAGGCAGGGAAGCTAAGTCTTTTAGCTTCGGCAAGTTAGAAGCCAGACCCAAGAGCCCTCCCCCAACCTTGACGTCTAAGAGACTACGAATACGTTCAGCAATATCATCCAGTTCTTTTACCCCAAGCGCCCAGGCCATGCGCTGCCGGGTGCCGTAAAGACCAATCACCAGTGGAAAGGCTTTTCCTTCCACTTTTTCAAAGAAGAGGGCAGGACCTTCTTTTTTCACAACCCGGTCAGCGATTTCGGTTATTTCCAGGTCGCTCGAGACCAGTTCTTTAATCCGAACCAACTGCCCGCGTTTTTCCAAGTCCTCAATAAAACTACGCAAATCACCATACATAGCTCAAGGATAGCTTTTCAGACCATCTACACTTAGCTTATGAGGGTACAAAAAAACCACTAGCGCTATAACGCTAGTGGTTCCTAAGGCTTGGAGCCAACAGCTCTCTGCTGATTTGTTTAAAGCCTAGCCATAAAGTAATGGCGCACCAAGTTGCTGATGAATCTGGTTGCAAAGCTCTGGGCTCATGCCAAAACCCTTGGCAAGCTGGTCAAGGTAGCGGGCTTCGGTCTGAGTATCAAGATGAATAGCGGTTAGAGACATGGCATAAACCTGAGCCTCGAGCCCCTTAGGTACACTTCTTATAAACCCTGCAACATCTAAGGGTTGGGCTAATTCATGTTTGATAAAAGCAATTTCATCCTGGGTAACCTCGCCAAGTTTGCCTAAAATGGCTTGCTGCTCTACCTCATCTAACTTGCCATCTGATTTGGCGGCATTAACCATTGCTCGGATGAGCAACGTGGCCTGCGCATGAGCATCTGCCTGATTAACCTCTTGGGGCAGGTGACTTTGACCCTGCTGAATGCCTGCCTGACCCATATGCCCGGCCTGTTGCATAGCGGCACCAATAAGACCCGCGAGACCCGCCCCACCCAGGGCAGCTTGTCCTTGAGAGCTACCTAAAACAGAGCCTAGCAGGCCACCTAAGCCGGAACCTTGCTGAGCCTGATTGCCTGAACCCAGAACCGCACCCATGAGGCCACCCAGGCTGCTGTTTTGCTGGCTTTGATTGCCGCCACCAAGTACCGCGCCCATAAGACCACCCAGGCCACCAGCACTTTGTTGCGGCGCCTGACCACCACCCATAACTGCTCCCAGAACCGACTGTAAAACCCCGGCACTCGAGCCTTTTGACAGGGCACCATTGCCCAGTAAGCTACCAAGAAGTTTTAAGGTATCAACGTTTGACATAAAAAACCATCCTCTACAATTGTAAGAATTCTTACACAGCTACTCTAACACTTACGATCTGCCTTGTCCCCTTTGTCATCTCTATAATTTTCTGGGTTAGTGAGGGCATTTTACTCGAGCCCCTTTCACAGCTAGACTAAGTCATGGTTCCCACTAAACAACTTGGCAAGACCAACCTAGAGGTTTCACGCATGGGCTTGGGCCTGGCAGCTCTTGGACGACCCGGCTATATCAATCTGGGGCATGAGCAAGATTTTATAGCCAGAGATAAAGAAGCTATGGCCAGGCAAAGTCACAGTGTTTTAGACGAGGCCTATGCTTTGGGTATTCGCTATTTTGACGCAGCCAGGTCTTACGGTCTGGCTGAACGTTTCCTGGCTGGATGGCTTGATACCAAAATGCCTCTTTCGGTTGTAGTAGGTTCCAAGTGGGGCTACACCTACACCGCGAACTGGCAGCTTAGCGCCGAACAGCACGAAGTAAAAGAACATTCGCTCAGCAATTTAAACAAACAGTGGCAGGAATCTACGGACATTTTAGGCGACTGGCTCGAGCTTTATCAGATTCACTCAGCAACGCTCGAGTCTGGTGTACTCAGCAATCAGGAGGTTTTAGCGCGGCTCTTTGAACTAAAACAAACAGGCGTAGCTATAGGCCTATCGCTGAGTGGTACTAATCAGGCAGCAACCCTTGAGCAAGCCCTGACGATAACCCTTCAGGGTGAGCGTCTTTTTGATACTGTTCAGGCAAGCTTTAATCTATTTGAGAGATCAGCTGCTAGCATTTTGGAACAGGCTCATAGGGAAGGCATAGGCGTCATCATCAAAGAAGCCCTTGCCAATGGGCGTTTAACTGCCCGAAATCAGGAAAATGAGGTTCAAACTCTACTCGAGGCAGCAATGCGTCTAGAAACAAGTCCTGACGCCTTGGCGTTAGCCTGGGTATTGCACCATGATTGGGTAGATACAGTTCTAAGTGGTGCGGCTACCAAAACGCAACTGGCAAGTAATCTAAAGGCCTTTGACCTTAAGCTTAACGAGGAAACTTTAAAGAGGCTTGGGGAACTCGAGCAAGCACCCGAAAGCTACTGGCAAAAACGCGCTGGGCTTTGCTGGAACTAAGTACAACCAAGTTAAAAAAGTAGTTTAATGAAAACGCTATTCCCCGGTCCATAACCGCTTCACGCTAGCCGA
>JAGQHN010000181.1 GCA_020431825.1 Trueperaceae bacterium | reverse complement strand
AACGACTTATCTCAAACGACTTATCTCAGGAGGTTTCTAAAGTATCCCTGAAGGTCATGCAAGATTTTCCCAAGCACTATAGTAAAATGACTGACAGGCAAGTACTTGACTTAATTGCTAAACTATTAGCTCATGGCAAGCAAAGCGAAAAAATCGCGTTCCAGATCAACCAAAAAAGCCAACAACTCTATTTTGTGGCTCGTCGGTGCAGGGGTACTGATTCTTATTGCAATTCCTATTGTGGTTACCCTGATCCAAAACCGCAACCTGCCCGGAGAATTTTACCGCTCACAGGGAAATATTCATATCGATATCGGCGATAACCATCCAGAATACAATAGTAACCCTCCCACTTCAGGCTGGCACACCGGCGATTTAACAGGCTGGGGAAGTTATGACTACATCGTACCTGACCAGCGCGTCATTCATAACATGGAAGATGGTGGTGTAATTATCTGGTATCAGATGGGTACAGCTGAAGAAAACAAGGCTGAGATCATTAAGCTCGAGGAAATCTCAAAGGGCTACCGCCGCGTGGTCATTATGCCCAGGGAAAATATGCCCACCCCCTACGCTATGACCGCCTGGACCAGACTCGAGCGCTTCGAAAGCCTGGATGAAGCAGGCATGCGGGCTTTCTTAGAGGCTTATGAAGGCATCGATCATCACGTAGCAGGTACAGGCTAGCAAAAGAAACAGTGGTAAGTGGCTAGACAGAGCCAGTTTCTAACCACCTACCACTGACGATCCTCTATGCATTGCGCTAGCGGTCAATTCTTGATAATGTACCGCCGTGACTAAAGGCGAACTCAAATACGAAGGTAAAGCCAAAAAGGTCTTTGCGACCGACAACCCAGAAACGTTTATCGTTGAATATAAAGACGATGCCACGGCCTTTAACGCCCAGAAACGTGGCACCATCGCCAATAAGGGCATAGTTAATAACGCTGTTACCAGCAAACTCTTTACTTATCTGGCAAGTTTTGACATCCCAACGCATTTTATAGAGCAGCTTAGTGATCGCGAGCAACTCGTTAAAGCTGTAACTATTATTCCAGTGGAAGTGATTGTACGCAATAAAACGGCAGGCTCTTTTGCCAAACGTTACGGGGTCGAAGAGGGCATAACGCTAAAACCCACGGTACTCGAGTGGTGCTATAAGTCAGATGATCTGGGTGACCCGCCTTTAAATGATGTGACTGCTATTGCTCTTGGCCTAGCCAGCCCAGACGATCTAGAAACCATGATGGACCTGGCGATGGATATAAATGACGGCCTGATTAAGTTCTTTGTAGATAGAGGGCTCGAGCTCATTGACTTCAAGATTGAGTTTGGCAAATTGCCCAGTGGTGAGATTATTTTAGCCGATGAAATAAGCCCTGACACCTGCCGTCTCTGGGATATGGCTACAGGTGAGCGTATGGACAAAGACCGTTTTCGCCGCGACCTCGGCAATGTCGAAGGTGCTTATCAAGAAGTTTTCAAACGCGTTATGGGAGAAGCCAATGCCTGAATATAAAGCTGTTGTTAAAGTCATGATTAAAAAGAGCATTCTTGACCCACAAGGTCGCGCGGTTGAAACAACCTTAAAACGTCTGGGACATAAAAACCTCGAGAACCTGCGCGTAGGTAAACACATCGAGCTGTTTATGTCGGGTGAACAGGCCGAAGTCGAAAAACAACTTGCTGAAATTGCTACAACGGTACTGAGTAACCCCATTATGGAAGATGTAAGTTACACCTTAGAAGCTCTTGAACCTGCCTGAGTCAGGCTTAGTTCCCTATCACAAAGCCTTTCTCTTAAGTACTTGTCGTGCGTGACCAGAATCAGAGTTCCCGGATAATCCTCGAGGGCGGACTCGAGCATTTCAACACTTTCATAGTCAAGATGAGTGGTTGGCTCATCTAAAATCATTACATTTGGTTTATCTAAAATCAGGCGAACCAGTCTGATTTTTCGCTTTTGCCCTTCGCTTAGCGCAGCAAAAGAGGCATAGAAAAGATCACCCTTGACTCTGAGGGCCCCCAGCATAATGCGCGCCTGAGAGCTTTCCTCTTCAGTAAAAAGTTCAGCAACAGTACTTAGACCCTCGGGGTCTGACCAAAGTTGCGGTAGGTAGGCGAGTTCTACACCTTTTGACCACATCACCTGACCTGACCAGGGCTCGAGTTCTGCCAGCATAAGCTTAATCAGTGTACTTTTACCCGAACCATTTGAGCCACTTAAAGCCAGCCGTTCACCCCACTCGAGCGTCAGCGCAAGATGCTCTAACAAAGGCTCATCATAAGCAAAACTCAAATCTTGCAGGAGTAAACAGGTACCGCTGGGAACCTGCGTTTTTTCAAAGGCAATCTGATACTGTTTATCAATCCAGGGCTTAGTTTCTTTGAGGTCCTCGATGCGGTCATGCATGCGCTCCTTGGCCAGAATGCCTCGCTTTTGCAGTTTAGCTGCCCTTGCGCCAATAAAGCCTTTATCAGCGGCACCAGATTTTTCTTTTTCCTTCCGCGCTCCCCAGACTTTGTAGCTACGCTCAACCTGCTCGAGTTTGCCAATTTCGCTCTCGAGCTTTTCTTTCTTCCGCAGCTTTTCTCTAAAGATGCCTTCTTTGGTGTCACGAAAAGTACTGTAATCCCCTTTGTATTCGGTGACTTTACGGTGCTCGAGTTCCAGAACTTTAGTAACGGTCTGATCCAAAAACCAGCGGTCATGAGAAACAATCAGACAAGCTCCAGCAAAGCCTTGAATTTTCTTGACCAAAAAGGCAATCGCACTTTCATCAAGGTAATTACTGGGTTCATCGAGTATCAGCAGGTCATCGGGCAGTAAAAAAGCAGACATAAGTTTAAGCAGGCGCCGCTCACCCCCTGAAAGCTGAGCTACCGACATTTTCAGCGTTGTTTCAGAAAAACCAAGATCAACCACCATCTGCGTCATCTCGGTCAGCAAATCAAAGCCGCCCAGATCACTGAAACTGGCGACTACATCAGCGTAGCTCAGGGGGTCAGGGATGCCTTCCGCTTCAAGTCTGGTCATTTCAAGGTAAAGCTCAGCGTACCGCGTATGGCTACTAAGTAGGGCCTCGAGCACCGTTCCTGCACCTTCTAGCTGATCTTCCTGCCGAATGATTTGCATACTTCCTATACGAATAATCTCGCCATCTGTAGGCCCCAGTTCACCCATCAAGACCTTGAGTAAGGTAGTTTTGCCACTGCCATTATGCCCAAGCAAAGCAACCTTATCACCCTGATAAAAATGAAGGCCTACCCCCGAAAAAAGGGGCTCGAGCATGGCTTCATAACGAAAAGCTAAATTCTGACTTTGCAAGAGCAACATAAAACGCTCCAAAATAAAAACCAGATTCGACAGCTTGCAAAAATCCATTTGAATAGCGATATTTCGTGATCCCATGGTTGCTCATTGAACATGATGTATCTGAATTCAGTTGATACTTTCGCAAGAAGTCGATTGTTAAAAAGGGAAAAACAGACAAATCTGGTCAGCTCACTAAGAAGCTGACACATTTTAATGAAATGGGATATTACCTCATCTTAATCCTAGCTTAGCACAGCTTTTTATAGCCCGCCAGCAGGTAGGCTCGAGTCCTTCCAGGAGAACCTCAACTAGCAAACGAATCCTCGTCTTTATCCTTATAGGCTTCAAACTGCAAAGCAAGCGCTTCTGGCAAAGCAAAGTGGGTTTTCTCTTTTAACCAGATTGTCGCCAGCTCGGCTCTCCCCTTTTGCGAAATAAGCTGCCCCCAGCGCCTGCCCAGTTGATGACGGAAAGGAACTGGCAAGCTAAGGGCTTCATTTATGATATCTACAGCGACACTTTCCTGATTAAGCTCGAGCATCATCCAGGCCTCCACAAAGGCCTTGGACACACTTAGCCCAGGGTCAGGGGGCAGCTTTCTTAAGGACATAAGTTCCGCCGCCGCAGCCTTAGGTTCCCCAAGTCGCAAAAGCACATTGACCTTGGTAAGCCCGAGTTGCTGCTGTAAATAGCTGTGGGGTAAATCACTCAACCCATTTAAGCGCTCCCAGGCAAACTCCGCCTCCTGCATAAAGGCCAGCAGAACCTGACAGTCCAGATAAAGCGAGGCGTAGCGGTCAGCTTCATAGGCCAGGTCTTTCACTTCTGGAATGAGCTCATCCAAAATAGTCTTTGCCTGATAGGACAAATGGCTACTTACAAGCGGCGCCCGGTAGGCTTCGCCGGTTTCTAAAACCCAGTAGGCTACCGCTAAGCGGTAAAGCGTACGGCGGTGGCGATAAGCCGCTTCTACCTTGCGGTCACTCACCTTGCGAAAAAAGGTTTCAGCTTCTGCTGCAAGCCTGAGAGCTTCATAGGGTCGCCCCCTCGAGGACTCAAAAAGCGACGCTTCTGAAGCAATACGAGAGCGCGTAAAGGCATCAGGAGCATTATGGAGGGAGCGCTTAAAATGCAAGGCGGCGTGGTCATAATCGCCTATGCGTTTTAAGCCAATGCCTAGTCTTGCTCGAACTCTCGCCTTTTCCTCTGCCGAAGCATGCTCACGAAGCTGTTTTAAAGCCTCCCGAATACAGCTAACACCCTTTGCTGAGTAACCACTTCTAAGCAGAATGTCCCCCTCCTGATAGCGCGCTCGGCCCATAAGCAGAGGTAAATGCCCAACTGCTCTTAAACTCTCGAGCGCCACCTCAAAGTTACCGGCATCTTTGGCCACAAGTCCCTGCCAGAGTTTTGCTCTATCTGCCAAAACGGGCGGTATAGGCAGCTCAAGTGCCTTTTGCACTTGTCCCTGAGCCAGATCATAGTCACCCTGCCAGCGAGCTATGGCAGCAGCTACCAGCAGCGCTTCTGCCTCGGCATCGCCGGTAAAGGAAGGTAAATTCCGAGCTAATTTTTCTGCTTCCTGATACTGGCCCTTATCAATCAATGCCTCGGCAATCTTTACTCTGGCCCAGGCACTCAATAACGTGTTTTTGGAACGTTCTAAAACCTCGAGTGCCTCTTTACACTCAGGATGCGCATAATCGCCAAGCACCGAGCGGTACTTCACGACAGCTAAAGCCAAGGCCTCATAGTAGCCAGAAGGCCAGTTCTTGGAACTTTGCCACAGCCCTGGCAATAAGCCTAACTGCGCCGGATTTTTATCCAGCTCTTCAATAATCAAGGCGTAGTCACCAGCTGCCTGAGCATGGTACAGGATTCTTAAGCCATGCTGCTGCTGCCGATAATAAGCAAGTGCCTGCTCATGAAGCTTTAAGGCTTTGACTTTTTTGGGCAATAAAGAACGTGACGCTGGGCGAAACTTATCCTCCCCGACCGACTCTATGAGGGCTTGCTCAGCCTGACTAAGTTGAGTAATTCGTTTTCCAAGGACGGCTTCTAGTAGCGTCAGGGGAATTTCCGGGTCTGCATCTGGGGACAGCACCGCAAGAATCGTCAGCATAGGGCCAAGACGTGAATCCGTATGAAGCTGGCTTTCAGCTTCTTCACCTGCACGGCAGAGCTCGAGCAAGGCAAGTCTGGACAATTCACCATAGTTTCGTCCGGCTTTATTTAAGATAGTTTCCAGGGTTTCCGGCTGGACATCGGGCAAACGCTGACGCAAATAGTTGCGAGCCTCCTGACGACTTGGGGCCCGTAGCATTTTGTAGGGCAAACTGGCAGGGGCACTCGAGCAGGCCAGTAAATAAGAAATGCTAAGTTGCCTGAGCAGCGGCTCGAGCCAGGAACTTAAGCCAAGCTCCTGACTTTGCTGATTTCGTAACGTCATCCCAGCTAATAGTGCTTTTTCCTCTGCACGAATAAATAAGGGAAGCTCAAGGGCATTAAGTGGTTTAAGAAAGAGTTGTAACATATCCGACTGATGCTGGGCTTGTAAGGCAAAAGGATGGCTGGGTGACATGAGCGCAAGCTGCTGCTGGAACGCTTCAGTAATGCCTAAACGACGTGCAAGGCCATGAAGCGCAGGGGCAATGTCATTAGCAAGATTAATAAAAAGGTGCTCAGGATGGGTTTCACAAAGTTGCTCGAGCAAAATACCTTTCCCGGTTGATGGCTGACCTACTACCACCATTTGTGGCCTATTCCCCTGCTGATAGTCACGGCTAAAGCGCGCGTAGATTAGCCGCTTATCTCGGCCCAAAAGCCGTTTGGCATCGGCATTGCGCAATTCTTCCGGGCGCTTTGGCTCAGCTAACTCAGCCTCTGTGTAGAGCAGCTTTAAGATCTCAAACATGCGCTGCTTTTCTGTGGTGGAACCCAAATCTTTATAGAGGATGTTACGCACCGTACCGGCACGCCCACCCTGCTCAGTCATCACTGCCTCGAGCCAGCGCAAAGAACCTTTTTTGCCGCGGTGGTCGCGCCCTTTCAGGTTATCTCTAAGTGGCTCTAAAAGCTCGAGCCACGGCGTTGTGGTCATGGCTCTCATTATGACTTGTTAAAGATGAAGAGAATTTTGGTGTAACCCTGTATACTTACACTAATTACACACTTTACCTATTTTCTTTAGCTATTTTTACACCAATTAGGCCATTCATCCTGCTGGAACCAGGCGAAAATCGTAAACTATCGTCATGCTTAAAAGCAAAAGTCCTGAAGTGCTTATCCTTTCTAAACATGCAGAAAGCTACCATTCCCTCATTCAATCAGGTTTGCCCCAGGTAGTTTTACACAGCACCTATACTCTGGAAGAGGCCCGCAGGTATAGCCACTCCTCTGTGTTACTGGCTGAACCCAACCTAGGGGTAGAAATCCTTGCAGCCATGCCAGAACTGAAGTGGTACCAGAGTACCTGGGCAGGGGTAACGCCTCTCATGGCACAAGGTTTGCGCAAAGACTACCTGCTCACCGGAGTAAAAGATGTTTTTGGCCCTCTCATTAGTGAATACGTTTTAGCTTATATTTTGTTATTTGAACGCCATATTTTAGAACACCGTGCCGCCCAGAAAGCAAAGACCTGGCATCCTGTTTTACCTGGAAGGCTGCACGGTAAAACCGTTGGGATTACTGGCACAGGCTCTATTGCTCAGTATCTGGCCCAAACTCTTAAACCTTTTGGCTTGAAAATTAAGGGCTATAACACTCGAGGCCAAACCACTGCATACTTTGACACAGTATATTCTCAAGATGATCTGCCGACCTTTTTGGCAGGCTGTGATTATGTGGTCAACACCTTGCCTGATACACCTCAAACCTATCACCTCTTTAATGCTCACGCCTTTAAAGGTATGCCCGATCATACTCTATTTATAAATGTTGGTCGGGGTAATGCGGTAGATGAAAATGCGCTAATAAAAGCACTCGAGCAAAACCAGCTTAAAGCAGCAATTTTAGATGTTTTTAGCCAGGAGCCTTTAGCCAACCATCATCCCTTCTGGGAAAACGAGAAAATCTGGATTAGCTCTCATACGGCAGCCCCAAGTTTTCCCGAAGATATTGCCAAGATTTTTATGCGGAATTATGGCAAGTTTATCTCCGGAGAAACTCTTGATTATTTAATTGACTTTGAAAAAGGATATTAATGACGAGACCAGTAGTTATCTCAATCAGTCACGAGCTTATGGACGAGATGAGGGCAAAGCACGGGTATATGATGATGCACCTAAAGGCAAGAAAGAACGAAGTAGTCTCATTGCTGCTATAACTGCCAAAGGCCTCGAGCCTAAGCATTGCTTAGCCCATCCTGACAGTGTAAACAAGGCTGCCTTTATGATTTTTCTTAAGCAACTTCTAGCAAACTTAGAACAGGGAAGTATTCTGCTTATGGATAACTGGAGAGTACATCATGGTAAGCACATTAAAGAGCTGATTGAAAGCCATGATTGCAGCGTTCGTTAT
>JAGQHN010000180.1 GCA_020431825.1 Trueperaceae bacterium | reverse complement strand
TATAAATGCAAGTCATGAGGCAAACAAACCATTTTCTTGTACAGGTACTGGCAAAACATCGATCAAGATCGGTCTTAGCTTAGTGATGATTCGACTGACATTACTATCATCCAGGTCAAACAAGTAGCCTAACAGGATTTGTGTGACGTACAAACGGTAGTACAGCAATATCACTAATACTTGATCTTCTACACCCAGATTGGCTTTTCTTCCACCACCTTGGGCCCGTTGCCGTGCTCTGCTAACGCTGCTTTTTGAAGTTTCGAGTTCTTTTTCTACTGCGCCAACAAGTTCTTCAAACTGTTCTTCTGTCAAGCCTGTAAAGTTATCCAGATGTTTTGCCTTCTTCTTTAACCTACTTGCTTTCATTCTCTTACCCTAGCAACTTCTCTTCTTCTTTGCCTTATTTCGCAGAGGATTTATTGGTTAGTTTTACTCATGGAATTGCTATGTATTTTTCTCTGCATCAAGTGTCCACGCGACCTAGACAACTCCATGTTTTGAGTGGCAGTTTAAAGCTTACTTTTAAATGAGTTTGGTCAGAATGACGCTTTTAGGTTAGACTCACGGCTTACCAGGTAATTCTACGTTATATCCAAGTGTGTCTCTGACATAAAGCATCTTAATAAGAACCAAAAGTGTAGCTGCAAGGGGTGTGGCGACCAGTAGTCCAAGAAAACTAAAAACTGCTCCTCCGGCAAAAATTGCTGTTAGGGTCAAGACGGGTGGTATTGAGAGGGTACGCTTCTGGATTAGAGGCATAATGATGTTTCCCTCGAGCTGTTGTACAACTACATAAACCAGCATTACCAAGACTGTGGTACTTAGACCCTGAGGCAAGGCTAGCAGAATTGCTGGTATACCTGAAATCCACGGTCCCAATATAGGAATAAACTCTAGTAGGAAAGCCAGAAAGGCTAGAGCGAGAACCAGCGGCATCCCGAGAATCCAGAGCCCCAGACCAGTAAGGATGCCTACTAGCAGCATGGATGCAAGTTGTCCCAAAAGCCATAGCTGTAAGGTCGCATAAAGAGTATAGCAGACATCTTTCACCTTCATTTTGTGGTGTTTGGGAAAAAGTCGTAGGAGACCTTTCAGGTAGACATGGGGATTAGAGGCGAGAAAAACACCCACTGCCAGCACAAAGAAAAGGTCAGTAACGCCTCCTAAAAAGCTCGAGACTGCCCCAAAGATTCTTTCAAGAACATTGTTCCAGCTGTAGGTGTCTCCCAGGCCCCTATCAGGAATAGATATAGGACGCGATTCTGTTGCTGAGGACTCAGCTGATGGCACCTCGAGCACCGGAGTGTTTTTTAGCAAAGTTTTCCCCCAGCCATACTCCGCAAACCACTGTTCAAGCTTGTCGAGTGGTTGTGAGATTTGCGAAGTGAGTTCACTCATCTGATTTGCGAGGCGTGGTCCGATAAACCAACCGATCCCACCCAGTAATGCGAGAAGGAGAAGAATAGAAAGCAGAAGGGACAGGTGCGAGTTCAGGGGGCTGTAGCGTGAGAAAAAACTGCTAAGAGAGTAGAGAAATATGGCTAAAAGCAGACTCGTAAAACCAAGAAGAACAACCCGTGATAGTTGCCAAAGCACAATGAGCCCAATGATGGCGAGAAAGCTCAGGGCGATGAGGGCTAGAGCGTTGTTGTGAAGCCTAACCATCAGGCTTCATTCTTGGTATTTCTATAAATATTATTTTTATGCTTACCCACCTTATACTTACTTCAGAAGAAGAAACGGCCTGCCAGAAGCCACTTTTCAGACGATTCATAAAATCGCTTGGCAGGTTTCCAGGATGGTTTTTACTTTTTCATCGCTTGCTTGCGAAAAATTTCTATACCAAATCTCAACACCCTGGAAGCGTGTTGAAGTTTTTAGGCAAATGATTTGATCAACTAGATTTGCTAAGTCTCCACAGGTTTCCGCTGCTGCAACAGGCACAGCTACGATGATCTTGGCAGCATTAAGTGATCTTAATGCCTTAACTGCCAAGTGCATTTTAGACCCCGTTGCCAAACCATCGTCAATCAGGATAATGTTTCGATTTTTGATTTCTAGTTGATCTCTATTTTTCCGGTAAAGGCGTTCACGGCGCAGCAACTCATGCTTTTCTCGTGAATTAATCTGATGAATCAGTTCTTGTGGGATTTTCACACTATCCATAAGCTTGGGGTTAAGGACTTGAACCCCTCCTGATGCAATGGCACCTAAAGATAGCTCTGGATAACCTAACTTGCAGAGGTAGCGCACCACAAAAATATCAAGTAAACAGTTCAGGATTTTAGCTACTTCAAACGCAACAGGTACACCGCCCTGGGGTAGCGCTAGGACAAGATCTACTTCAAAAGCTAGCTGAGTTTTAACAAGGTCAGCCAGTTCTTTTCCTGCTTCTGCGTGATTTGTAAATAGCGTCATGCTGTTGTCTTTAGGGGCAATCATGGTTTAAACAAAAATGATAAAGAGCGATAAGAATAGAAGCTTAAGTAGGAAAATTAAAACTCACCTGAAAAATTCTTTTCGGGAAGAGCCATTCAGAGGAATGCCTAAATTCGAACATCAAATATTAGACATTTTTCCGCATATTGATTCAGTTTACTCCTTTCTGAGAAAGGTCTAGTCCTTGCGTAAGTGAAATCATCAGACTTAGTAACGCAGACTTAGTAGCAGGGTTATCTCAAGTTAAGTAATAGTTCAAAGCGCCTTTCAAAAGCGCATAGTTTATTAAGTGCTTATGTACCGATAAGGTATGAGATTTATTAAAAGTGATTACGCAGTTTAATAAAAGAGTTCTCTACCCTAGCTAATCTAAGGCTTAGACCCCGGTTTACAAGCGATGAGATTATACAAGTTTCAGGTTTCCAAATTTTCACCCTGCTTTTTCCAGAATATAAGCTAGTTAGGAATTAGGGCATAAACCCTGAAGAGGATGGGGTCATAGCCCCTTTTTATCAGGTGCTCGCTATGATTTACTCCTGAAAGGCCTGATAGGTTATGTAAGCTTACCGAACCAAAATAATCAAGAGCTCTGTCTAGCCTCATTACTCTATATCGTCTCATTACTAAGTCCAGTCTCACTACAAAGTATGAAATTAAAGAAAGGCGCTTATGCACCAATCTCTTCAAGCCTATTGGCAGGCGGCCAATTACCTTGGAGCAGCTCAACTCTACCTTCAGTCTAATGTTTTACTCGAGCACGCTCTTGACCCAGATCATGTACGAAAACGAATATTGGGTCACTGGGGTACCCAACCGGGTATAAATTTAATATATACCCACCTAAACCGTATTATCAGAACTACTGCTGCTAATCTTCTGCTCGTCACGGGACCAGGACATGGAGCCCCGGCTCTATTTGGCAATTTATATTTAGAAGGCAGCTTAGGTGAAGCCAATAGGCGATACGAGCAAAGTAAAGAGGGTATTTACAACTTAATCCGCGATTTTTCCTGGCCCTACGGACAACCAAGTCATTTAAGGCCATTTACACCCGGTCAAATCCAGGAAGGTGGCGAATTAGGCTATAGTTTGGGGCATGCTTATGGGGCTGCTTTTGATCATCCAGATTTAATTGTTGCCTGTATTGTAGGTGATGGCGAAGCTGAAACGGGCCCCTTGGCTGCAGCCTGGCATTCAAATAAATACCTCAATCCGGTTCGAGACGGGGCTGTCTTACCCATTCTCCATCTCAATGGCTATAAGATCGGCGGTTTAACCTTATTAAGCCGTTTAGACGAACAAGCGCTGGAAGCTCTTTTTAGGGGTTACGGGTATCAGCCTATCTTTTTAGAACTTGAGAATGAAAACAAAATACATGAAAAGGCGATACTTGCTTTTGATGAAGCTTATAGCAGGATTCGCACGATTCAAAAAACCGCCAGGGCAGAAGGGAATAACCTTGCGGTCAATTGGCCACTCATTATTATGCGTAGTTTAAAAGGCTGGACCGGCCCTGAATCCCTGCATGGCAAAGAAGTCGAAGGAAGTTTTCGCTCACATGGGACGCCTTTAGAAAATCCTAGAGAAAATAAGGATGAGTTTGAAGTTTTAAAGACGTGGTTAGAAAGCTATCGTCCCCATACTCTTTTTGACGAGCAAGGGCGACCCCTTGACGTGGTTTGTCAAAATATTCCTGCGACAGAAAGGCAACTGGGGCGCTCGCCCTATGCCAATGGCGGAAGCTTACTCGAGCCTTTGAGACTTCCCCCTTTAAACTCTTTTTCTCTAAAGCAAAAAGGGCAGCCGGGTAAGAGTAAAGCCAGTGCCATGCAAGTTTTTGCTAATTACTTAAAGGCCGTGTTTAAAGAAAATAAAGAATTGCAGCATTTCAGGATTATGTGTCCTGATGAACTTGGTTCTAATAAACTGGATGCGGTTTTTGAAGTTACTGAAAGGGTCTTTAGCTGGCCACTCGAGTCAGAGGACGAGGACTACTCTGCTGACGGACGGGTTATGGAAATCCTGAGTGAACATACCTGTCAAGCATGGCTCGAGGGGTATTTGGTAACGGGTCATCATGGCTTGTTTCCCTGTTATGAGGCATTTGTCAGTATTGTCGCTTCTATGGCTCATCAATTTGCTAAGTGGTTAAAAGTCTCACGGGAAACCGAGTGGCGTGCTCCCATTGCTTCCCTTAATTACCTCTTGACTTCGCATTCCTGGCGGCAGGATCATAACGGTTTTAGTCACCAGGGGCCAGGATTTATAAATACTTTGCTCAATCAGAAGAAAGAGCTAATCAATATCTATTTACCCCCAGATGCCAATAGCTTACTCGTGGTTGCGGATCATGTGCTAAATAGCCAGGATAAGATCAATCTTATTGTAGCGTCAAAGCAAGAAATGCCGCAGTGGCTCTCTTTAACGAGGGCCAAAAAGCACTTTAAGTCTGGTGTGTCAGAGTGGGAGTGGTTAAGCCAGGGAGAAGCGCCAGAACTGGTGCTGGCATGTGCCGGAGATGTTCCCTGCCAGGAAGCGGCGGCGGCTGCAAGACTACTCAGGCAAGATTTTGTTCACCTTGATTTTCGGTTTCTAAATGTTATTGATCTGCTTAGTTTGGCAACAGATCATAAAGCTGGTTTATCAGCTGAGAAATTTGCTCGGCTCTTTGGCAAAGATATCCCTGTGGTGTTTGCTTTTCATGGCTATCCAAATGTTATTCATCAACTTATCTATGATCGCCCCAATCCCCAGCGCTTCAAGGTACACGGCTATCATGAAGAAGGCAGTACGACAACACCCTTTGATATGTTGGTGCGAAATCGGATGAGCCGCTTTCACCTTGCGCAGTCCTGTCTCGAGCAATCAGGTTATAAAAATACCGAGCTTTACTATGATTATAAAAAAGCAATAGCAGAGCACGGGGTTTTTATTCGTCAAGAAGGCGTTGATCCAGATGAAATCGCTGGATCGCTCTAAGCCAAAAAGGCAAATGGGTTTAAAAGATCAGAGCATTCTATGCATAAATTTGGGTTCAAGCAGTCTAAAACTGGCCCTGTTTGAGGCCTCAAATCTCAAGCTTCAGGCTCGAGAAAAAAAAAAAAAAAAAGATACGCATTTTGAACTGAAAGATGACCTTAACCACTCCATTTATCATCAGGCTTTACCTGATAATGCGTTTGATAATTGGTGGCAATGTCTTTTTGCTTATCTGGCAAAAAATGATATCAGGCTGCTTGCAAGCGGTCATAGAGTTGTTCATGGCGGACCCTATACCCAGCCCGTACGGATGAGTGAGGATAATTTACAGGCACTGGAAGGTCTTATACCCTTTGCTCCCTTTCATCAGGGGGAAAATTTAAAGGGCATAAAAAAGATGCTGTCGTTTGATGCCGAATTGCTGCAAATTGCCTGTTTTGATACCTCATTTCATGAGACGATGCCAAGAAAAGAAAAACAATATGCAATTCCAGAGCGTTTTTACGATCAGGGCATACAAAAGTACGGTTTTCACGGCCTTTCTTTTGAGTCGATTCTGCGGCAGCTAAATGATACTGAGCCCAGCCTGATTGGGAAACGGCTTGTTATTGCTCACCTGGGAAGTGGCTCGAGTCTTTGCGCCGTCAAATCAGGCAAAAGTGTAGCCACGACGATGGGTTTGACGCCTCTGGACGGACTCATTATGGCTACGCGTGCGGGAAAGTTTGACCCTGCGCTGATTCTTAATTTGCTAAAGCAAGGTTATGAACTTGCAGAAATCGAAACCATAGTGTTTCAAGAATCCGGGCTTAAAGCGCTTGCTGGCGAAGCAGATATGAAACGCTTGCTGGAACGTACAGACACAAAAGCACAACAGGCACTCGAGCACTATGTTTATAGTATCCAGCAGCATTTGGCGCTTATGGTTGCGGCTCTTGGAGGTATAGATGGGCTCATTTTTACTGGTGGTATCGGGGAGCATGCTAAAACCATCTGGTATACCGTTTGTCAGGAAGCTTCCTGGCTAGGTATCAGGCTCAGGGAAATTGATTCGACTAAACTGCCCTGTCATATCAGCGCAGAAGAGAGTGAAGTTGATGTTTGGGTGCTAAAGAGCCAAGAAGAGCGCATTATTGCTGAACACACTAAGAAGCTTGCTCTACAGGCTTGCTAAAGGGTAACTGAAAGCCAAAAATCAAGCCCAGTTTAATAGCGCTATTAAACTGGGCTTGATTAAGTCCTGACCACAAAAGGCCTAGACAGCAGGGTCTTTTACATTTCAGAGTCTGTTAATTAGCTTCAGACTCCGTTTCGGGAGTATCGTCTGATTCAGACGAGTCATCTTGACTAGGAGTAGACTGATCGTTTTGTTCGCTCTGAGGTGCAAATACGTCAACAGCTATAGCTAGAGCAACGTTGTTTTGATCTGCCTGGTCATAAATAATGAGCGAATAGGTCCCACCTGGTTCAATTGAAAAATCTTGAACCTCAGCAATTTGAATGTCCTGGTCAACTTGTTGCAGTTGCAAACTGAAGGTGCCCGATGGAATAACTTGATAGTCGCTGCTGCTTTCAAAGGCTAATTGATTAAAGAGGTTTTGGCCCTCGATGGGTACTGGGCCAGCTTCGGGTAGGCGCTCGAGCGTGATACTGGCATGAGCTGTACTATTTGCTGTAACTTCTACCTCAGCAGCGGCGGGCTGATAGCTTGTTTGGGTGGCGTCCACATGATAGGTTCCGGGTTTTAAACCCTCGAGCATGCCTTCACCGGTTAATTCACGGGTAAAGTCATCTGGGCCTGTTACGGTGATCGCGGCATTCTGTGCCTGACTCGGACTTATAGTAATGCTTAAACTACCTTGCTGATTAGCTTGCTCAGTTTCAGACGTGGTGGAATTCTGATTGGCATCATTTTGATTTGTCTCCGTGCTTGTTTCAGCTGAATCGGTGCTTGTTTCAGACGTAGCCTGGTCTTCCTGATTCATTTCAGTCTCAGCAGTTTGAGAACTGCCCTCTGTTTGTTCCTCGTCATTTGACTGAGGTGTTTGGCTAGGTTCATTTTGTGTCCTGGCAATGACTACATTGATGTCTGGTGAATTTGACGAAACATGAATAACCTTGAGTAGAGCAGCTCCAGCCGGGGCGACTTGAAGCTCATCTTGCACCAGTTTCAGTGCAACATTATTATTCTGATCCATCATTTCGGAGTCTGCTTGCGCACTCCTATTAGAGTCAGCATCTTCTGAGCTATTCGAACTGGTATTTGTTTCACTGGTATTTGTTTCATTTGCCGAACTGGTTTGTTCTGCCTGCTCAGTGTCAGAGCTAGATTGTTCCTGGTCGGATTCCTCTGATATTTGTTTTAGATCAAGGCTAACACTGGCTGTTTCAGAGGGACGCACCTCAACTGTTTGATTATTAGATTCATAGCCTTG
>JAGQHN010000017.1 GCA_020431825.1 Trueperaceae bacterium | reverse complement strand
TGGATTGGCAAACAACAGGGTGGCACAGGAAGTCTAGACGAAGTTGCTTATACATTTTCGCTTTTCTGGGTGCCTCTGTCCGTCATTGGTGGTATTGCCACCCTTATTCTGACAATTACGGTTATAGGTATTGTTTTTCTGCCCATCCTGGTGATTGCTATCATGATTGCCAACATCTACTTTGCATATCTGGCTGTTCAATCAAGTATGAATTTACCCGCAGGTGGCAAAACCTGGTTGGTTCTTATACTGGCTGCACTCGGTGCTGGTGTTGTAAACGGAATCATTACGGCAATTCTATTTAGATAAGTCTTCTATAAGGACTCGAGGCAGCCAATTGGTCTGCCTTTTTGTTTTTATAGTCTAACATTAAACGAGAGGTGAGTGCATAAAAATGCCGTAAGCTGAAAAAAGGAAGCGTTTCCTTTAGCCTATCTCTAATAAACCAATACTTCGGAATCTTATACGTCACTTCAACTCCTATTTCAGGGGCAAAAGGAGACTTTTATCAGACTCAGGTCAAAAGCTGACTTGTAATAAATTAGAAATGCTGTCACAGACGTACTTTCTAAAATGTTCCAAAGCCATACATCAAGGCTTAATTGCTTGAGCTAAGTTGTGAACAAGCCGTGCCATAAGAGTTAAATCAAATCTGTCCGAAGTATTAATTAAGACAAAAGACAAAGAAATTCTAGGAATAGCAGCCTTAAAAATGAAAAGCATTCTGAGATTCTTTGATGAGCTGGCGATTGATTGTGACTCAGAGAAACACGTTTACCTGACCAAAAGCATGCCAAAGCTGTACTTATATATGTTTGATTTCAGATTTTAAAATGATGGCAAAACGATTAAGCGGAAAATCTAGCCAAAACAGTTTAAATGAAAGACTCCTTATAAAATTTTTAGCCAGGCTTAAAGCCGCGCTTCCTGACACTTTCTGGAGCATAATTCGGCTACCATACTCTTATGTTTCGCCGGGCCATTACTCTTCCTTTTAAACTCTTAGGCATTCCTATCCGCCTGGATATGTCCTTTTTGCTTATTCTCCCGCTTTTTGCTTTCCTTATTGCTTCCCAATTACCTGCTTATGTGCATCTCTTTGCAGGCAATACCTCAGCAGACAACCTGACTCAGGGAGCAACGCCTTATCTCCTGGGCCTGATCGCTGCCATTGGCCTGTTTACAAGTGTCCTCATTCATGAACTAGGTCATGCCGTCATTGCTCGGATTTACGGTGTTGAAACAAAGGAAATTACCCTTTGGTTTCTGGGTGGATTAGCCAGATTTGACGATATGCCAAAACAAAAAGGGGCTGAGGCAATCACAGCAATTGCCGGACCCATTACCAGCATCTTACTGGCGGGCGTGTTCTGGTTGTTATTTCGCACACCCCATAATTCTGCAGCTCTCGCGTTTGTTTTGGGCTATCTAATGACCACCAACGCCGCGCTGGCCATTTTCAATTTATTACCTGCCTTACCTCTCGACGGAGGCAGGGTTCTGCGCTCCCTTTTAGCGCTGCGTATGCCCTACATAAGAGCAACCAATGTTGCTGGCATTGTCAGTCGTATTATTGCCATTTTGCTGGGTATTTATGGCCTTTTGAATCAGGAGCTGTTTTTACTGGCAATTGCCTTTTTTATCTACAATGCAGTTACTGCTGAAACTCAGTATGCCCGCATTAGCGAGGGGCTCGAGCACCTCACAGTAAAAGAGGTCATGTCAACCGAGGTAAGCACTGTCTATCCTGATATGCCCCTCAGTCAATTTATTCGGCTTATGTACTATAAGCACCATACAGGTTACCCGGTCGTAGATTTTGAGGATAATCTTATTGGCTTTATCAGGCTGCGTGACGCCTCACAATTTGGTGAAAACCAGGAAGACCCAGACCTGGATACA
Organism: Trueperaceae bacterium; assembly: GCA_020431825.1. Taxonomy (GTDB): domain Bacteria; phylum Deinococcota; class Deinococci; order Deinococcales; family Trueperaceae; genus JAHEBB01. The sequence continues at coordinate 57,955 of JAGQHN010000017.1, read as the reverse complement.
AAAACGGTTGCCGACATTATGAGCAAGGCTGAAACGGCTTTTGAAACGGATAATGCCCTTGAAACCTTAAAGCGGATAGCCTCGAGCCAGATGGGGCGCTTTGTGGTACTTAACCAGCTAGGCAAAATGGTCGGCATTGTGAGTAAGACAGATCTCATTAAAGCCATACAAAATCAGGGTCGTAGCCCTACGCAGACGACCTAACCTGTTAGCAAATTCTTTTAAAGACCTGGAGGCTAGTTGCATAGCCCCTTCAAAGACTTACCTCGACACATGTTGAGGTGATTTTCTCAGAGATATTTTGTAGCAAACTGACCATTTCTTTCAAGCGTAACCAAAGCCTTTAGTACCTAAATACTCCCTGGCAGTGTACGCAGCAAATGCTCGAGTTATGACATCTGGGGCTGTTTACTCTTGCCAAAACTTGTCATAGTAAGAAGCGTGTTATACGAGTTTTGCTAGCGACTCGAGCGTTTTTGGACGCGACTAAAAACAAATACCCAAGCAAATTGTAAGTTTGAGAAAACAGAGAGCAGCTAGTCTCTCGAACTTCATTCACATTAAAAGCAAAGGAGGAAAACATGACAAGCCAAATAGATAAATCCAACGATTTCACGCTGATGAAACTCAGTGAATCAGATCAGACACTAGCTGATGATAGTGCCGATATTCGTGGCAATAAAGTCATTGATAAAGACGGTCAGGAAATCGGTGATGTCAACGACTTGCTGATTGATAACAATGAACACAGAGTCAGATTTCTTGAAGTCGGAGCTGGTGGATTTCTGGGGATAAGTGAGAAAACCTTTTTAATTCCGGTTGATGCCGTGACTCGAGTTCATGATGATCACGTGCACCTTGGTCATACCAGCAAAAAAATCATGGATTCACCTGATTACAACCCCGACTTAATCCGCGAAAAACGGGATGTCTCAAATTGGGAAGACACCTACAGATGGTACGGCTATCCAGGCTTCTGGACCAGCGGCTACCGCTATCCGGGCTTTCCACTCGTATAAATTTCTCGTATAAATTTTAAGCAAATCAAGAAAATATAAAACAGAAAGGAAGCAAATGAGATTAACGAAACATAGTTTAAAAACGATGATTGCAGCAATGGTCATTGGGCTCATCGGTTTTGCCCTGGCTCAAGATCCGGTATACGGTGATGACTACAATTTTGATCAGGTCAGACCGTATGGTCAGGTTACGTCGATGACTGATGCCTATGATAGTACCGACTTAGGCTCAATCATATTGACCCAAACCACTCCTGAAGATCAACATGCCAATTTCGATATTGTAGGACCTAATGGGTACTATAAACACTTCGATTTTGATGATGATGCAGGTGCCGAATATGTCTTAGACGAATTAACCCCTGGTGTTTACAGTATTGCCGCAACCGATGAAGGTTTAGGCTTAAGCCAAACTACGGTTAGAGTCACAGCTGGGCAGGTAAACAGGGTAAGTTTTGACTTAGAACCCTGGGATAATGCTTATCAGGCCAATGCTTTCGATTCTAGAAGTTACTGGGGCAATTACGATGGTTACACCAATGCCTATCCGGGTTACCCTTATGGTGGGTACACAGTAAATGACTACGAAGCTTACAATACTGATACTATGGGTGCCCTCTCGATTTCAGGTTTAACTGACAATCAAGAATTGGTAATTACGGGTCCCGATGGGTATAGCCAAACCTATAGTAATGATACGATGGTTGAAGACCTCGAGCCTGGTGTCTATGCACTGGCAGTAAAAGGTGAAAATACTGAAGTAAGTGTTACGACCGTAGAAATTCAAGCTGCGCAGCAGCTGCCGGTTACCATCAGCTTTTCAGCCCCTATGATGTAACAATTTCACAATAGAAGTTATCAGCAGACAGAGTTAACTCTGTCTGCTTTTTTGGTTTATACCCTGATGTCCTATAATTAACCCGAAAGAGTAACCTGGAGTTAGAGTTTTCAACAAATACTTATCTGCTGGTATAGGCTCCCTAAAATCAAAATCAGCAATTGACCTTATAAGGGATTTTATAGTTTTTTGAGTGTTCAATTTGCAGCACCTTGGTAAAAATAACTTTCAGAGCAGGTCATACGGTTTACACTAAGTCCTACTAGGAAAATTTAAAGGACGTCAATAAAAAATTCCCACCTCAAGCGGACGGGGCATTTATCTGAATCTCGAAAACATAGCTAAGCGCTCATCAATTTTGATGCCATCTTGTTCGTTGCAAACCAAGAAGAATGCATCCTGGTTTAGGTTCAAGCATTTTAGTATTATCTATTTCCGACCACAGACTGAAGGTTTCTTTTTCAGTAGTTTAGCCCCCTACCCACTCATCTCCCGATAATAATTTGCTATCTAAAAAGGGGGTTAAAAGTGTGACTCGACATTCTTTTAGTGATCTTGAGACTAGGACTGGCATACCTTACCTTCCAGAGAAAAGTTGCTTAAATGAGGTCCAAAATAGCTTGTAAAGGAAGTTCTTTTCTCTTTTGCTTCAGTACGTCTAGTCTAAAAAACGACTATCATTTTACTATCATTCAGGAATAGTTTTCACGTCAGAGGCACATTATTTAATTTCATGAGCAGACTTTTCGAGGGCTTTTTCTATATTTTTAGCTGTAATGACAGCGCTTCCCTGGCAGCTTCCTGCAAACTCATGGCACTGCCAATGTCCCTGGCTACTGCAATAGAATCTTTATCTAGACTGGCTCGAGCCTTTTTTTGATAAGCCTCTAAAAAAGCCAGATCGTGTGGCTCAATAGGCAAGTTTAGCGCTTTGCGCTGAACACAGGTTGCCTCTGCCAGTTGAAGGGCAACCGCTGCCTCACCGCAGGCTGCCGCGAGTGAAGCAAAGTCCTCGAGGCAACGAATAATCGAATCCTGATGGGCAAGTTCGAGAGACAACTCTAGTGCCTCCCGCTGATAGGTCCAGGAGCTGCGATAGTCCTCGAGATGTAAGGTAGCAAAACCCAGATTGCTCTTCGCTGATAAAATGCCAAACTGATGACCGCGCGCTTCGTAAAGCTCTAGCGCCTGACTGAATAAGGTCATCATGCGGCCATAATCATTATCATCTTTTGCTAAAAAGCCAAGACTGATGCTCAAATTAGCAATGGCGTTTTCATCTTTTAAGGCTCGAGCATTGGCAAGGCCTTCCTCCCAGGTCTGTCTTGCTTCATTTTGGTCGCCATCAAGATAGGCAGCTATCCCCAGTCCGTTGTAAACTGCAATGCACGCTCTTATATCGTTCAGTTCTTTAAATAGGCGCAGGCTTTCAGTAAAGTTTTTCCGAGCAATCTTAAACTGACCCGACAGACGGCTGAGTTCAGCACTTAGCTCATAGCTCCAGGCCAAAACACTAGGCTCGACGTCTTTGGTAGACTGACTTAATAAGCCCGTAAGACTATCTTTTGCTTCAGTTACAAGACCAGCCCGGTACCAGTACTGCCGCAGGTCAACCATAATACGTAGACCAAGATTGGTAGCACCGCTGTCCCTAGCAAAACGCACCGCAGTCCGGATATTATCTAGCTCCGGTTTAAGGCGCTTGTGCCAGCCCTCTTCCTGTTTGGTATTGGTGCATTGTCGAAACTGCGCAGCCAAATGCGCTATATGCTCGGCGTGGCTTTGCTGAAACCTTGACTTGTCTGGTTCTGCAAGGCGCTCATCGCCAAATTGCCTCAGGCTGGCATGTTCCTCAAATCGTCCTTCCAGGGAACGTTGCAGTAAAGATTTATTGACCAGACTTAGCAAGGTTCTAACCGAAACCTTCGTTACAGCCTGAGCACTTTCTCGATCAAAACCGCCGCGAAAGACCGAAAGGCGAGCCAAGGCATCCTGTTCATCTGCCAGTAACAGGTTCCAGGAATAATTAAATACCGCCCGCAGGCTCTGATGCCTTAAAGGCACTTCAGTATGCTCGGCCACCAAAGTATGCTCAGCCACTAAAAAGTCCAGGTTCTGCCGCACTTCCTTTACCATATCTGCCACTGTAAAAACACGTAGCCACGAGGCCGCTAGCTCCAGCCCGAGCGCAGAGCCTTCAAGTAAGTTACACAGTTCTCCTATAGCGGCACTGTTCGTTTCACTAAGTGCATAGCCAGCCTCGACACGCTGCGCACATCGAATAAAGAGCTTTACTGAGTCAAACGCCTCAGTAGCAACCCCTTTTTCCTCAGGGAAACTTAATCCGGGAAGGTCATAGAGAAATTCATCGGCAAGCTCGAGTGCCTCCCTCGAGGTCACTAGTACGCGGCAAGGCGTTTTCTCAAGAATATCCTGGACAAACTCTACAGCCTCCATCACCGACTCAAAATTGTCAAAGACAAGAAGCATGGCCTTATCCTGCAAATGCTCAAGTATCTGATCTCTTGCTGAAAGACCGGGTTGACCAGCTAAATTCAAGGCTGCGACCAGAGCAGATGCGACAAACTCAGCATCATTAAGTGCAGCAAGGGAAACAAAAACCACCCCATCAGCAAACCCGGTTTGCTCTGTAGCAAAGTGACTGACAAGGCGCGTTTTACCGATTCCCCCAGGCCCCAGCAGGGTTATAAGTCTGACTTCTGGCTTTTGCAGCAAGTTGCCAAGTTCTTGCATTTCTGTCTCACGCCCTACGAAGCCGCTGCTGTAACCTGGGAAGTTGTAAACTTGTCGCGACGCCACAGCCACATGCTTTGCAGCAGAAACAGTCTTCGTCTTCTCCCTTAAGGCTTTGACCAGTGTCCGGGTTTCAGCCAGAGGTTCCATAGCCAGTTCCGCTTGTAGCGTTTTTTCAAAGCGCTCATAAATCAGGATTGCCTGCTGGCGCTGACTTTCCTCGAGTGCGAGATGACAGGACAAATAGCTCTGCAAAATATCTTCAGCTAAGATATCGGTCTGTAGTACTTGCTCTAGCAAACCGGCTGCACCTGCAAAATCATCCTTGCCCCTTAAAACCTCGCTCTGAGCTAAAGCTGCTTCTCGCCAGCTTGTATAAAGTTCCAGACGCGTATCACTCAGCCAGGCATCAAACTCAGAAGAAACCTTTAGGTCAATGCTGGCAAGAAAGTCCCCATGATAGTACCTTAAAGCCTCAGCCCATTTTCCCTTTGACAGATTCAGCCGAAAAAGACTCAGATCACTCGGCGCAGCAAAACGAATACGACTTCGCTCTAACTCGAGCCCTTCTGTCCAGACTTGCTCTTTTGAAACATAAAGCAATTGGCTTAGGTTATGACGGGCGGTACGTTCTGATTTTTCAGGCCAGAATAATCCTGCCAACTCCTGACGGCTAATCCAGCGCTCTGCATAGACTAGGTAAGCAACCAGTAAGAGCGTATTACTCGCCGGAATATCTATCTTTTGCTGATTTTGGACATAGGCTGGCACACCCAAAAGCTGTACCTCAAAAGGCATAGGTGATTATAACCAGATGAAATGCTGTTTCACTTTATACAATTCTACTTTTATTCTAAATTGCAGGATGGTTTGGCGTTTATTAAAGGAGCTCGAGTTCAAATCAGAGTAACAACAAAATCCAAAATGATTAAATATTTGTCACTGAATATTCGTTACTTTGTCCAAAACAAGGATTTGATTTTCAAAATCTATCCAAGGTCATTTCAAATGCCACAAATCATTTTTTTGATTCGACATCTGTGATTTGACAAATTTCATATCTGGGTCAAAGAAGTCTCTTTTCTTTACGTAAGGTTTAGATGGTTTAAACTAGGTCAATAGCTTTTCCTAGGAGGCAAGATGCCAGGTTTACTACCCGATATTGATCCCGATGGTCTTTTAGAATATTCCGTTGTTTATACTGACCGCTCACTTAACCACATGTCTCAGTCCTTTCAGAAGGCCATGAGAACCATTTCTTCTACCCTTAAAGAGGTCTATCAGGCAGATGCTGCCATTGTCGTTCCAGGTAGTGGCACCTTTGGCATGGAAGCTGTGGCAAGGCAATTTGCGACAGGTAAAACCTGTCTGGTTATACGCAATGGCTGGTTTTCTTACCGCTGGTCACAAATTTTTGACATGGGAAATATTCCCGCACAACATACTGTTTTAAAAGCCAAACAAGTCAGTACAGGTCATCAGGCAGCGTTTACTCCTGCGCCCATTGAACAGGTTGTGGCAACTATTAAAGAAGAAAAACCTGATCTTGTTTTTGCACCGCATGTAGAAACCTCAGCAGGTATGATTTTACCCGATGACTACCTAAAAGCGGTGGCTGACGCTATTCATGAGGTGGGTGGACTCTTTGTACTAGATTGCATTGCCTCAGGCACAGTATGGGTCGATATGAAAGCGTGCGGCATTGATGTCCTTATAAGTGCCCCACAAAAAGGCTGGAGCGGTTCACCTTGCTGTGGCCTGGTTATGGTTAGTGACAGGGCCCTGGCACGACTCGAGTCCACGACCAGCTCGAGCTTTGCTATGGACTTAAAAAAATGGCACCAGATTATGCAGGCATACGAAAACGGTGGGCACGCTTACCACGCGACCATGCCAACAGACGCTTTAAAGAGCTTTTCCAAAGTCATAGAGGAAACCAGAGACTACGGCTTTGAAAAACTCAAAGCACAGCAACTCGAGCTCGGCAGTAAAGTTAGAGCATTGCTTGAGGCAAAAGGTTTTAAAAGCGTAGCTGCTGAAGGCTTTAAGGCTCCAGGTGTGGTGGTTAGCTATACCGATGACAAAGAAATTCAAAATGGCAAGAAATTTGCGGCGCTTGGTCTGCAAATTGCTGCCGGGGTGCCTCTGCAATGCGACGAACCTAGCGACTTTCAAAGCTTCCGAATTGGCTTATTTGGTCTGGATAAATTGCAAGATGTAGATCGTGCTGTTAAAACCTTTGAACAGGCACTAAACCAGATCATGCTTGTCAACGCAGCAGATTAGGGTTTTGCAGAGCCAGCGCTCTTATATAGGTGCAACGAGCATGTCAGACTCTATAGAGAGTAATCAGCAAAGACCTCGAGCCAGAGACTTAGGGCTCGAGGTCGGCATTTTTAAGCCAGGACCTTTTAATGCCATTACCGATGTAGCAGGGGTTAAGGTCGGCCATAAGACCCTATGGCAAGGCGATGATATTCGAACTGGCGTCACAGCAATCTTGCCTCATGAGGGAAACCTGTTTCAAAAAAAAGTTCCTGCTGCCATTTATCTGGGCAATGCTTTTGGCAAGCTGGCAGGCTACACGCAACTTGCCGAGCTGGGAACACTCGAGACCCCTATAGCTCTTACCAATACATTGAGTGTTGCAGCGGGCCTGACCGGTCTAATTCGCCACACTCTTGAACAGAGCGGCAATGAAAACGTGACCTCTGTTAACGCGGTTGTCGGAGAAACCAACGACAGCTTTCTTAATGACATCAGGGGGATGCATGTCACCGACAAGGATGTCCTCGAGGCAATCGGTAGTGCCGAGGGTGGACGGGTCAAAGAGGGCAGTATCGGCGCAGGAACAGGTACAACCTGCTTTGGCTTTAAGGGTGGCATTGGTACTTCGTCTCGCATTTTACCTCATGAGCTCGGCGGCTATACTTTAGGCGTACTTGTTCAAACTAACTACGGTGGTTTACTCACCATAAATGGCGCACCTGTCGGAAAAGAACTGGGTACTTATCCTTTCCATAAGGTAATCGCGAATCAACAAACCCAGGGTTCCTGCATGATTGTGCTGGCTACCGACGCTCCCCTATCTCCTAGAAACCTTAAACGGTTAGCAAAACGTTCCCTTTTTGGGCTGGCAAAAACGGGCTCACCCATGTTTCACGGCTCCGGGGACTATGCCATTGCTTTTTCAACTGCTTATACTTTGCAACACTCACAGGACCCTTTCATTCCAGCAACACGACTGGTTGCCAATATATATTTGGACGCCCTGTTTCTGGCAATTGTTGAAGCTACCGAAGAAGCCGTTTATAATTCTTTATTTTGTGCAACGACTGTGACCGGGTTTAAGGGCAATACTGCTGAGGCGATTCCCCTTGAGCAAGTGATAACCATTATAAAAAAGTTTGGGCGCATTCCCTAAGTATTGGCAACTGCATAATATCGGAATACAGTTTGAATGTCTTTTTCACCATTAAAACCGCTCATGAGAGCGTACTCTTAGACATCTGCGATAAGACATCATTTAAGCCTTTTGGCAGAAGAAAATAAGCCTCGAGCTAGAACAATCGCCTGATAAGTAATCACATGCATGAACAAAGCACGCTCTTTGTCAGAATGAAACCCGTACCTAAGTTACTCCATGGTGAATATGCAGGATGCTTAGTTCGTTTGTCCGTACTGGGTTGGTTTGCAATCCTGCAAACCAACCCAGTAGTTACTTAATCTTTCAAATGGATACTAACGCCAAACTCATTGCCATCTGCCAGCGGCTTAGCCCAGGCTTCGCCACCCCAGGCATTGGCAATATTTCTGACTATATATAAGCCCAAGCCTGTTCCTTTGGCCTTAACGCTTGGCCCTCGGGCATGCGGCTCAAATAGGCGCTCGAGCGTTGCCGGATCTAAAGGCGCACCCTCATCCTGCACTCGAATACAGGCAAACCCTCCCTGATTTCTCTCAACCAGCAGCCTGACACGCGCATTGTCAGGCCCATGTATGGCGGCATTCTCCAGAAGATTTATGAGGACTTGCAGCAATTTATCGGCATCTGCCCAAACGCGCAGATTCTCTACTCTTTCTTCAAAGCTTATGCCATGCTTCAGAAAGGTATTTTGCAGCAAATTGACAGCTCGAGCCACCAGTGACACAATTTCAATGCGCCTGTACTGAGGCGGTTTGACATCTACCGTTAGGTCTTCCAAAAGTCTGACTAATCGCTCACTTTCTGTCAGGGCTCGGTCCATGAAACGCTTGCGCAGCTTGTCCGGCACATCGTCCTGGAGGGCCTCGAGCGTTGACCTAATAACAGTAACAGGCGTTCTGAGTTCGTGAGAGAGTACCGCGAGAAGTTCACGAGCATTTTCTTCGGCACGTTTTATCGGGGAAATGTCCCTTAAAATCAGGCCGTTTTCAAAGGGGATAACCTTAAGCTGCCGACCACTTAGCTCGAGTTCGGTACTCTCCTGCTGAAAAAAAGCTTGCTCGAGCCTATGATCTCGTAAGACACCAATCAGGGGCAAATTAATGGCCTGGTCTTTTTCTATTTCCAGAAAGGTGGCAGCTGCTTGATTAAGCGCTCTTACCCGGCCCGCCTGAAAGAAAATAATACCTTCGCTTAGCGAATCTACCCAGGTCTCGAGTTTTCCTTCTAGCAGCCTATTCACCGCAGTATGCACCTTTAATGATGTATTAAATCTTAACTCATAGCTTTGGGATCAACCAGCCGGTAGCCCCGTCCACGCACTGTTTCAATATATTCAGAACCAATCAGTGCCCGGAGCTGCGCCACATGCTGGTCAACCGTACGGTCTGTCCCCAGAAAGTCTTCGCCCCAAACCCTGTCTAAGAGTTCCATTCTGCCAAACACCCGTCCTGGATGTAAGGCTAAAAAACTTAAGAGATCAAACTCTCTTCTGGTCAATTCCAGCCGAGAGTTCTTAAACTGAGCAACCCCCTGCTCGAGGTCAATAAGCAAATCACCAATAACCGAGCGCTGAACCGTCTTGGTTCGGCGCAATAAAGCGTTTAGCCTGGCCACCAATTCTGCCGAAGAAAAAGGTTTCGCCAGATAATCATCGGCACCAGCATTAAGCCCTGTAACCTTATCCATTTCACTGGCTCTGGCTGTGAGCATAAGTACAGGCAAATCGCCCTTATCCGCCTGCCTGAAGCGCTTTAACCAATCAATGCCCGATTCATCTGGGAGCATCCAGTCCAGAACAATGATAGAAACTTCAGCAATATGAGCCCAGGCGTCGCCAGCGGTGGCAGCTTCAATGACTTCAAAATTGGCTTTACTCAAGTGAAAGCTGAGCAGTTCTCTTAGGGCGTCGTCATCTTCAATCAAAAGTAGTCTGGTTCGCATGGGCTATCTCCGCTTGGTTTCTCCTTTTAGTCTAATCTGACAAATGTCAGCTTGACGTCAGCTTTGGCCCAGAGCTGACAGAGCTATGACACTACTCGGGCAGACTTTAGGTATGATACGCTCAAGCGTTATGAACGCCCTTGCTTATGATCTTCAGGAAATTAGCGCCTCGGTAATGCGCATGCTCAGCCTGGTAAAAGAAGAAAATCAACTCGCCCAAAAGGCACTCATAGAAGCAGATGTGATTGCCGCTGAACGTTGCGTACACCTAGATGAACAGGTCGACGCCCTGATGACAGAGCTCGAGCAGCGTATTTTGACGGTCATTGCCAGGCGCCAACCTGCGGCCAAAGATTTGCGCTTTTTAGGCGCTATCTACCGTGCCCTTGCCGATATTGAACGAGCAGGCGATTATGCCAGCCATGTCGCCAAGGCCGGTGCCAGCCTTGCCGATGAACCGCCCCTTAAAAAATATACCGACATGAATCACATTATGCAGATTCTGACAACCATGATCGAAATGACGATTCATGCTCTTGCTGATAGCAGCGTCGAAAAAGCCAAGGATGCTCATAAGATGGACAAGCAAATCGATGATCTCTATGAGCAAATCCAGCGAGAACTGCTAACCTATATGATGGAACAGCCCGGCACTATCTCTATCGCTACGCGACTACTCGCCGTAGCCAGAAACCTCGAGCGTTTTGGTGACCACCTTGAAAATGTCAACGAGCACATCATTTTCTGGCTCACGAATGAACGTTACGAGGGCTAAACATAAGGTTTGAATCTAAACCATAACGCATTCCTCTTGGCTTGCGACTACTAAGGGTGGCGTCAAACAAAGACGACAAAAAAACAGACAAGCTTTGAATGATGTTTTCGAGATTCGTGTAAATACTCCGTCCGCTTGAGATGGGAATTTTTTATAACATCTAAAAATGAAAGAAGCATCAGGCATTGGTACCTGATGCTTCTTTCTTGTGACCTAGTTAGCGAGCACCACAGGCCTGTAAACAGGCTTGCATGTGACCTTTGGCCTCGGCAGCAATAACACTGCAACGTGTCACGTCATAATCTTTTGCCCCAATAACCTCGAGGTTTAGTGGGCCAGTGTAGCCACCTTCATGCAGGGTACGGATATAACCCACCAGATCTATGTCACCACGACCATTGGCCTGATTTTCGGGGGTGCCAGGACCTTGCTGACGACCCAGACAATCACGAATATGTACGTGTTTAACCCGTGAAATCACCGCAGCAATGGCCTCAACCGGGTTTTCATTGGCACGGTAAATATGCGAAGGGTCCATGTCAATGCCAAAGGCGGGTGAGCTGATAGCTTCCATAATTTTTAAAGTTGTCGGTGTATTGTAAACGCTTTGACCTACATGGGCTTTGACGCACAAGGTCACGCCGTAGTGCTCAGCTCGTTCGGCCAATTTACCCAGAGAATCAATCGATGCCTGCAGCGTAGCCGGGTCATCCGTTTTGCCACCAGGACCACAGTTAATAATCGGGATGCCAATTTCAACGGCAGCCTGCATCGCCTGCTCCATAATCTCTGCATCCTGTCTGGGCTGCTCCATGGCTAAAAGCTCGAGCCCATATTCACTGGAAAGCCTTTTGACTTCAGGCGCAATCTCCCGCCAGCGGCTCAGCACCAGATGCTCACTCATGCCGTCAATTGCTGAGACTTCAACCCCGTCATAGCCAGCCATCGCCAGATATTTAAAGGCAGTTTCCATGCTATGTCCGCCAAATAAAACCGTATTTGCACCAAGTTTCATACTTACTTCCTTTCTGTTACTCATCTTTTAAACGCTCAGTAGACCGCCATCAGCTTCTAGCCACTAATCACTTTTCACTAACCACTCATTGTCTTACTTATATCCATATGCCTTCATAGCTGGCTCAAAGAAATCAAAATAATGCGTTCCTTTATCTGATTTCCAGCGCTCAATCGCGTCGGGTCTGACAATGATGCGACCCAGTTTTATACCCAGATAGTCCTCGAGCCTTTCAAGCGTTTCTTCCTGGTTAAGGACAAAATCCTCAAAGCGCACTTCAATCCAGTGTTTGGGTTTAGGAGTCGCTTTCACGAGGTCATACTGATACTTCCAGGAAATGGCACGCCGGAGTCTTTCATCATCGGTTATGGGATAGCGAACATTAAATCTTCCCAAATCATCAGTAGCATGTCGGCTCAAAATGCTGTCCCTTGGGTCCCGAATCCAGAAGATATACTTGACTTCGGGAAACATGCGAATGATCCATGGATAACAAAGGGTTGTCTCAGGAATCTTCCAACCGCGATTGTCTGATTTGTCATGTAGAACAGAATCCAGGTATTTTTGGATAAAATCGACAAATTCAGGGGTTGGCTCTGTCTCAAGCGCCCTGCTAAAGTCCCACTCGAGCCCACCTTTATGCTCTACGTAATTGGCAAAAATCCGGCAGGCATCGTACATGGCTTCTGGTGGCACCAAATCACCTGAAGCGTTGAGCAGGCGCCCCATATAAACGCCACTGGCATAGAGTGTATGGGAGATGGCTCTGGTTCCAGAGTGCCCCCTCCCAATCACGGTAATCAGCGACATTAGAGACTTATAACCTGACCCGTTTCCCAGGATTCGATACAGGCTTCAATAACTTTTTGACCTTTTAGTGCATCCTCACCAGATGCAGAAACGTCTTTGGGATCGACAGCTTTAAGATTTTCATCAATCCAGACATTAATGCGGCTACCAAAGGTCTCACTGAAATGCTTCATGCCGCCCACGTAGTCCTGTTGCTCGAGCTCTTTTTCATAGCGTGGATAAAAGGTCAAATGTTCACAGGCATCTTTTAACACAAAACGACCATTTGAACCCACCACATCAAGTGTTTCCAGCCCATAAGTACCGGCAGCGCCAAAGTTACCCTCATAGCTGCCCCGTAAATGACCAATGATGCCGTTCTGATAGAGCAGATTGACCTGCACGTTGGTCCAGGTATTGCGGTCTTTGCCTTTTTTAAAGAAGGCATGCACTTTAGCCACTTCAGAATCCGCAAAAAAGCGCATAATATCAAAAGAATGCGGATGTAAAGCCCGCATATGGAAATGAGGAGAACTTTCATTTGGATTATTAATCCACATGGTCAGATCAATCATATTGAGTTCACCGAGTCGACCCTGATTCACCCAGTCTTTTGCCAGATAGGCGGCAGGCGTAAAACGGTGATTTAAGTTGATACCATAACGAACATTTTTCTCTCTCGCCAGAGCCACCATCTCTTCAGCTTTAGGAATTTCATTTGAAATGGGTTTTTCGCCCAAAACAGGAATACCTGCATTTAATAGTTCTATGGTTGGCTCATAGTGGTCTCCCCCATTTTCCTTACCTGCCGTGCAGACACTGGCGGCGTCAATTTGTAATCCACTGGCAAGCATTTCAGAGATGCTACTAAACGCCTGCGCGCCGTACTTCTCTGCACCTTCCTTGGCTTTTTCACTGATGGCATCAACCACGGCCACAATCTTGCAGTCAGGGTGAGCAGCATAAACCCGGGCATGGGTATTACCAATATTCCCAATTCCAACAATTGCAACGTTTAACGGCATACGTATCCTTTCTCTGGCCCTAGAGCCTTTTTGCTAAGCTTTTTTTGATGCTGACTTTTTGGTCGTTTTTTGACTCGTCTTTTTCGGACTTGCTTTGCTTTCCTTTTTATCGCCTGCCTGAAGTTTTGCGGCCTGATTTGGATCACCAATATGAAGGGTGTCATAGGCTTGCTGGGAAGTTTTAAAGGCACCTAAACCTTTGTGTCCGTGCCAATCTCCCTGATGGTAAATAGGGTTGGATTTACCCGTTTCTTTTTCACGTCTGTCAATATGCGCTTCCATCCTGGCGCGCAAAAAGTCCACTACCTCCGGGTGTTTTTCTGCCAGATTGACATTTTCTTCAGGGTCATCTATCAGGTTATAAAGCTCGAGTTCAGGCTTGAAGTGAAAGTCAGGTTCTAGCGCTACAATAAGCTTCCACTCAGGTGTGCGCCAGCCGTGTTTGCGCATCCAGGTGCACTCGGTAATATAAATTTCACTCTCAAAAGAGCTGCTTTCCTCATTGACGAGTTTCATAAGGCTCTGACCATCAAATTTCTGACCTTTGGCCTTAACACCGGCAAGCTCGAGTATCGTTGGCACCAGATCCTTATGCTGGTTGTAGCCTTTTACTCTTTTGTTAGCAGGCACTTTACCGGGATAGCGAATAATCAGTGGCACATGCAGAACATTGTCATACATGCCGTGATGATCAAACCAGCACTCGTGCTCATAAAGCGTTTCGCCGTGGTCACCGTTTATAACAATTAGCGTTTCATCAAGAATACCGTGATGCTCGAGGGCTGCAAAAAGGCTTTTAATACAGGCATCCATATAGGCAATTGCCCCGTCATACTGGGCAATCACATAATCCTTATCCGTTATGCCAGGGGGCATCCAGCTGGCAAAAAAATCTCGGAACGGCTTGAAATTCATGACAGGTTCCATCGATGTGTTGCTGGGGTCAGTCTCATTGCCGTGGTAGAACATGCGCTCATACGGTGCTGGCGGCAGGTACGGGGCATGAGGATCCATATGTCGTAAAAAGAGGAAGAAGGGTTTATCTTCTTTCATCAGACGATCAATTTCAGGAATAGTTACATCATTAAGATTTTGGGCTTTAGGGCTGCGGCCTTCATTCCAGCTGCCCCAGCCCGGAAAGTCAATATACTTATCAAAGCCCCTCGAGCTGGGGTTGCCAGTAAACCCCACACAGGTACTTGTATAGCCATCTTCTTTAAGAATTTCCGCCAAAGTTTTGATATCTGTTCTTAGGCCACCCTGATGCCGCAACGCAACGACCTGAGTACCAAAAACGTCTTTTCCGGTCAACATGGACCCGTAAGCGCTGGTAGTGGGAACATGGGCACTAAAGGTGTTTTCAAAAAGAACCCCTTCCCTGGCAAATGAATCAAGGTGGGGTGTGGTGAGGCGATTATAGCCATAACAACTCATGTGATCTGCTCTTAGAGAATCAATCCCAACCAGCAAGATGTTAGGTTTACGCTTTTTCATGCTTAACTCCTTTAGCCTGAAATATAGCTACTTCCTTAAGCCTTAAGTGTTACCCTAAGAGAACCAGAAATTGATAGGGATGTTCGCTAGCCACCATTCTGGTCACCAAGCGGTCTAACTTAATCTTTAAATTGACTTTACACGTGTAAGTTCCAGATGTCAATGGGCAACTATGCAAACAGATAAACTCTTAAATAGACCCCTTTTACAGCAATCTTCCCAGAACTCAGCGGTGGCATTTCACCTAACAGATCTAAGCTGAATTAAGCTTTGAGCCCGGCGCTGCTTAAAGCTCTCGGGAAGTCTAAACCTATGAATGAAGTTAAAATCAATGACCCAATAGGTGCCCTGGTCCACAGAGAAGCTGCAAACGTTTTCATGAATAATTGCACAAGCATCTCATAAGAATGGTTAAGGCAAAGCCTCTTCACAAAGCAAAAATCACATGCTAAGCTTACACGTGTAAATTACAATATGGTTTTTTCGTGCATGGGTATGCAGTGAGCATACAGCTTTTAGCTCGAGTCGTTGGATCTACCTTCTTATACGGGTTAGCACTCGAGGCACGGGTTTGGAGGTTAGGTAGAGCAGCTGTTTAACAGAGTTTGGTTTTAGGCACTTCTCATTTATCCTATTAGGGAGTTTAAATGCATAAAAAGTTATTGGCTTTTCTAGCTGTTTCAATTTTAACTGCGCTTGTCTGGGCGCAGCCCTCTGGCTTACCCGTTGATGTTCCTCGTGAGGAACTCTTCGTAGCCGACCAGATTTATCGTTACAGTAACCCTGGCGATTACAACCTATGGATGGGTGGTCAAACCCCTCACCGTCACGCTCTCATGATGGAAACCCTCTGGTACCGTGATCAGGAAACGGGTGAACGCCTCATGGGTGCCGCTGTTTCTGACCCTGAATACAACGATGATTTCACCACCATGACAGTTCACCTCCGCGACAATCTTTTGTGGAGTGACGGCGTTCCTTTTAGTGCCGATGATCTGGTGTACACCGTACAGAAAATCAATGATACCGATGGACTTACGGGTAGTGGTGGCTGGAAAGCTCAGCTCAATCAATATATGGATTCTGTAGAGAAGATTGATGACACTACCGTCGTATTTAATCTTAAAGAATCTAATCCCCGCTTCCATAGTCTTTTTGAGACCCGCTGGAATGGTGTCTATATGATGCCAAAGCATGTCATCGAAAATATTGATGATCTGGCTACCAATATCCTGGAAAATCCCGTCGTTTTAGGGGCTTATAAACCTATCCAGTTTGACCCCACCGGCTACTGGGAACTTTACGAGCGCCGTGATGATTGGGAAAATACCCCAGCAGGTATCATTACTGGCAACCCAGGTCCCAAATATGTCATGACTATTTTCTATGGTGACAGCGCCAAAAAAGCCATTGCTATGTCACGTGGCGAGCTTGATGTTTACTTCGATGCTGACTACGAAGCCTTCCAAACAACCCTTGATACCACCCCTACTGCTCGCTCTTGGTACACCGAGTTCCCTTGGGCTTATCCAAACGAAGTCAGTACCCGTCAACTGGTATTTAATCAGGAATCAGCAGACGGTCTTTATGCCAATAAAGACGTACGCTGGGCGCTGGCACTCGCTATCAATATTGTTGAATTGCAAACCGATTATATCGGTGGTGTAGCCAAAGTTACCCCAATGCCTGTTCCTCCAACGGCATCTTTAACCAAGCTCTATCTTGATCCCATGGAGGACTGGTTACAGGGTTTACAAATTGATCTGGGCAACGGCGAAATGTATACCCCTTATGACCCAACGATTCCTGAGCAAATCGCCTCATGGGCCGAAGGTCAGGGTTACACCGTTCCAGGGGAACCTCGCGACGTATTTGGTACCGGCTGGTGGAAGTATGACCCTGAAGCTGCCGAAAAACTGCTTGTCAATAATGGCTTTAGTCGCGGTGGCGATGGTAAATGGCTAAAACCTGATGGTACTGCCTGGAAAATCCAGATTATTTCTCCACCAGATGAAAACGACGCATTCCGTATGGCCAATGCCGCTGCAGATATGTGGAGTGAATTTGGTATCGATGTAGATTTACAGGGTCCTGAGCGCAGCGTTGTTGATCAAAACCGCTGGGTAGGGCAGTTCGAAGTTAGTACTCCTTGGTACAGCTTTGTACAGGCATCTGGTGATTCTTGGCCAGAGTCACGCGGCTGGCATCCTCAGTACTACATTCCAAATGGTGAGGATTTCCGCAGCAAAGGTGGTACCAACGAAGCCCGCATCAATGACCCCAAAATTGGTGAGTTTATCGACGCCATGGCGTCCGTTGATCCCTCAAGCCCCGAAAATATCCAAATCACTCAGGACTTCCTGAAGTACTTCACTGAAGAAATGTACTTCATCACCACCATTAGCTTTAAGAAGTTCGTGACCTGGGATGAACGCTACTGGACAGGCTTCCCAACCTCTGAGAACCCAGACTACATGCCCCTGTACTGGTTCCACGGTGGTAAGTTTGCCTTCCAAAGCTTAAAGCCCGCCCAATAAGCGTTGGCTGGCTCGAGGATGTGGTTAATCCACATCCTCATTCTTTTAGTTCCTATTTTTCTAAATCGTATAACGCTTACTCAAATTATTTTGCAGGAGACACTCGTGACCCAATTTCATAAAGGTAAAGACTTGTGAAACTATTAAGAACCTTTATTTTACCGCGTATCGTTCAGTATCTGATAGTCATTTTTGTAGGCATAACGCTTACCTTTCTTATTCCAAGACTGTCGCCTATAAACCCTGTCGATAATGCTCTTGGCAGACTGACCGCCTTCCAAACGATGTCACCTGAAGCTACTGTCGCCCTAAGAGAATCGCTTATGGATCTTTATGGTCTTAATGGGAATTTGCTACAGCAATATTTTAGTTTTTGGAAACGTGTTGTTGCTTTTGACCTGGGTCCGTCATTCACCGTCTTTCCAACCCCTGTTACCAAACTGATTGGGTCAAGCATTGGCTGGACCATAGGACTACTAAGTCTTTCTATTGTAATTGCCTGGATTCTTGGGCTGATTTTGGGCACACTCGCGGGCTTTTTTCCCAACTCCTGGTGGGCAAGAACCATGGAAAATTCTCTAATTGTTGTCTACCCTATTCCCTACTACATTGTTGCCTTTGTACTGCTGATGCTACTCACTTATTATCTTCCCATTTTCCCTCTGGTAGGGGGTTCAAAAGGTGCGCCTGGTTTTACCTGGAGTTACCTTAGTAGCCTAGTTTATTATGGCTTTTTGCCCGCATTATCCTTAATTATTGGGGGAGTTGCGTTCCGCTTTATCATTTCAAAGGCACTCACCTCAACGGAGCGCTCGAGTGATTATGTTCGCTTTGCCGAAATGGCCGCTCTACCAAAACATAAAATCTTATTTTCTTACCTCATACGTAACACCTTGCTGCCGCAAGTTACGGACTTAGGTCTTTCTCTTGGTCTTATTTTTGAGGGTGCCCTGATTACTGAGGCGGTCTACGGCTATCCTGGGATTGGCTCTCTCCTTTTATCGGCAATCAACTCGGCTGATTATAACGTCATCATGGGCATTACCCTTTTATCCATTTTTGGTATTGCTACCGCGTCGCTACTGGTTGATCTCAGCTATCCGCTAATTGACCCCAGGGTACGCTACAGTTAGGTCGTCTATGAAAACAGTTTTAGGATTATTTCGCTACAGCCCTTCGTTTCGCCTGGGCGCCATTATTTTGTTCCTGGTGCTTGTCCTCCTTATCCTGTCGTTTTTTTCACCCTACCCTCCCGATAAAAGACGGGTTGTTCCCCGCAATGAGCCCCCTTCACTCGAGTACGTCATGGGTACCAATTCGCAGGGTCAAGATGTATTCTGGATGCTTACTTTTGCTGTCCGCAATAGCCTCTTAGTTGCTGGTCTGGCAGTTCTTATAGGCCGGGGCATCGGCGTCTTTCTTGGGCTAATTTCAGGCTATCTTGGTGGAACCTGGGACCGCGTTTTATCAGCCATTGTCGATAGCTTTATCGTCATACCGCGGTTGCCGCTGCTAATTCTGATAGCTGCCATGGTACGGGGGCAAATGACCATTATTGGCTTAGGAATCTTACTTGGCCTCCTTGACTGGGCCTTTCCTTCAAAACGCTACCGCTCTCAAATACTGAGTTTAAAAGAGCGTGATTTTACCCAGACTGCCATCTTTTCAGGAATGCGCACTTTTAAGATCGTCTCTCAAGAACACCTTCCCTTTATTATTCCCTTTTTGCTGGCAGACATTGTCAGTGGTTTTCTTTTTGCCATTGGCATGGAGGTCACGCTGGCTATTTTTGGTCTGGCAGATATGAACTCTCAAACCATTGGCACCATGATCTACTGGGGCAATTATTATCAGGCACTTTTAACCAATAAAGTCTGGGTGCTGGCTGCTCCAATCGGCGCTTCAATCATTGTTGTAGTCGGTTTTTATCTTGTGTCCGTTGGACTTACTACCTATCTTGACCCAAGAACCCGCCTGGCACGGCTTCAGGTGAAAGGATAAGCATGCAAGGCGACGCTATTGTAGAAGCAAAGGATTTAAAAGCCTATTACATTACCAAGGCTTACGGCGTAGAGCGTACCGTAAAGGCCGTGGATGATATTTCTGTCTCGATAAAGGCAGGCGAAGTATATGGCCTGGCAGGTGAGTCAGGATGCGGCAAATCAACACTTTTAAAGGTCTTACTGGGCGATTTTCAACCGCCACTCACAGTCGTAGAGGGTTCGGTTGCCTACGACTTTGAAGGCCAAACCAAGGATGCCACCAAACTTAGTGAGCAGGATAAACGAGATATACGCTGGAATAAGGTCTCGTATATTCCTCAGGGCTCAATGCATGTTTTAAACCCAGTCAGGCGTATTCAAGATACCTTTCATGATTTTATAACCACGCATAAAGGCACGAGTAAATCACAATCTTATGATATGACCCGTAAATACCTGCGTGATCTTGGCCTGCCAGAAAAGGTCATGCGCTCCTATCCGCACCAGCTTTCAGGCGGTATGCGTCAACGCGTCACTATAGCTCTCGCGACCATTCTCTGGCCCAAACTTATCTTTGCCGATGAACCAACCACAGCGCTTGATGTGGTGGTACAACGGGGAGTAATTCAACTACTTAAAGACATTCAGCAAAAGGAAGGTAGTACGGTTGTTCTTATTACTCATGACCTGGGGGTTCATGCTAATTTAGCTGATCGCATTGGCGTGCTGTACGCAGGAAAACTGGTTGAAGAAGCACCTACTCGCACTATCTTAAAGTCACCCAAGCATCCTTACACCCAATTCTTGATCAACTCTTTGCCCACCTTTGAAGAACGAAGCGCTAGAGAAGGTATTCCCGGGCGTCCCCCAGCCTTAGATCATCCACCGTCTGGTTGCAGATTTCACCCCCGCTGCCCGATGGCAATAGCCAAATGCAGCAGCATTGAACCTAAAATGCTCGAGCTTTCACCCGGGCATAGAGCTGCCTGCCACTTACTCGAGGAGCCGAACCATGCAGCAGCCTAAAGACCTCCTCAGTGCTGAGCACCTCACCAAAATCTTTGACATTCGGCAGGGTTTTTCAAGCAAAGCCTTTCATGCGGTTGATGACGCCAATTTTCAACTGGTAACAGGAAAGCCCGAAATCTTCAGCATTGCAGGTGAGAGCGGAAGTGGTAAATCAACCCTTGCCAAAATGATTTTGGGTATGGAGCTGCCAAGTCTGGGACAGCTTACTTACAAGGGCAAACCCATTGCGAACCTAAGCAAAAAGGAAAAACGGTCCTGGTTTTACAGCGAGGTACAACCTGTTTTTCAAGACCCCTTTGCCGCCTTTAGCCCACTCAAGCGTATTGACCATTATCTTTTTGAGACGGTTGCGAATTATAAAGTGGTTAGGCGTTCAGAGGCAGACAAGTATATAAATGGCGTACTCGAGGAAGTTGGCCTGTCTATTGCTGAAGTCAAAGGACGCTATCCCAACGAATTGTCTGGAGGGCAGGCACAAAGGGTGGCGATTGCCAGGGCGCTCATAACCAAGCCTTCACTGATCGTTGCCGATGAACCTGTCTCTATGCTTGACGCCTCCTTACGCATGTCCATCGTCAACATGTTCCGCAAGCTCAAAGAGGAAAATGGCGTTACCATCATATACATTACCCATGATCTGGCAACTGCCTACTACTCGGCTGACAGAATTGCTGTGATGTTACGCGGCTGGATTGTTGAGATGGGTCCGGTGGAAAAGGTTCTTGGAAATCCTATGCACCCCTACACGCAAAATTTGAAGGACTCCATACCTCAGGCAGATCCAGACAAGGTCTGGGATAAAACCACCAACTTGGCTGAAATGGAAGCTGATGAGTATACGCGCAAAGGCTGTCGCTTTGCCGGACGCTGTCCTGCTGTTATGGACAAATGTAAAACCCAGGAGCCACCCAGTTTTCAGCATGACGGCAGAGCAGTTAAGTGTTTTCTCTATGAAGATGCTGTAGCCTGAGTTGATGCTTTACCTGCTGTCATGAAGTGAAACTCGAGCCCATGGAAAGAAGGCAAGTTATAGCTACCAAACGACCCACTCAGTCAGATGTCGCAAAGCAAGCTGGGGTTTCAAGGGCCACGGTTTCTTATGTGCTCAATGACCGAAATGGCAATATGGCTATTTCTCATGAAACACGGCTGCGAGTGCTCCAGGTTATCGAAGAACTTGGCTATCAACCAGATACCAGGGCGCAATCTTTACGCTCTGGCGATAGTAAAACGATTGGTCTACTGATACCTGACATACATAACCCTCATTTCTGGCAAACGGTTGAGGGCGTTGAGGAAGAAGCACGTAAAGCAGGCTATGATCTGCTACTGGCTCATAGCAATGCCAACATCAACCTCGAGGATTACTGTATTCAAAGTTTGTCCCGCAGAACGATCAGTGGTCTCATCATCATTAAGGCAAACAAAGCTCTGTCACCTAAAACTCAAAAGCGACTTCTAGCCTCTGGGCGTCCTGTAGTTGAGTGCAGTGACAGCCCTTCCGAGTTTGATGCCATCATCACCCACTACCGTGACGCTACTCGCGAAGCCCTCCGCTACTTGCTCGAGCTTGGACATAGACGCTTTGCTTTTATAAATGGTGTCGCTGAACTTGTGGTGGGGGTCGATAGGCTCGAGCCCTATCACGAAGTGCTCAGTCAGGCTGGTATACCTGAAGCGGAGCATAACGTAATTAATTGCGGAATTACTCCTGAAGAAGGCTATCAGGCTGCCATGCAGCTGCTAACCCAGGTACCCCGGCCCACTGCCATCCTGGCAATCAATGATTTACTTGCTATTGCCGTACTTCGGGCAGCTACCGACCTAAGTCTAAAGATTCCGCAAGATCTCTCGGTGATGGGTTTTGATGATATAGACCTCGCCCGCTACCTTAGCCCCAGGCTTACTACAGTCTTTCGCGAAACCAAATTTGAAGGCCAGCAAGCCACCAAATTGCTCATTGAGCGGCTCAATAATCCTGAACTTCCCATAAGGGTCTTAAGTCTGCCTGCCAAACTGGTTATACGTGAATCAACTGGCAAAGCCCCAAATTAAAGTTTCTAGGTCAGCTGCTCATTGAAGCAACATTTACCCCGGTGAGATAGGCTAAAAAGGAGGGTAAAATGGGCAAAACACAGGGTGATAAGAAAGATAATGCGCCAGCTAAAAATGCCAGAGGATAAAGGCTGATGGGTATCTGATCTCCGGGTAATATTGCCATTCCCTCCCCTAAAAGACTTTCTAAACTACCCAAACTGCCCAGATATGGGGACAGGGCATTAACAGCATTGGTTAATAAAAGCAGCCCAACCACCACTAATAAAATGCCGCCAACTCGCTCTATAACAGGCAGATATTTATTTAGCTTTCTAACCATAGGCAAAGCCTGAGCAGCAAGCAAAAAAGGTACGGCAAAACCCAAAGAGTAAACGCCTAAGAGTATAGCTCCCTGCAAGGCAGACCCTCGGGCACTCGCCAGGGTAATAATACTTGCCAGAATGGGGCCTATACAAGGCGACCAACCTGCACCAAACGCCAGCCCCACAAGGGCAGAGCCAAAATAACCAGACGGTTTTGAGCTAAGGTGAGCCCTTAGATCACGTTGTAAAAACGGCACTGGAAGTAAGCGAAGCATAATGAAACCAAAGAAAAGTAAAAAGATACCAGCAACAATGCGCACCAGATTTCCATAGTCAAATAGGAAATTCCCAATGGCACCCCCAAGCAGACCGAAGGAAATAAAGACCATAGAAACGCCAAACAAAAAAGCCAGGCTATGCAGGGTCACCTGTAATCTTAAGGGCAACTTAGAAGCAACGGTACTTTGCATCTCGGAACTACAGTAAGCCTTTTGGCCAAAGGACCTTGTAGTGAGTTTTACAGCAGGCGACACTTATGGCCCGTCAGATCTTAAGTGGAAAATACCCTAACAGGTATTCATAAAGACAGTCGAGCTGACAAGTTCTGCCAGACGACTTCGGAAATCTGGCTTGCCGTCATGTCTGCACTATCCACCACCATGTCTCCTATCTGCCGAGCCTCCATAAGATCGGAAAGCTCGAGCGCTCTGGCTTTATACCAGGAAAGGGTTTCTGCTGACTCTCTGTCTCTAAGCCGTTTATGAATAGTGGCAATATCTGCCTTTAGGCGCACAACCGTTAGCCTGGCAGCAGGAATGGCCTCGAGGTAGGCCCGGTAATCTTCAGAACTTTCAAGTACATCAGCGAGCAAAAGTAGCTTTGCGCCTTCTGCTCTATAATTTTCAGCAAGGCAGGCAAGATTTTTATGGCCAAGCTTTACCCGAAAGCGATCTTCAGGCTTTGCAGGGTAGAGCCAGCGTAGCCAGTCCATATCGATCAGAGCGTGGGAGATATTTTGGTGCTCGAGTTTCTCCGAAAGTGCCCTTGCAACCGTGCTCTTCCCTACTCCGACCGGCCCAGTAATGACAATGACAGGAAGCATAAGTTGGCCTACTTGGCTACATAAATTTTGTGTATAGCTATTTCTGGCTCGAGCTTTTGCCCAACGGCTGGACATTGCCAGATGGCTTTCACCACATCCATTCCGCTAATGACTTGACCAAAGGCCGCAAAGCCCTGCCCATCTGGGTTACGCTTACCGCCAAAATCTAACTCTGGTTGATCACTTACACAAATAAAAAATTCTGAACTTGCACTATTAGGCTCAAGTCTTCCCATACTTAGAGCACCTTCCTTGTGACTAAGCCCCGTTTCCGATGTGCGCTCCAGGATAATGGGATCACGTTTATTTGCATGGGGCGCCATGCCTAACCCACCTTGTATAACTTCAATAGGGATAGCATTGGGCACCGGGTTAGAAGACAAAGTATCAGGCCGAACTACTCGGTAAAAACTCGAGGAATCAAAATCTCCATTTTGCACATATGTAAGGAAATTCTGTGAGGTAAGGGGGGCCTGATTGATAAACAGCTCGAGGCTAATCTCTCCAAGCGCAGTCTCAATGACAATAACAGGATTTGTACTTTTGACCATTCACCTAGTTTAACCAGATTTTAGGGATAGTGGCCTTCCGTAAGTTCTGTTTGGGCATTAAAAATCATAAATTTACTGATGCCCAGCCGTAACCTCTCAGGAACTTGCCGGTTAGGATGGGGCACATAAGCGTAAATAGTCTCACCCTGAAATTCTGTGGTGAGCAGCGTCATAGGCAGGGCTGGTAAATCGTAGCGACTGTTCAGGTTTAGCTCGAGGCCATAACGGCAGCCTTCGGGCTCGAGGCTCAGGTCTTGAGGTCTTATGCCAATGAGTTTGCCAGCAAAGTCAGGGGCAAGCCACTCACCCTTAAGCACGTTTAGCGCGGGTGCGATCGGATTAGGATTAAGAAAACTGGCAACAAATAAATTTCTGGGTTTATAGTGCAGGTCATTGTAGCTTCCCACCTGTTCCACTTTGCCCGCCCGCATCATCACAATGTCATCTGCCAAAATGAGCGCCTCATTTTGATCATGCGTTACATAGAGCGTAGTAATTTTAAATTCATGGAGCAGCCGCTTGAGATTCGTGCGGTACTTTTCCCTAAGATGCTGGTCAAGATGACTGAACGGTTCATCAAGTAAAAAAAGTACAGGGTCTCTGGTAATACAGCGGGCCATCGCAACGCGCTGCTTTTCCCCAGGTGATAAATTTTTTGGCTTTCGGTCAAGCAAATAGCCAAGTTCAACCCCCATGAGTTCGCTGGTTCTGGCATATTTTTCTTCGGCTTCCTGGCTAAGCTCCTGGGTTTTGGGCCGAAATTTAAAGTAAGACAGGATGTTATCTTTGACATACCAATTTGGGTAGAGCGCAAAATCCTGAAAGACCATGCCAAGTCTTCGTTCTTTGGGTGGAACGGTTGACATGGCTTGGCCTGAAAAATAAATCTCCCCCTGGTCAGCTCGCACCAGACCTGCAACAATTTTCAGCAGCGTTGTTTTCCCACAACCACTTGGCCCCAAAATAACGCTTACTCGTCCATTAGGAAGGGTCAGGTTTATATCAGCAAGCACCGCCTGTTTTTCAAAGAGGCTGCCTTCACGGTTAAAGCTTTTAGAAATGTGCTCGAGAACGATGGTTGCCATGACCTTTATACCAGCTTAACACCCAAAAAGAGGGGCCCAGGTTCTCTCATTATGTCTCCTTTTTAGCACCCACATGAATCCACCTTTATCAAGCCTGGCTAAACTTAAGAAATCTTCAGTTTCATGAGACAAAAATCAGAGTTCAAGTAAAGTTTTTACGCATATAGAGCATTTTTATGAGGGTATGATTGCCTTGCTTCAAGGTTTAAAGCCATAAACAGAGGTTTTAGCTCGAGGAGCAAAGATTAAGACTGTTTTAGTTTGCCCACATTTTGATATTGTGTGGCATGCTACTTTACAGGTAGATGATAGCTCTACCAAAAATAGGGCTATTAGGAAAGGAGAGGGCCATGAAAAAGCTGTTTAGCTTAATTCTTTTTGCCTTCGTTAGCTTAAGTTTAGCGCAACCCAATATAGTCTTCAGTCCCCAAACCATCGTAATCAACCCCATACCCAGTTTTGGTGTTGAGGTCTTTGTAAATAAAGACCCCTCAGGAGATAGCACTCCTACTTACTCAATTGGTGAACAAATCACTATCGGTGTCCGGGTAACAGAAGCGTCCTATGTATATCTTTTTGACGTCAGGTCTAATGGCACCATCGACCAGATCATCCCTAACCGCATGGACCCTGCCGGAGAGAACAATTATTTGCAGGCAGGAGAAACCAAACTCTTTCCACCTCAGGGCGCACGCTACACCTTTAGCGTTGACGGCCCTCAGGGCACCGATAAAGTCATTGCGGTAGCCAGTAAAGAACCACTTGATACCAGACAGCTCGCTGACTTTGGTAACAATGGCAACTTTGCCAGCAGCAATATTGGTCAGGAAGGCTTTGCTCAAACCTTAAGCATAATCATTCGTCCAAAACCCCAAAACTCATGGGTTACGGATACCGCACTGTTTAATGTAGGCAATCCACCTGCGGCTCCCAGGTACGGCACCATCAGCATCACCTCCTCTCCTAACCGCGCCGAAGCCTATGTAGATGGTCAGTATATTGGTCTAACACCCGTTCGCTACGGTACAACGAGCGGCTCTCATACGGTAGAAGTACGTGCCTCTGGCTACCAAACCTATAGCAGTTCGGTAAATGTTCCAGGTGGGCAAACGACAGCAATCAATGCCACACTAAACCCGGTAGTTAGTACGGGCACAGTTAATTTTGTCAGTCAGCCTCAGGGTGCACAGGTTTATGTTGATGGTCAGTATATCGGTGTAACACCTACTGGTGCCGTTAGCTTTAATGCAGGTAGCCACCAGGTCAGATTTGTCCTGAATGGTTATAGTGAAAACAGCTACTCCTTTAACGTAAATGCCGGCTCAAGTCAAACCATTAGCGGTGAACTTAGAGCTCTGAGTGGCAGCCTCACGACCCGTTCTAATATTGGCGGCGCCCTCATCTTCATTGATGGACAACAAGCTGGTAGTGTCACCAACGGTACAGGCGTAAATAGTTTCTCTGGCTTAGCCGCAGGTAATCACGAACTTGTCGTTATAGCTCCTGGTTTTAGCACCCATGTAAGCACCGTTACCATCCGTGGTGGAGAAACCGTAGAAGTCCAGGTTACTCAAACCAGTCTTAGTCGTTAAGTTAAAAAGACCTTAAAGAAGCTCGAGCATGCTCGAGCTTCTTTTTTATTGGGGTATCTTAGCCTCACTGACTAACTCCCCGGAGCAGGGTCATAAGACCCATGAACCCTAGCCTCTACCTCTATTATGTTAAAAAGTACTTTTTGTCTATTGGACGAAGATAAGCTTCCCTTAAGCAAAAACAAGTAAACTAGAGCCGTGACTTCAAGACTTGCTGCTGTCATTCTTGCGGGTGGAGAGCAAGATGCCCTTGCGCTTCAGGAAGGGGTTCGTTCCAAAGCGCTAATAGGGCTTGGAAACAAAGCCCTGGCTGCCTACGTTATTGAAGCTCTCAGGCAGGCCGAAAGCATCTTTCATATCAGTTATATAGGCCCCATCTCAGAGGAATTACGAGCTCAAATTGATGCCCACAGCGAAGCAGGAAAAACCTTGGCCGAGAGTCTTGGTAATGGACTCGAGCTAGCCCAAAAGCAATATCCAGAGGCGATACTCTTTGTTACAGCAGATTTGCCCTGGCTAACTGCACAAGGCATTGAGGCTTTTTGCCAATCACCAGCAGCAGACCTCGTTTATGCGGCGATTACGAAAGCGAGAGTACTCGAGCAATTTCCAGAGCAAAAAAGAACCTTTGTCCGTTTTAAGGAAGGCAGCTTTACTGGAGGTAATGTGTTACTCCTGAAACCTGGGGCAGAAACGCAGTTACTACCCTTTGTCAATCAGCTTTATGCATCCCGAAAAAACCCGTTAGGACTTGCCAAACTGGTAGGGTTTGGAACGCTCATTCAGTTGGCGCTGGGAAACCTGCCCATCAGCAGTTTGGAAAAACGGGTATCCCAGGTTCTGAATTTAAAGGCTCGAGTCTTTATTTCAGAAGACCCTGGCCTGGGCGCAGATATAGATAAACCTGAGCATTTAGCACAGGCTCGTAAGCTGCACAGCAAACAAGCTTAACTGCGACACGTATTCTGACGCTAATGAACACCTTAGGACTAAAAAGAGTATGAATATTGCCGTTTTGCTTCACGGCGGTGCTGGTGGAAGTGGCGTTGTCGCCACAGAGCTTGGCCTGTGCTTTGCCAAATCAGGGCACAATGTCCACTTTGTTGCTGACCGCGTGCCTTTTCGTTTAACCGAGCTTGGCGCACCAAATGTCTATTTTCACCAGGTTCAAAGCATGATGTATCCACTTTTTGATGCGCCTTTAACCACCATCGCTGAGGCCTCGAAACTTGCTGAAGTCATTGAAGAATATGGCATAGATGTCATCCATGCTCACTACGCTGTACCTCATGCCACTGCAGCCACGCTGGCAAGGGATATGGTCCGCGGTGTTCCTCAGCCTGTGGTTATTACTACGCTGCATGGCACCGATGTCACATTGGTCGGTCTTGACCCGGCCTATTTACGAACAACCCAATATTCGATTGAGCACTCTGATCTCGTTACCGCCGTCAGTCAATATCTGGCTGATTACACTCGAGATGAAATGGGAGTCCGCCGCCCCATTCATGTCATCCCGAATGCCGTAGACCTACAGCGGTTTAAACCAAGGACCCTGCCCGAGTTAAGGCTGCGCTACGCTCACCCTGACGAAAAGCTCCTGGTTCATATTTCCAACTTCCGTGAAGTAAAGCGAGTTGAAGATGTTGTAAGAATCTTTGCTGGAGTCTCGGAGCATATTGGCGCAAGACTCTTGATGATTGGTGACGGCCCCGACAGACACCGCTCTTTTGAACTGGCTGGCGAACTGGGTGTAAGTGGCAGAGTCGCTTTTTTAGGCAGTTTTCCGCGCATAGAAGAACTGTTGTCGGTAACCGATCTTTTCCTTCTGCCCAGCTCCAAAGAATCCTTTGGGCTTGCCGCCCTCGAGGCCATGGCAAGTGGTGTCCCCGTCATCGCTTCAGATTCAGGTGGAATTCCGGAAGTCGTCAAAAACGGGATTACAGGGTTTTTACATCCCGTTAAAGATGTTACCTCTATGACTGAATCAGCCATAAAACTTTTGTCAGATACCGCAATGCACCATAGATTTGCCAGAGCAGCCCGTGAACGAGCCGAAACTGCGTTTAGTGAATCAGTTGTTTTACCTTTGTACCAAAAAGCCTATGAGGAAGCACTCGAGCGCAGACTTGCATCAAGTGGCAAGTAAGGCTGGGCATCCCGCAACCAGTTCGAGTTTTGACCAAGTTTGTAGTGCGCTGCCAGAGCAATCATAGCGCCATTATCTGTTGCCAGTGAAAGGGGAGGAAAAAACGCATTCAGCTTTGCGTCTATAAACCCCCTTCTTAACCGCTGGTTTGCGGCAACCCCGCCTGCGACCACCACATCTGTGTATCCGGTAGCTGCTGAGGCTCTAACCACAACATCAATCAGGCTGTCAACGACCACCCGCTCAAAACTTGCCGCAAGATCGGCTTTATTCAGCTCTGGCTGTTTTTGAAGCAAGACAGAGACTGCGGTTTTTAGCCCACTAAAAGAGAATTCGTAGCCACCCTGGCCCCTCAGTGGCATGGGTAGGCTTACCCCTTGATCGTCTCCAGTTTCGGCTAGACTGGCTAATTCGGGACCACCGGGAAAGCCGAGTCCTAGCAGCCTTGCTACCTTGTCAAAGGCTTCACCTGCTGCATCGTCTCTGGTTTTTCCCAATTCTTCATACTTGCCCCAGCGGCTAACCGCAAATAAGCTGGTATGCCCTCCTGAGGCAATAAGGCACAAAAAGGGAGGCTCGAGCTGAGCTGCGCCAAGGCTCGAGGCAATATGTCCCTCGAGATGATGAACTCCGATAAAAGGTTTTCCCAGTGACCAGGCCAGTGCCTTGGCGTAATTTAGCCCGACAAGCAATGCCCCTACCAATCCCGGCCCATAGGTAGCCGCGACTGCGTCAATCTGGGATAGCTCGAGTTTAGCGGTCGCAAGAGCCTCGTCAACCACAGCGTCTATAACGCTCAGGTGTTCACGGCTGGCTTTTTCTGGAACCACGCCACCCCAGGAGGCATGGATAGCGGTTTGGGAAGCCACACTATTTGCCAGAACTTTATTTCCCTGGGCAATACCAACACCGGTATCATCGCAGGACGTGTCAATCCCTAAAACAATCATACGGTTAGTATAAAAGCTGCGCCAGAAAACCTCAGTTTCAGGTCAATGAAAGCTTTTATAAGCACCTACGCATCTGCCAGTTTTATTAACAACTTACCCGTATTCTCGCCGGTAAAAAGCTTGTTGATGACGTCTGGCGCAGTTTCCAGACCCTCATAAATATCGGAGCGGTAATGAAGCTTTCCTGCTTTAAGCCAGCCCGCCATTTCAGTAAACGCTTCAGCAGCTCTAGGGTAATAGTCTGAAACCAAAAAGCCCTGGATTTTAGCCCGCTTTGAAATGAGCACACTCAGATTCTTAATACCAGGAACCTCATTTGCCGCATACGCTGATATATAACCGCAAAGTGGAATCCTGGCACCAATATTTATCTGAGTCAGCACCGTATCAAGCATTTCTCCGCCAACATTGTCAAAAAAGATATCTATGCCCTCTGGGGCTGCTTTTCTCAGTGCGCGGTAGACGTTTTGCTCTTTATAATTAATGACCTGATCAACGCCCAGTTCATCTTGCAACCACTGACATTTTGCCTCTGTACCCGTAGTACCAATAACGCGCAAACCTTTTAATTTACCCATCTGGCAGACCATACTTCCGACCGCACCTGCCGCGGCCGAAACCACCAGCGTCTCGCCTGCTTTTGGTGTTCCGACATCAAGCAGGCCAAAATAGGCGGTTAAACCTGTCATGCCTAATGGCCCAAGGTAGGCATCCAAGGGTAAATCAGGGACTCGAGGAATTTTCTGCAACTGCCTGGCCTCTGCCACCAGGTAAGTTTGCCAACCCGTTAACCCCGAAACCAAATCTCCTTTTTCAAACCCTTCAGCTCGACTTTCAACAACGACACCAAGCCCAAAACTTCTCATAACGGTGCCAAGTTTCACCGCGGGTAAATAACTATCCATCTGCGCCCAGACGCGCTGGGTAGGATCAAGGGACAAATAAATAACTTTAACCAGAATTTCTCCGTCAGCAAGTTCAGTTAACGTCTCCTCTGCCAGGGTAAAATTATCAGCTTGAAATAATCCACTTGGTCGCTGAACTAGTTTTAGCTGTCTTGATACCAACATATGATACTCCTTTAGTGATTTAATTCACGATTTTATACTCGTGATATTTTTATGGCTTCCACATTACTCTTTAAGGCTTTTTTACCTTCTCCTTGACCGACTCTACCTTACATTCGCGCTCATCAACTATTGCCAAGGACGCTTTTGTTGAAAAAATCGCCCTGGCCTTTGACATTGGGAAAAAAGAAGGCGTATTCGATAGCTGAATGCGCCTTCTTTTTGAAGTTTTCCATTTTATGTATCTGTACACTTTTACCCCAAATAATGCTTGGGTTCACAGATAGCCATACACAAAATCTAATGAATCACCTTTTGTTTAGCCTCAAGCCCAGCGGATTACTCCAGCATCAAAGGGGCTAACAAGGTTTTTATTGTAGGGGTAAACCCGAATGCCGTAAACCAGTTCACCGCTAATCTCAGGCACAAAGTCAACCTCGTATTTCCTTGCGCCGTCGGGGTAAGTATCAACCTGTTTCATGGCCACTGTATAAATATTATGCTTGAGACCGTCTTCCTCGAGGCTATAGACAACTTCGATTCTTAAGTCAATATCCGCCAGGTCTCTTGGGTGCAAAACAGCCTCAAAACTTAGAGGTTCCCCCATTTTATTGCGACTGGTCTCGGCGGCTTTAGCATTGAGGTAGATTCCATGCCAACCAGACTGAACCTTTTGCTTCCAGGCAGCCAGGTCGCTGGCAAGCGCAAACTGTTTTTTCGTTACAAGTTCATTACGCCTCGAGGCCGGAGCATAGTACTGATTGACATAATCTTTTACCTGACGCTGCGAGGAAAACCGGGGGCTACAGGTAGCAATGGCGTCTTTGGAGCGCTCGAGCCATTCCTGTGGTATACCTGCTTTATCACGCTTGTAGTAAAGGGGCACCACTTCTTTTTCCAGCAAGTTATAGAGACTATCGGCATCCGCGTCATCTATGCGGTTATCCTTTTGCTCAGGGGGAAGCTCATCGGTATTCATAGCCTCCGTACCAATGGCCCAGCCGTCTACCCCGTTATAGCCTTCGGGCCACCAGCCATCTAGAATACTGAGATTCAAAACCCCATTCATGGCGGCCTTTTGCCCACTTGTGCCAGAAGCCTCGAGCGGGCGACGAGGATTGTTTAACCAGACATCCACGCCTCTGGTGAGGGCGCGACCAATCGCCATATCATAGTCTTCAATAAAGAGGATTTTGCCTCTAAAGCGCTCATCCTGTGACAGCATATGAATTTGCTGAATAAGTTCCTGACCGGGCCGATCTGCTGGGTGAGCCTTACCTGAAAAGAGCAGTTGAACAGGCTGACTGGGGTTGTTGAGTAGACGCTCGAGCCTTTCTAAATCGCTAAAGATAAGCGTAGCTCTTTTATAGGTTGCAAAGCGTCTGGCAAAGCCGATGGTTAAGATTTCAGGACTTAATAGTTCATCAGTATCATGCTGCGCGGTTGCTGTAGCCCCATGCCTTGTTAACTGACGTAGAACCCGGCGGCGCAAAAATCTAACACTTTGCTGCTTAAGTTTTTTGCGATTTTCCCAGAGCTCTTTATTGGCAATATTCTTGACACCCTGCCACATGCTCTCATCGGTAAGATTGGAGCGCCAATCTTTGGGCAGAACTTTTGAAACCAGTTCCTGTATCTCGGCTGCGACCCAGGTATTGTAATGAACGCCATTGGTTACATGCCCTATCGGCACTTCTTCGGTAGGCACTTCAGGCCACAGGTCATTCCAGATTCGGCGACTGGTATCGCCGTGCAGAGCAGCCACACCGTTTCTACCGGTCGAGAAGCGCAGCGCGAGTGCGGGCATACTAAACATGGCACCCCAGCCCAGATCATGACGGGCTAAGTCCAGAAAACTCTGCTGATTTAAACCAAGGCTGCCCCAGAAACCACTAAAATACTGGCTCATCAGATCAAAGGGGAAAGCGTCATTTCCGGCTGCGACCGGGGTATGAACGGTAAAAACAGTGTTGGCTCGTACCACTTCTCTGGCTTCTTCAAAACTGAGCCCCTCAGCTACGAGTTCACGGCAACGCTCGAGTGCCATAAAGGCACTATGTCCCTCATTCATATGCCAGGTCGTAGGCGCAACACCGAGACGCCTTAGCAGACGCACTCCGCCTATACCCAGAATAATCTCCTGAGAAATTCGGGTTCTCTGGTCACCACCATAGAGGCGTTTTAATATGTCACGATCTTCCTGGTTGTTTTCCGGCAAGTCAACGTCGAGCAAATAGATAGAAACTCTGCCTACACATACCTGCCATGCCCGCAGCTGCACATCTCGTCCCGTGAGATTGACACTGACCCGCAGTTCCTTGCCTTCTTTATCAAGCACAGGACTTAGCGGCAATTCATAAGGACTCTTTCGGACATAGACAGCATTTTGCTGTCCGTCCGCGTTTACTCTCTGATGGAAATAACCTTCGGGATACCAGAGACCAATACCAACCAGCGGCACACCAAGGTCTGACGCAGCTTTCGTGTGATCTCCGGCAAGAACACCTAAGCCGCCAGAGTAAAGAGGCACGCCTTCATGCCAGCCATATTCAGCGCAGAAATAGGCATAAACATCATCTTGGCTAGCTTTTAAGGTTGAAAACCAGGTTGTTTCTGCCAGATAAGCATCAAAGTTATCAAGCACCGTCTTATATTCTTTAAGAAAAGTTTTATCTTTGGCTGCCTGCTCGAGTCTGTCTTGAGAGATATCTCTAAGAAGCTGGACAGGGTTATGGCCAACCCTCTCCCAGATAGTGGGCTCGAGATTTCTAAATAAAGCCCTTGCTTCCTGACTCCAGGTCCAGTAAAGGTTATGGGCCAATTCATCAAGACGACTAATGGGCACAGGCAAATTAGGCAGTACGGTTACGCGTCCTAAAATGTTCATGGGTCTCCTAGGGGTTCATACAAACAGTGTCTGCTTTAGGCTGTTGTTAGCAGGAGGCTTAGCAAGACAATCGTGGCAAGTTTAACAGCTAAGTTGCGCTGTTTCTAGCCCAAAGCTTAACAAGTAGGCGCCGAGCTGCTGTGCTATAGCGCACATTTTGCACAAGGAAACCTTTAAACCAGAACTTTCAGGGCAGCACGGAGACAGCCTGTAAGGGACTGTTTCATGCCGGAATAGGTGAAATC
The DNA here is from genome assembly GCA_020431825.1 of Trueperaceae bacterium. Taxonomy (GTDB): domain Bacteria; phylum Deinococcota; class Deinococci; order Deinococcales; family Trueperaceae; genus JAHEBB01. The sequence goes on along the minus strand of JAGQHN010000017.1, from coordinate 23,342 downwards.
AGGCATAGGGTCCAGTTTAGCTGCAAAGTGCAAAGGTTTTGAGGTAAGTTGTAGGTGTGAAACAGCTTTATTTCGCCTTACTGATTGGCTTTTTATCCTTGGCTTTGAGTAAAGCACAAAACTTTACTGTAGCAACCAGTCTGGACCCCCGTGGCTTTGTCGAACCTGAGGTTTTGGTCTCGAATATTGATCTTGCGGAGCTTAAGCTAAATGGGCGCCTTGCCGGAGGAATCAGCGGACCGCTTGAACTGGGTCTTGGCGCCCGCTATACCAATTCTCTGGGACCTCTTGGCAACGTTATTGTGTTGTCACAAAACGAACTAAACACCCTGGGTCAGTTTCATATTGCTCTGGCGGGCAGTGGCGTTATTGGTCCGGTCGCAGGCTCTCTAAGTCTGACCAGTTTCAACGTGCCCTACAGCGTCTTCTCTTTAGAAACTGCACTTACAGAAAGCTACCGAAGCTTTACGGAAGGTCTTGGTTTTAGTCTGGGAGGACAGGCGCGCTATCGCCTTGACCGCACGACTATTCTGGATGGCGAACTCGAGCTTAGCTATTTACTCGACTCAGGAGTGTCTGCAGAACTCTCGGCTGCTTACAATTTGCTGAAATTTGTCGACCGAGATGACGCCGCAATCAAAGCCGCCGTGTACGCCTCTCCAGGATTTGATGGAGGTTACGGCGCTCTGGGCTTTGCCTACGATGTAAACCGCTCTGATTGGCCAAACCTGGTCGCCGAACTCTGGCTGGGTGCAGGCAGTGCAGGTGTCTGGCCTGGAGTCAGGCTCGAGCTTAAACAAGACCTCACCGAAGAGCAGAGCACCGTCGGTCTTAAGGGTGCCTGGGAGCCCTATACTCTTAACCGTGAGACCCTCCAGCTACTGGCCTTTGTGGACAAGGAGCTGGATTACGGTCAGCTCAGATTTTCACTGGGAGGCAGTCAAAACGCTGATAATTTTAGTGCACTAGTAAAACTAGCCTATAGCTTTGACTTACCCAAAGATGAGTTGCGATAGCTCACCCGACCTGTAACCTTCACATTGCAATGGTCAAAAAGTAACTTGCTTGTGGGTTACTCGAGCCTGACGGCTTGCTCAAGAGAAAAATCAATACGGTATGCGCCCTCAATAGCAATAGTGACTGAAAAACTACGCCTAGCGCCCCCTGAGCGCAAATCAATTTGATAACGCCCGGTGCCCAAGTTATCCAGATAATCGCGCGTTTGTAATTCGCCATTGATAAATACAAGCTCACTGGGCAGTGCAGTCCAGTAGAGAACCACGGCTGAATTAGGCTCGAGCTTCTGATCTACCCGACTTACGCGATAATTTTCAACCCGAATATTAAAACTGCTTGGTTTAAACCCTGGTCGCTCAAGAATCATACTGTGGTTTCCGGGAAGCGCCTGAAGGGTTAAAGGGGTCTTACCCTTAAGACTACCATCAAGGTAAACACTTGCTTCAGGCTGACTCTTGACCTGTATACTTCCCCCAACAATAGGTGTCAGGGTAAAGCGCTCCATCATTTCCCGTTGGGCCTCCAGCACTACCAGGCGGGAGCTGGGCACAAACCCCTCCTTGCGCAGTTCAACCTCGTAGGGGCCAGGCTCGAGCATGATTGCGCTTTGCAAAGGCGTTTTCGTTACCAGAACGCCGTCTATATACACTTCTGCTGTAATTGGTTCACTAATAACAAATAAACCTGCCGTACCCAGCCTCGGTTCACCCCCTGGTTGAATAAAGGCAGCCACTTGTTCTGTTAAGTTGCGAACCACTTCAGAGACTGCACTATCTGTCAGAGGCAAACTAATAATGTCTGAAGCCCGCTTCTCCTGATTGTCAACCATAAGGATGCGCACAGAATAAGGCGCTTTTCCACCCAATCGGTCTTCCTGACTTAGTTCTCCACTAATGGCGTAACGCTGCTTCATCACATCGGTAATCAGAAAAGTCATATCGGCCTGCAAACTTCCGGCAACCCCTTGCGTAATAACCTCGGCATTATTGATTTCAAGACCAAGCTCGAGGGAAAGCTGACGCCGAAACTGGTTCATAAAATCCTGTAAAAAGACGTCATTTACGTCTCCGCGAATGCCAAAAGTGGGTACCGCAATTTGCGCCCATGCTGCTCCAAGCATGAGCATTAGGGAAACCAGAAAGGAAAATGTAAAATGCCGCACTTGCACATGTCAGTATATACCTCAAACCGGGGGTGCTAGTGGTATGGTATTCATCAGATGCGCTATTTACTCTTAAGCGATGTTCACGGTAATGCGGTTGCGCTCGAGGCAGTTTTACGCCATGCCAAAACCAAACGTTGGGATAAAGTGATTTTTCTAGGGGATGCAGTTGGTTATTATTCACAGCCCAATGAAGTTGTGCAGCTAATACGCGAGCTGAACCCCATCATCTCCATCATTGGTAATCATGAGGACCTCCTGATCAAGTTTATGGCGGAACCTCACCACATGGCCCTAAAAGAAGACAGCATTGTGAGTGAAGTCATTCAAATTCATGCTGGTCAAATTACCCCTGACAATATGGTCTTTATACGTGAACTAAAAGATCGAGTCATCTGTGACACCTGGGAAGTGACGCACGGTGGGCTTAGAGCCCAGTGGGAGTACTTGTCAACCCTGCAAAATGCTCAGAGCAATGCAGCTTTTATGCAACGAGATCTTTGCTTTATTGGACATACCCATGTGCCTATTATTTATGCCTCCGTTGAAACGCCCAAAGGAGAAATGTGGCGTACACTTCCCTTTAAAAATACCCAGATGACCTACCGACTGCCGCCAAAAGCCAAAATTTTCTTTAATCCTGGTTCGGTGGGCCAGCCCAGGGACGGGATTGCTCTGGCAAGCTATGCAATTTTTGATGAGGATTTGCGCAGCATTGATCATTTCAGGGTGGAGTTTGATATCTTTCAGGTACAGCGTCTGCTGCGGGAACAAAACTATCCTGAAGTTTTAGGCAAGCGCCTTGTTGTTGGCAAATAAATGGTACTCGAGGGTCATAGCAGCGCAAAAAGCCTTCTAAGACAGATTTCGGCTCATACCTTACTGTTTACCGGACCTGAAAAAGTTGGGCGACGTCAGGCAGCTCGCTGGTTTTGTGCTCTCCTCAACTGTCAAACCCCTGGTGAAGAGCCGTGTGGCCAGTGTCAAAGCTGTCGCCTTATAGCGCAAGATGAGCACCCCGATTACCGTGAAGTTCACCCTGACCTGATGACCACAACTGGTCGCTTAAATCGGCGACCCGAAATCAGAATTTCGCAACTCGTCCCAAGACAAGGCTCCTCAGAGTTTGCCCTGGCTACCTGGCTCGAGTCCAGACCCACCTTCAAAACAAAATTGGGCGTTATAGACGGTGCCCACCTGCTCAACCTGAGCGCTGCCAATGCCTTTCTAAAGACGCTCGAGGAACCTCCAAGCTGGGCCAAAATTATTCTTATTGCGCCTTCAGGACAGGCAATATTGCCTACCCTCACCTCTCGCTGTACTATTGTCTCCTTTGCCCCGGACAGACAGCTAGTGAACCGTGACACTCCACTGGCAAGGCTGGGTCGGTTTGGCGAAAGTAAGACAAATACCGAGACAGAACTTGGAGATCTGATCGAGTCCTACCTTAAGGGCTTAAAAGGCAATCTGGAAGAGGCTTTTGAAGCAGCAGATGCACTGGAAAAAGGCTGGGAAACCAGCTCCGATGCCAGTGAACTTTTACTGGCTAGACTCAGTGCCGAAGTGCCCAGTAGTTACTACATGGCTAACGCTGCCCTAGAAGAATTTGAAAAGGCACTGAGCAGCTACAGCTCGAGTCATCTGGCAATGCTGGTTCTGACACTCGAGTTACGTAGCTGTTTAAAAGTAGCTTAAGAGCACAACCGACCTATAAATCTTTTGGTGGTTTATGAGCCGCAAGGTGTTCTTCCATAAAGGCTTGAGTCAGCATGAAACGATTTGTCAGTGAACTTGCCTCGAGCAACCTTTGCCTATCATCCGCCAAAATTCGAATATTAGCGGCAATGAAAGAAGCCTGAAGCAGTAAATCTTCCGGTACAAGTTCATCAATTTTCAAAAAGGTCTCTTTTGGGAAAAAGACTTTCGCGTAGCGCTTAAAACCTTCAAGTGCGTCCCAGGCTGCAAGAACTTCAGCATTGGGGTCATCGCGCTTTAAGGGGAGTTCTTGCTTTTCAGAAAAATAAAGTATTCTCTCATTGCCGTCTGGTTCGGCGTGACGCTCCTGTTTCACGACAGAAATCTGGCATTTTTCCTGCCCATAACCCATAAGCTCATAGGTTCCATCAGGATTTTCTGAGACGTCTAAAATCTTTATCAGCGTTCCAACAGTGTAAAAGGGTTGGCTATTGTCCAATCCTTTGGCGGAGTGCAAACTAATAATAAAGTGCTCGAGCCCTTCCTCGAGGCAGTAACTAACCAGCCTTCGGTAGCGCGCCTCAAATACATAAAGAGGAATGTGCATGCCTGGAAATACTACTGTTGAAGGTAAGGGGAAAATGGGCAGCGCAGGCACACTAGAAGCCTAGCAGAGATTCATAAAGGAGAGTGGGTGTCAGAACAAAATCTATCACTAATATTGATTGCACCTATCTTGTGGTAGAGTCAAGCATGCATCTACCTGCAGGTGGCAACACCTGCTTGGTTCTTATACTGGCTGCACTCGGTGCTGGTGTTGTAAACGGAATCATTACGGCAATTCTATTTAGATAAGTCTTCTAAAAGCACTCGAGGCAGGCCAATTGGTCTGCCTTTTTGTTTTTTACCCCCACATAAACGCTAAGCCATGCACTCTTTTTCTTAGTTGCTTCACCCACCCCATGCTTCGATTATGTGGTGATAACCATGACTCGAATGTAAGCAATCTGCCGACTCGAGGGACAACCAGTAAGCGTTAAACTGTGTCTCAGGCAACAATTTAGGAGGTTCAAAATGACGACACGTTCGAAGTTTATTCTCGGGATTGTCATCCTCTTTCTGTTAGCGCTCGCGGCATGTAATCAGGCTGCTACCCCTCTCCCCTTGCCGAATCTGACAGCTGGAGAATGGTCAGAATTTGACGGAGACACAGGTACAGTCTGCGCAAGTGGGTCTGACTATAAATACTTTGTAAATAAGGGAACAGTAAATAAACTTGTTATTGACTTTCAAGGTGGTGGAGCCTGCTTTAATGATGCGACTTGTTTAGCAAGCTACCAGGCTGTAGGTGAGGAAAATGCCCTTTATGCCGATACCATAGCCACCACGACAGCAGACCTAAATGCTGGCCTCTATAACCATAGCAATTCAGCAAATCCGGTGAAAGACTGGTACCACGTGCATATTCCTTATTGTACAGGTGACTTACATATGGGAAATAACACAAAAGAGTACGTTAATCCCCAAAATCAGGTTACCTACACCATAGAGCACAAAGGTGCCGTGAATGCCAAATCTGTCCTGGACTGGACATTTGATACGTTTACAAACCCCGATGAAGTTTTTATAACCGGATGCAGTGCTGGAGCGTACGGCGCTACATTCTGGACGGAAACCATTAAGGCCAACTATCCTGACACTCAGGTTTATCAACTGGGTGACTGTGGTGTCGGGGCTTCAACGGATGGCTTTGGCGCGCTTGTTCAGGCGAATTGGAATGTTAATAAACCTTTAAATGCAGAGTTTGTTAATACTACATACATCAACACAGCAAACAAATACAAAACTAACCTTAGTATGGCGCAGTACCATACCTTGTTCGATAACACACAGGTGAAATTTTATGCCCTTATCACTGGTCAGCTTGATCCTGATAACGCTCAACAAGTCGCAGTCCAATGGTCAGGAATCATGCAGGATTCTATAGCAAAAATCGAGTCCCAAACCAGCAACTTTAGTTCTTATCTGGCGCAGGGTTCTCAGCACTGCATCATTCCCAGCAATGAACTTTATAATAAAACCGAAAATGGCATCAAGCTTGTTGACTGGTTAACCGACTACCTCTCAGGCAAATCTGTTGCTGATATTAAACCAGCAGCCATACCCTAGGTTTAACCTCATCTAAAGAGGAGTGTCTAGGAAAAAGTATCACTCTTGATTTCCACCATAGCCTTAAACTCTAAACTCATTTTTGAAAAATACTTTTAGGACGCTAGAAAAGCGTCCTAATTTCTTTGATCTAATATCGTATAGCTTTTTAGCATTTAAAACGGATTTGAGTTACGGTTTTCCCTCAGGATCTAAATATCTTTCATCTCGCGACCATCCCAGCCACCATAAGCATAAAACTTTCCCGGCTCTCGCTCTTTCAAATAGGCAATAAGGGGTTCTCTTATAGGGGGTATAGGAATAAGCTCGGCAATTTCATTCACCGGAACAAATCTTGCCTCCACAATAAATCCATCTGGGTCTCTTGGATTTAGCAAACCATCGTATTCGGCTAAAAAAGCAAACGATACTGCGCGATCATTTCTCTTAACATCTTCAACATGCACAGCATAGGCCAGATGCGTTATTGAAGTAATTTTTAGACCTGTCTCTTCTTTTACTTCACGAACCAGTGCATGAAGTGTGGACTCTCCACGCTCAACTACACCTCCAGGTAAGGTATAGCGCACATTACCAAAGCCTTGCCAGTCGTTGCCTACCAGGAGTACCCGACCCATCCTATCGAGCAGTATTGCGGCAGCAACGACAAACTCACGCCGCGCCACCTTGACCTAGCTCATCAAGCCGTTCGGCCTGCTCTGCTTCACTTAATGCTGCCGTCAATTCACCCATATTTCCCATCATAATGTCTGTGAGGCTATGTGTGGTGAAGCCTATTCGGTGATCGGTAATCCTTGACTGAGGAAAGTTATAAGTTCGTATCTTTTCACTTCGCTCGCCAGAACCAATCTGAACAAGGCGCGCTTCCCGGCGCTCAGCCTGTGCTTTTTCTCTTTCACGCTCGAGTAACCTTGCCCGCAACACCGTCAGCGCTTTTTCACGATTTTTAATTTGTGACTTGCCATCCTGACAGATAACGACGATTTCCTCCCCGGTTCCCGGTTTATAGGTGATACGAACTGCTGAGTCTGTGGTGTTAACGGACTGACCACCTGGCCCCGAAGAGCGGTAGACATCAACCCGGTAGTCGTTGGGGCTTAAGTTGACATCTACATCTTCGGCTTCGGGAAGTACAGCAACCGTGATGGTACTGGTATGAATTCGACCCTGCGTTTCTGTTTCAGGAACACGCTGCACTCTATGTACACCCGATTCAAACTTAAATTTGCTGTAGGCACCTTTACCATTAATTTCAAACGAGACCTTACTCAGCCCCCCAACGTCTGTGGTATGGGTGTCTAAAACTTCGGCTTTAAAGCCAAGGGTTTCCGCATAGCGAAGGTACATATTAAGGATTTCGGCGGCAAACAGACTTGCCTCATCTCCCCCTGCAGCAGCCCGAATCTCGATGATAACGTTCTTGTCGTCGTAGGGGTCTTTGGGCAAAAGAAGTTTTTCAAGTTGCCCCTCGAGCTCGAGCTTTTTTGGCTCGAGTTCTGTTAATTCCTCCTGTGCCATATCGGCAAAATCGGCATCGTTTATGAGCTCTTTTGCTTCGCTGAGGCGCTTTAATACTTCACTATAGTCCTGATAGGTTTTAACCACTGGCGTCAGCTCACTGTAGCGCTGCATAGCAACACGGTACTTATCTTGATTACTGATAAGCTCCGGATCGCCCAGGCTAACCTCGAGCTGAGCAAATTCTTGACTTAAGGTTTCCAATTTATCCAACATTAAAGCTAGTCTACCTTGAATACTCAGGCAAGTAGCTATATGAAAAAACGCATTATTACGGTCTTATAGGCACGCGGCTAAGAACCAGAGAATCTGCCTTTAAAGCGTTGCCAAACTGAGAAAAGCTAAACCGACCTGATACGCCCTGCACTTCACCAAGCTGTCTCAGGCTATCTACCAGGGCACTTTGCAAGGCTTGCTGATCTTGAATGCCATAACTCATCACTTCCTCAAGGGCCAAACTTATCGCAGTCAAACCATCATAAAGCTCTGCGCCTTCAGCCGAGAACACAGCCCCCATTTGCGCTTCACGGTAGGCGTTTCGGTATCTCACTACCTTTTCAAAAGCAGGATGTTCAGGAGCAAGATCAACTGCCTGAAGGGGTGCGACCACGCTTAAGGCACCAGAAAATTGCGAAAACCAGGCTTCTTCAAATAAGTCGGGGGAAATAAAGACGTTTTGTTCATAGCCTCGAGCCCGTAACCCTGCATAAGCCAGCCCTGTTCGGTAAAGTTCATCCCAGAGAAGTACCGCGTCAGGTTGCCGTGTCGCTACCCAGAGTGCTTCAGGACTCAGTACCTCGGCATCAAAAGGATACGTTGTCAGATCAATGACTGCCACTCCACCAGGCACCGACAAGCGGCTCAATATAAATTCCAGGTCAGCGCGGCGGCTTTCTTCGGCCATCACCGCTAATCTGCTCAGGCCACGCTCTGCCATAGCGAGAAACACCGCACGGATTTTATCCTCTTCACTCAAGTTCAGAGAGTAACCCCAGGCTGCACTTTCCTCTAATTGGGAAAGAGAAATAACGGGCAAGCCTCGAGCCTGAGCCAGTGGCAAAACTTCGCTGGTCGCCTCTGGCTTAGTGCAGCAAATCAGAACCTGTACACTTTGGGCTAAGACTTGCTGCGCCAGTTCTAACGTATGAATAGGACTCGAGCCACTATCTACAACGGTAATAGCCAGTGCCCCAGTAAGATAAGGCTTGGTTTTGGCTAAATCAAGCTGGAAAGCTTCAAGCGCACGGCTGTACGCCTGTCCTTGAGCAGCGTCTTCCCCAGAAAGAGGCAAGATGAGGCCAATGGTTAAGGTCTGAGCCTGGGTGAAGGAAAAAAATAGACAAAGAAGCAAGATTTTTAGCCAATTCAACATTTAAACAATCTAGCATTTCGCCTTTGAGCAAAAATTAGCGGCAGTGGCATCATGCTGACAGATGGTCCAATTAAGATATTGTTTGCGAACCCCTCCAGATGCGTTGTTTTCTAACCCCTTATATCTTTAAAGAATCTGTTTACACCCTACCATTACAAATTGGCAAAGGAATATTCAGTGATTTTAGTTAGTCTGTAAACGGACAGAAAATTAAAATGACTTAAAAACCTTTTTGTGATGCTCGAGAACCAGCCAAGAGGGAGTTTTGAGAAAATTTGTGAAAGATCGAGGCAAGAAACAGCATCAAGCAACAGCCGTTGTTAGAGGCTAAAAGGGGCATTTTGGCACTATGATATACTTTACAGGTGCTAGATTCGGAGCTTCTTCTTTTATTCTTCCAGCAACAGCCGTTTTTGGCCTACTCTCTTTTGGCCAGCATCATTCTCTTTTCGGTGTCAATTCTTTCCGGTATTGTAAGGCTGGATTTTATGGAGGCCTTAAACGCTCGAGGACTCATCAGTATTATACTGGCAGTTTTTAGTGCGCTTTCCGTTCGGATTTTGCTGCTTGATTTCATTCCGCAGATGGGCAACTTTGCAGCGGGGCTAAGTCGACTTCCCCTCTATATTATTGCCCTGGCTTTTGGGCCAAGTGCTGGCCTAGTTGCAGGTATACTTTTCTTGTCTTTTGCGAATTTGCTACAGCTTCCAGATATCATCTTGCTCCTTGAACTCAGCGTGCTGGGCTGGTTTGCTATCAGTCCATCACCCAGGCAATATTGGGGAGCCGGGCTTTTTAGTGCAATCTTTGCCTACTGTCTTACCTGGGCAGCAGCAGGGTCTTTTTATCTACAATGGCAATTTAGAACTGGCGCAAATTTACTGGAACACCTCACCTATCATGCATCTGCAATTCCAGGACTGCTGGGTATGGCAACGGTCATTGCCCTTATTCCGCCATCCTTTTACCAAAAGCTTTTTCCGTATTCAGCGATTATTCCGGATGTCATGCCAAAAGCAGACGAAACAAGTGCACCACATGTTTTAACGCCTGTAGAGACAGTTTCAACTTACTCGAGTAAACCAAAGGTTCGCTCATTGCTGAGTCCAGATCGCTTAAATCTTTTCTCCTTTGAGCGAAACAAAGAAAAATCTAAACTGAGTGAACTTGTTTCACCTGACCAGATCACCAAGGCAAAACCGGGGAACCGGACCTTAGAACACATTGAAGTGCCAAACTTAGCAAATTCTAAAAATTAGCTTTTATACTCACCTGGTCAATATTCCTTGAGCAGCGGTTGAGTCAAGGTACTCGAGCTTTAGCGTCAGTGAAGTAGGTTGAGATGTCGCCAGGTTTACTGATTTCTCATACCAGTTAAACGGCTCAGCACTTTCCCAGTAACTATTCTGGTTCTGATCTTGCCAGATTCTTATAAGATACTGGCCTGCTGGCACCACCAGTGCCTGCTCGAGCCCACCGTAGTACCGACTTATTTCCTGCCCACTTCCCGCATCCAAAACTTGCACACGAATCATCTCAACTTGATTTCGCACAGTCTCTTGACTTGCATGGATAAGTGCCGCTGGATTGATAAGGCCATAACCCGTCGTCGCATCCCAACCAGGAAGGCTTAAATCTGTAGCTGATTTGAGTAATGCCTCGCGCGCTAACAGGCTCGAGCCAGTTAACTCGAGGGCTAAGGCCGCAAGTCCGGAAATCTCAGCAGTAGCAAAGGATGTTCCTTGAAAACGCTCCTCCTGAAGGCCGTAACTTAAAACCCCCGTCTCGGCATAGGTACCCGCTTGAGTCGATGTCCAGCCGCCGAGTGGTGCTAAAAGATCAAGCCCCTCACCAAAATTGGCATAGGGAGCTAGGCTCCAGTTACCCCTCTGCACTTCTGCCGCTGACACGCTAATCACTTCTGAAAACCGCGCAGGAAAGGCGATATCACCACTGTCATTGCCCGCCGCAGCAAGCACCATAATGCCCAACTTGTCCAGCTTTACCAGCGTCTCATAGAGGAGCGGACTATAGCTATAGCTACCCAAACTCAAATTGATTATGTCTGCTGGGTGAGGGTTCGGTAAATCTTCTAGAAGATCTGCAGCAAACAGCAGAGCCTGAACCAAGCTGCTACTCGAGCCTTGATTATGCTCGTCTAAAACTTTGAGCGGTAAAATCCTGGCCTCTGGTGCCATGCCCCAGTACGGCCCTCGACCAGCAATGAGGGTTGCGACTGCCGTCCCATGTCCACTTTCATCCTTTTGTAAAGGCTGCTGACTGACAAAGTCATAGCCTGGTAGGAGTGCAGCCTCGAGGCTTTCAGTAGCATTGACCCCACTGTCAATTACTGCAACCGTCAGGTTCCTTCCCTGAACCTGCTCCCAAAGTTCCGTCATTTGTAGCAGCTTTAAGTGTCCTTGAGGTTTTGTAAGATCGGGCAGCTTAAGTCCAAAAGCTTGAATCGGCACGTCTGCCTCGAGGATAAAATCAGATATGCTTTTCTTGGCACCTGTGGGTTTATACCCTTGTTGAGCTGGTAAAGGATTTGTAGCAGGTTCTATGTGTAAGAGGAGATTTGGCTCAGCTTTGGCAACATAGCTAGGCGTTGCCAGGGGGCTCGAGCAGGCACCCAATAGTCCCAGGACGAGTAGGCCCAAGCCAGATTTTCTTAACAAAACCAGTTTCTTTCTCATCATTTTGCAGTGCAGGCTTTCAGCAACTTCTGGTTCAATCTAGCAAGACGCCAACTCTGTTTTAGAACAGTCATCACAGTCAACTTCAAGCGTGTCTCAAGGGCTAGACGAGATTAGTATTTAATGAGATACTATTTTTGTGTACGTAGCGGTGTAATTGGAGCGATAAATACACACCCTTCTCCCTGGTTTATTGAAATTTCTTGTCTACATTGTGCGAGGTTAAGCTATGAATCATATTGCTGTATTAACAAGTGGTGGCGATGCCCCCGGCATGAATGCTGCAATTCGAGCAGTTGTACGAACTGCTATCTTTAAAGGGCTTAGAGTTTCTGCAGTTTATCAAGGCTATCAAGGACTAATTGACGACAACATTGTAGAATTTGGTCCCAGAAGTGTTGCCAATATTATCCAAAAAGGCGGTACTATCTTAAGGACTGCCCGGTGCCAGGCCTTTTATGCACCCGAAGGACGAGCTACAGCCGCCGAAACCTTAAAAAAACATGGTATTGATGGCCTGGTTGTTATTGGTGGCGATGGTTCTTTTCGCGGGGCACTAAAACTTTTCGAAGAGCATGATTTTCCGGTGGTCGGTATTCCAGGAACTATTGACAATGACATCTACGGTACCGATGTTTCTATTGGCTTTAATACCGCCATTAATATCGCCCTGGACGCCGTTGACCGTCTCCGAGATACAGCAGCAAGCCATGATCGCCTCATTCTTGTAGAGGTAATGGGGCGACATGCGGGGCATATTGCCCTTTATGTGGGTGTCGCAGGTGGCGCTGAAGCCATCCTGGTTCCCGAGGCCGAGGCAGATGCACAAAGTATTCTGGACGCCGTGGTTTCGGCAAAGGAACGGGGCAAACTGTCAAGCGTCATCGTGGTAGCAGAAGGTGCTTTTCCGGGTGGTGCATTGGCTTTACAAAAACAGCTCGAGCAAAAGTGTGGTTATGAAGTTCGCACCAGTATCCTGGGACATATGCAAAGGGGCGGCTCACCAAGTACCAGAGACCGCGTGCTCGCTTCACGGCTCGGTTATGAAGCGGTTAAGTGTCTCGTTAACGGTCGACACGGCGTCATGGTTGGTATTGACAAACGAGGCTCAGTACGCATCCCGCTTAAAGAAGTTTTCGAAGGTCAAAAAGAATTCGACTGGGAACTTTATGAAACTGCCAAAATTCTGGCTGTTTAAGTGTCATTCAAATACTTTATTTTAGCTATTCTTACTAGCAGCAGTTTAAACGAATTGCTGCTAGTTGCATCTCATTGGCCTCGCCATTTTGTTAGCACAAGTATCGTTATTCTTGGTCACAGTGAGCGCACTTTTACTAAAAAACCATCCATGCTATGAACAAGTTCAACTGCGACCCAAGTGCGACCCCTTCTCAGACAATCCTAAGACTAAGCAAGTTATAGTTTAAACCAAGAGAGCTGGTGGTGAATTTTTTATGCATTTTGATTTAGAGGCTTTAGCCCCATCCCCTAATCCCATATTAACTTCAGCAAAAGCTATCAGGTTTGCTCCAGTTGAACTCAAAAATCTTGACCAAGCAAATATTTGTAAGAATTTTGTAAGAATTCATCCAGTATGATGTCAGCGCATTATGGGATGACGCTGGAAGGTTAGGACATCATGGGAGAAAATTCGTTCACAGAGGTACCTGAAACCATTCATCAGATGAATGAGACGGAATTAAGTAGCCGCGTCGCTTCCATGCAAAAACGCATTGAGCAAGGTATTGCCTCAGACGAAGACTATCTGGAATTTATTTTGTGCCAGCTCGAGCTTGCTGAACGTGGCGCGTTGCGAAACTGCTAAACGTAAACTTTCTCTGGAACTACCCAATCTCTCAACCAACAAACAAGCTACTGTAGTCTCATTTCTAAAAGACTTTCTATAGATAGCCTTTCCAGGAAGTTTACACCTTTAAACCTTTTAATTTCGGAAACAAAAATGCCTCGCCAAAAGCGGACGAGGCATATATTCGAATCTCGTAAACACCGCTAAACGCTCATCTTCTTTGATGCCACCCTTGGTAGTGGCAAGCCTAGAGGAATGCATTCTGGTTTAGAAGCAAGCAATACTTATTGCGAACTAATCCGAAACTATCGAAAATGCTAGTGTGAGCCTAAACCAATTTGCGAGTTAAAACCAATAGACTCAGCAAACGGGACAAGCTGTTTTTGAAGTGCAAACACTTTTAGCGAAAAAAGAGGCAGGATTTACCTGCCTCTTTTGGTTTAACTCCCTGGAGGTCCTGGAGGACCCTGGGGACCTTGGGGACCCTGAGGTCCCTGCGGGCCTTGGGGACCAGTTGGGCCTCTATCGCCGTCATCCCCTTTTGGTCCTGTCGGACCTCTTTCCCCTTGGGGTCCAGCTGGGCCGGCTGGCCCGGTGGGACCTCTTGGCCCAGCAGCGCCAGGGGGTCCTTGGGGTCCTTCTGGACCGGCAGGTCCGACGCAATCTGCGGCATCAAATGTACCGTCAAGGTTGATGTCTTCAGAAAGATCTTGTCTGCCGTCACCATCACTATCCCAGCAGGAGATGCCAGCTTCTCCGGCAGGTCCAGCAATACCAGCCGGGCCAGCTGGGCCGGCAGGGCCTACGGAGCCAGTTGGGCCAACGGGGCCAGCTGGACCTCTAGGCCCGGCTGTTCCTGCTAAGCCCTGAGGGCCGACTGGACCAATTGGGCCGGCTAGACCATCAGCTCCGGCGGGTCCTGGAGGACCTGCGGGTCCGGCGGGTCCTGGAGGACCTGCGGGTCCGGCGGGTCCGGCGGGTCCTTGTAATCCTCCGGAAGCAAGTTCAGCCTTGAGCTGCGTCATATCATTATTGAGCTGCGTCAGAGTTCCTCTTGAATTCTCGAGTCCACACTGAACACTCTGATTTAACTGCTCAACAACTTTGCTAACCAAAAATGCAGTTTGGTAGCCTGTCAGGAAGTTTTCACCCTGAAACTGTCCACTGGGAAACGCTTCACTCACCCCAAGAGCCTCGAGCTGATGTACATAGCTACTTGCCCAGTGACCATCCGGCACATCTGTAAAACGAAAAGAACTCGCAGCAGTGCTAGGGGTTTGACATCCACTGCTCGACTCGATGGATCGGAGCGCTTCACCCAGAAGTAAAGCTGCCTGATAACCGGTTAAGGTATCTTCTCCTAAAAATGATCCATCTGGAAAAGATATACTTATTCCTTGATTGCTTAGTTGCTGTAGCGCCTCGCCCTTCCAGCCATCGGTTCCCGTCTGCAGAATAGCAAAACCCAACAACACTAATGATGCAAGAGCAATTAGAATCTTGCGCATTGGCACTATGCACCACCTTCCCAAATCTATAGATAGACATCTTCTCAGAATGTCTCTGCGCTAGAATACCCTATTTGATGTGAGGTTTTTAACTTTTGAACCTTAGTCCTGGTGTAACGTCAACCGTTTAAGCTGCACAGCTTCCTTTTTTTTACAAAACCATGAAAGCGCACCGCCTTAAACGCATGTCACTTATGGAAATAAAACCCTCTATAGGACCGGCAAGTAAATTGGACCTTGCCGATTAGCCCTCGAGCCTTGCATGTATTCTTCCACTGCGCTCATTGAGAAAGCCCGCCTCATAGCCGCCTCTAACAGCAAGAAGTTCTGACATGACACTGACGGCAATTTCTTCAGGGGTATCTGCACCAACGTCTACCCCTATAGGATTACGAACCCGTTTTAAATCTTCAGCGTCAGGTTCAAACGCTTCATCCTTGAAAGCAGCCAGCATATCATTGTAGCGTTTACGTGGGCCCAAAACGCCTATATAGGGTGCAGGCGTATTCAGCAAAAACTTTAGCGTCTCTTTATCGCGCTCGAGGTGGTGATTCATGACAATGGCATAGCTTCTTGGACCCAGGATAACTTTTTCAGCCAGACCGCTCGGATGGGTTCTTATAAGCTGATCAGCCATTGGAAAACGTTCCTCGGTAACAAAGGCATGACGTGCATCAACAACAATAATGTTAAACCCAAGCTTGTGACCAAACTCAGCCATAGGAATGGCGTCATGACCTGCACCAAAAATGACTAAGTCAGGAGCAGGTACAGTCACATCCAAAAAGACATCGACGCTGCCCCCAGGAAGCTCAAAACTGCTTGTTTGAGACCGAGGATACAGTTCAGACATCTTTTGTTTGGCTAAAGCAAGCACTTTAGCCTCGAGCTCACTATTGTCAAGGGATCCTGTAGCCGTTACTGCTTCGTCAATAAACATCCGACTACCCTTAGTTATTTCTGGGTTTTCAGACGCAATGACGGTCGCCAGACAGGCAGACGCTTGCCCCCTCACTGCGGCAAGCCAGAGCCTGTGCGCTTCCCCTTCATCAAATGGTTCAATGTAGACATCGACCGCGCCGCCACAACCCAAACCCAAACCCCAGACCAGATCTTCATCCAGATCAAAAAAATGAACCTGCGGTTCACCACTCGCCATAACTTGCTGGGCAATTTCGCCCACTTCTTGCTCGAGGCAACCTCCAGAAATCATGCAGACCTGCTTACCTGTGGCGTCAATAAGCATTTTGGTGCCCTCGCGCCGGTAGGCACTTCCTTTCACCCGAACCACTGTAGCAATGGCCGCATCCAGACCTGCTGACCGAACATCTTCAATGGCATTTAGCAGCCGAATAAGTTCTTGCATGACGCCTCCGTATACCCTAAGTTTAAAGCTCGAGTCCTAAACAAAAGGTTGCGCAAGGCGCAATTCACCCATTCCTATAGTCCGCCTGAGACAGCAGTGAGCAAAGCAAGCTAGCATTTTAGAGCCATTCTTTTTGCTTCGTTGGGCCTTGTGATGAATTTGGATTGTTTTGGTTCGAGCTAGTTAAAAGGGCTTAGCAGCTGCGATTCTTTGGCAAAAAACGGCTCGAGGCTCTTAACAGGAACAGGTCTACTAAAATAATAACCCTGCGCTTCATCGCAACCGAGGGCGCGTAAAAACTCGACTTGAGCCAGGGTTTCAACACCTTCAGCCACAACTTCAAGCTCCATAGACTTCGCCAGGGCAATAATTGAGCGAACAATAGCCTTATTCACCGATTCATTCTCATCAATATCCATAATAAAACTTCTGTCAATTTTTAAACTATGAACTGGCAAGCGCTTCAAGTAATTTAAGGAGGAGTAGGCCGTCCCAAAATCATCAATGGCGAGCTTAATACCATGAGCCTGCAGGCGCTCGAGTTTATCAATATTGAGTTCTACGTTGTACATGGCAGCACTCTCCGTAATTTCCAGCTCGAGCAGAGCCGCGTTGATGTGATTATGCTCGAGCACCGCCTTGGTTTTGTTCACGAAACCTTCTGCCTGAAGTTCATGCATTGAGACATTTACCGCAATACGCGTTGAAATACCTTCACTTTGCCAGCGGCCCAACTGCTGACAGACCTCATGAAGTACCCACTGTCCCAGAGCGTGAATAAGCCCACTTTCCTCGGCCAGAGGAATAAATATCGCAGGCGAAACAAAGCCCCTTTTTGGATGCTGCCAGCGCAACAAGGCTTCGACACTGGTCATGCTCAGGTCTTGTAGCGCGATTCTGGGCTGGTAGTAAAGCTCGAGTTCCCCCTTATCAATGGCTCTCCTCAAATCCTGTAAAAGGTGAATTCTTTCATTAACACTTTGGTCTAGTTCTTCGGTAAATAAAAAGCTGCGGTTTCGCCCTAGATTTTTTGCCTGATACATGGCGATATCTGCCTGTTTAATAAGCAACTGCGCATTCTGACTATGCGCTGGGTAGTGCGCTATACCAATACTGGCGGTCACTTTAAAGTCGTTGCCCTCTAAACTAAAGGGCTGCATGAAACTTTTCAGAATTTTATCTGCGATTTTCACAGCGATTACCGGATTTTCGAGGTCGTTGACAATGATGGTAAATTCGTCACCTCCCAAACGGGACACAAAATCACTTCGCCGTACACTTTTCCGCAAACGCTTTGCAACTTCAAGTAAGAGCCGATCTCCATAGGTATGGCCCAAAGAATCATTAACAAGTTTGAAACCATCAAGATCTATAAATAGGAGGGCAAATCCTGCGACCTGTTCCTCTATAGCACTATTAAGGCGCTTTAAAAAATGACTGCGGTTTGGTAAGCCCGTTAATGGGTCAAAATTAGCCAGGTTTTCAAGTCTGCGGTTGCTGGCTTCGAGTTCCCCTGAGAGTCTAAACCTCTGCAACAAAACCCCTATCTGCGTGGAAAAGACTCGGATCATTGCATAGAGTTCTTCATCTAGCTCGAGGGTTTGGCTAAAGGAGTCCAGGTTGATACTGGCAATAAGTTTATCTTCAAAAAGAATCGGTATAAACAGGGTTGCTTTAATCTCATCGACTCTGCCTATTATTCTTAAGCGCTTAAGCTGGTCACTAGGATTCGCTTCTTTCTGGTAAGCTTCCTCATTTCGATAAACCACTCGAGGTTCGGGCTCGGCCTCAATCAGCATTGCCTCTTCCGGAATCAAAAGGGTCTGCAATTCCTGCAGGTCAAACCCTTTGGCTGCGACAAAGTAAAAGGAGTTCAATTCATCTCGCTGTAAGACACTTCCTGCCTCTGCCTGCGGGAAAAACAAAAGAGCAAAGTCCAGAACCCGCTTGTAGAAGTCATCTTCCATTCCAGAATAAAGTGCTTCCGTCACAAAGCTAATGAGGTCTCGGTGGAACAGCTGCCAGCGCTCGAGCTTTTGTTTATCTGCCTCGAGTAGTACCGTAGAGGTGCGCAATTCTTCGTTAAGTTCGCGCATTTCGTCTGAGGATAATGTTAATGAACGTTCAAGCAGGTAACGCCCCTGATCTTCTTCATGATAAGCAGCATTAATTCTTTGCAGAAAGACTTTCCAGGCGTCTAACTGAGGCTGAGTATCCGCAGCTAATCCAAGCGTTTTTAGCTGTCGTTTTAGTAAGGGATGATCAATCATGGTCAGGCTCTTGATTTCATAACCTTAGGTTTCATAAAGTAACGTCAGAGTCATGGTTTGATTATGCAAATCGCAGCGACCCCCATTTAGCGGAGAAATTTCACCATACGAATAAAAGCCAATTTGCCGAACCTGAGGCATATGCTCAAGGCTTGCCTCGAGTTCTTCTTCAGTGCGCTGTTTTAGGACGAGGCGCCGACCGACGCAGCTTACAGCAATGCTCAGGGCATTTTCGCTAAAACCTCCTGAAACAGCAAGCTGCGCTGACCTTGCCGCCCCATCAATCAGCCTTTCCGGGTGAGCTTTCATTAACCTGACCCAGCTACCTTCCGGAATGTCTCCGGCAAAAGTCAATGACTGATGGTCTTCGTCTACACCAAGAATGGTTCTGACCAGATACTGCTGCCCATGATCTTCCATACGCAAACCAAGCGGAAAAAGGAGTGCGGTACCAGGTAAGCCCGAAACCAGCTCGCCTAAATACTTTTTATAAAGCTCGAGTGCAGGCTTATGGTCAATCTCGAAGAGCACATTGCCTTTTGCCCGGGTAACTTTACGCTCAATACCAAAAATATCCCAGCCCCCCTGAGAACCGTAGCCCATGCGAATATGCTCACCATAAAACCCAAGAGCTGTCACTTTGCCACTTGCAGCTCTCCCCTGATCAATAACCCAGGTCCGCTCAAACTTTGTTTTATCTCCGGCAAGTCCGCCCGTGATCGTAACGTGCTCCGCTAAGGTTTCGCGCAAGCCTCTTACAAGATCGCTGCCATTTACTCTGAGACCGTCTGACAAAACGAATACCCCACGCAGATCTGGCGCGGCTAAGTCCTGGGCCAGGCTTACTGCAGCGTCGTAGGAAGTACCCGATGAAGCAACTGCAACAGAAGCCAGTCGCAGGCTGGTTTTTTCAAACTGAACAACGGCGACTACCGCCGAATTTTCAGAAAGGCTCGAGCCTGCAATTTCACCCGAGGTTGAGCAGCCCATCATTTTTGCTGTGGGATAAGCTTGCTTTAAATCAGACAACAGCTGGGGTCTAGCAATAAAATCCGAATCGGCAAACACTAAGACCAATGTCTTTTCAGAATCAAGTGGTGGAAACTCTGGCAGACTCCAGCCTGACACCTCATGATAAGAAAAGGTTTGAATTGATTTAGCCGTACACATCTGACTCCGCACTTTCTGGCTTACTTTGCCAGTCTAGCCCTATGTCTATTACAAATTCATTACGATACCTGGAAATCTGGAGAAAATGCTCCACGCCGCCGGGTAGCAATGAAGCTGTGTAGCAATGAAGCTGTGTAGCAATTAACAGAAAAACCTGCTAAGCTCAAAGCGACCGGTTGGTCTTTTTTATGAGCAAAGGTGAACAAACCAAGTTACGGATAACCGCAGAGGCGGCAAAAGTCTTTAACTCAAAAGGCTATAGCCAAAGTTCATTACAAGACATAATGGAGGCTACCCAGCTTAAAAAGGGTGGTATTTACCGCTACTTTGCCAGCAAAGATGAACTGGCATTAGCAGCTTTTGATTTTGCCTATAATCGTCTCAAAAAGCGCTACCGGGATGAGGTTTTTCGGCTTACTGACGCGCAAAAACGCCTGATAGCTGTACTCGAGCTTCACGGTTCCCTCTTAGGTGACCCCTATCTCGAGGGTGGTTGCCCTATCCAAAATACGGCTGTAGAGGCTGATGACACCCATCCTGAACTCAAACAACGAGCACGCTGCGCCATGGACGAATGGCGTCACACCATCAAAATGATCATTCAAAAAGGTGTCAGTCGCCAGGAAATCAAAGCTGTTGACGCAGAGCAACTTGGCGCCGTCATGATTGCCTCATTAGAAGGTGCCGTTATGCTCGCAAAACTTTACGCAGACAAAACGTATATCCGGCGCATTATTGACCATTTAAAAGCTCATATCGAAAGTTTGACCATCAAGGAGTAAGCATGAAACGAATTGTTATTACAGGCATGGGCACGCTCAATCCTTTAGGCATTGGCGCTGACGCATTTCACAAAGCCCAGCTTGCTGGAGAAAGTGGTGCTGGTATTATCTCACAATTTGATGCCAGCAATCTTAGCTGTCAGATTGCCGCCGAAGTAAAAGCCGATATGAGTCAGTGGCTTGACCGCAAACAGCAAAAGCGCATGGACCGATTTACCCAGTTTGCCCTCGTTGCTGCCAATTTTGCCTTTGAAGACAGTGGGCTCGAGCTAGAGAAAGAAAACCTCGAGCGCATTGGTACATTTGTGGGATGCGGCCTTGGGGGTATGGCAAGCTTTGAAGAAAATGCCCGTATCAGCCACGAAAAAAGCCCGATGCGCGTGAGTCCCTTTTTTATGCCCCTTTTGCTTGGCAATATGGCCGCTGCTCAGATTGCTATGAAGTGGGGCTTTATGGGGCCAAGTCTTGACACCGTCACCGCATGCACCTCAGGAGCAGACGCGCTCGGTCAGGCACTGCGGGCACTGCAACATGGTGAAGCCGATGTCTGTTTTGCTGGAGGCGCTGAAGCCGCCATAACGCCTCTTGGGATTGGGAGTTTTGCCGTCATCAAAGCCTTGACCACGCGCAATGACGAACCAAGCAAAGCAAGTCGCCCGTTTGCCGCCGATAGGGACGGTTTTCTTATGGGCGAAGGCGCTGGCATACTGGTTTTAGAAACGCTCGAGCATGCTCAAAACCGCGGAGCAAACATCTACGCTGAGCTTAAAGGCTATGGTCGCAGCACCGACGCCTATCATTTAACTGACCCTCACCCAGAAGGAAAAGGTGCAGCACTCGCTATGTCAAGGGCGCTTGCAGAAGCAAAGCTTAACCCCGATGAGATTGGCTATCTGAATGCCCATGCTACCTCAACTCCAGCAGGCGATAGAGCTGAAACCCTGGCGATAAAACAGGTTTTTAAACGAGCTAAAGATCACCTTGCCGTTTCATCTACCAAATCAATGACCGGGCACCTTTTGGGCGCTGCTGGCGCAGTTGAAGCTATTGCCTCGGTACAGGCACTTATCAGTGGCATCTTGCCTCCAACGATTAACCTTGATAAGCCTGACCCAGAGCTTGATCTTGACTTTATACCGAATGAAGCCAGAGAACAGCCTGTAAGGTATGCCCTGTCAAATTCCTTTGGCTTTGGTGGGCATAATGCTGCCCTGGTACTAGCAAAGGTTTAGCCAGCGATAAAGCAACAACATTCTTGTTAGGGAAGCTGGGCAGAAATTCGCTCAGCTGCTTTTTTTCTAGGTAGTTTCATCCGGACAGGTAGCCCGATTACCCCTCCGCTTGCAACCTTCTCTAAAAACAGCATTTCCCAGTAGGCTTCTCGCATCCTAGCGATCTGCTCACCACCACTACCGATTTCTAAACAGAGTTAGAAAATCTTATTGACGACCGTATGAAAATATGAATCTTGAGGGTGCCTGGTGACGCAGGCTCGAGTCAGGCGTTACCGTTCACAGGCTAACTGTAATGCTTTTCAGTACACAACCCCTATTTTGGCGTCAGACTGTTAGAGATGAAACGCATTCTTGTTACAGGTGGCGCTGGCTATATTGGCTCAGTTCTGACCCGCCAGCTTCTAGAAAAAGGCTATAAAGTACGCGTGCTAGACAATCTTCGCTTTGGCGGCGAAGCCCTACTCGATGTTTTAAAACACCCCCATTTTGAATTTGTTAAAGGGGATGTCCTGGAAACTGACTCCCTGAAAACTTCGCTAAAAGATGTCTGGGCAATCGTTCATCTGGCAGCAATTGTGGGGGACCCAGCTTGTGCCAGAGAGCCTGAACTCGCTAGGGAAACCAACCTCGAGGCTTCAAAAAGACTTTATCAACTGGCAGAGCAGACAGGCGTTGAACGCTTTGTCTTTGCCTCAACCTGCTCGAACTATGGGAAGATGAAAAACCCCAACTCCTATGTTAACGAGACTTCAGAGCTGAGCCCTGTTTCTATTTATGCTGAAACCAAAGTAGCCTTTGAAAAGTTCCTTTTGAGTCAAGCAAGAACGAATCACTGTAAAGCTACGTCCCTGAGGTTCTCCACCGTATACGGACTTTCTCCACGTATACGTTTTGATCTGACTGTTAATGAGTTTACAAAGGAATTAGCCCTTGGTCGTGAACTGGTCGTCTTTGGTGAGCAGTTCTGGCGACCGTATTGCCATGTAGTGGATCTGGCAAGATCGGCTGTTTTGATGCTCGAGTCTGATGCTGAAAAAGTTGCCTTTGACGTTTTTAACGTTGGTGACACGTCCGAAAATTATCAAAAACAAACCATTATCGAACTTATTCAGCACGTTATCCCTGAAGCTAAGATAAAGTTTGTGCAAAAGAATGAGGACCCCAGAGACTACCGGGTAAGCTTTGAAAAAATAAAAACGCAACTCAACTTTGAACTAACCCAAACGGTTCCAGATGGCATTCGGGAAATTGCAGAGCTCGTGCAACAAGGGTTTATTCTTAATCCAGATGACCAGAAATACTACAATATTCCCAAGACTTAATTCCTGTAAAAGCGACCAAAAGAAAAACGTATAGAACCAGTAGGCTCAAAACGGCCAAATAAAAATGCATGACGATAGAGATAGCTAATTGCTACTGCTGTCTCCTGGTCTACTGAATCCAAAAGTCTGATTAACACATCAGAAAAACCTATCCTTGACTTTTTGGTTGACAGTTGTTTGGAAAGACCTGGATATCAAAACGAAAAGAGGTCAAACGCTATCCAGGTCTGACCCAAACTCTTGCTAAGTACCT
>JAGQHN010000179.1 GCA_020431825.1 Trueperaceae bacterium | reverse complement strand
ATTGAAGAGGTCTAAATACGTCACGATCAGCAATATTGAATTTCTTTTCTGTTATAAGTTGTTTGAGTCGAAGCATACTGGCTCCACCAAGCCCTTCATCGACATTCAATATCAGCTCGAGTCGATATGGCGGAGATGCTGCTGTAACAATTTCTCTGAACGCTTCCTGACTAAAGGTATCTTCTGCCAGCAACCGAATTAAAATGGAATGCGGTGACATGAGCAAAGTTTAGAGATAAAAAAGGAAATCGCAACCATAGGCATCACAAGTTCACTTTTCTTGTTTCTACAAATAAAGTATGATAAAGGACATTATCATACGCCAGGTATGGCACTTTTAAGGGTACCTATGAAAAAGGAATTGGAAGTTAGGAAAGATCAGATCGTCAGGCTCGAGTCGGGGATTTTACCATCGGTGATTGAAAGAGCAGGGGAGAAGACGTCGTTATCGTTTTTAGAGTTCTTTACCAATTCGATTGCTAACAGGCATACTCGGAGAGCGTATGCCAGGGCATCGGTGAGGTTTTTTAACTGGTGTGAACATAAGGGGGTGAGCTTTGAGCAGATCTTACCGCCGATGATTGGGATCTATTTTCGTGAACTCGAAGGGGAACTGAGTGTTCCGTCAGTGAAGCAAGAACTTTCAGCAATCAAAAAGCTGTTTGACTTTTTTGTGAATGGGGGGGTGATGCCGTTTAATAAAGCGGCTACGGTTAAGGGGCCGAAGTATTCACCAAGAGAAGGGAAGACGCAGGAGCTCACCGCAAATGAAGTTAGGCGACTCTTTGACTCGATTGATGGCACCCAGTTAAAGGATTATCGGGACCGAGCCATTCTAGGTCTCTTCTTTTATCAGTGGCAACGAGTAGGCGCAGTCATCAACCTTAGAGTAGGGGACTATCATTTCGATAGCGAACCCAAGACACTTACCTTTAGAGAGAAGGGTGGCAAAGTACGACGCTTACCCCTGCATCATAAAGCAGCTCAGTATCTCAATGCCTATATCAAAGTAGCGGGGATTGATCTGACGCATAAACCAGGGAAGACGCTTCCACTCTTTAGAACGATCAATAGATATAGAGAGTTGACCAAGAATCCACTGACACAACCGGATATGTATCGGATGATTAAGGCCAGGGCTCAAACTGCTGGGATTAGGACAGATATCTCGAATCATACGGGGAGGAAGACGGGAATTACTACCTTTTTAAAAAATGGGGGACTCTTAGAGCAGGCGCAGGATATTGCGGGGCATGCTGATCCGAGGACTACCCGCCTCTATGATGCCAGGAGGAAGGTGATTGAGCAGAGTGAGATTGAGAGGGTGCAGTATTGACCCAGCAAAATAAGTCTAATAGGTCACTTAGATTTTGAACCAAGCCGTTGCTGGGAGTGATAATTATTTATTGATAAATTTACCTCTTTTTGAAAATTGAAGTGGGGTAAAAATAAGAAGCATTTACTTTTCTACATAAGACCTACACAATAGCAAAATAAAACCTGCACAACAGCTCGAGATAATAAATATTGTGCAGATTATTTCATCCAATCTTCAAACATATATCCTAACTCACCTTACCATTTGTTTATTAGCATTAACTTCATTAAGTTTTTCTCAAGAACAACTTACTCTTGATCGTGCCCTTGGGCTTGCTTTAAGTAGTCCTTCTGTTAAGCTTGCTGACATTCAAGTGGAGAATAGCAGGAAACAGCTTGCTATTGCATCCTCTCTTGTTTCGGCCGAATTGTCTACAGGCTATAGCGTTACCACGGGCGAACTTACTGCACCCAGCTTAGAAGAAGATCAAAGCTTAGATGAAAATAGCTTTGATCCTATCCGATTGACGGCATCATTCAACGTGATTCCCTACGGTCCACGGTACGATAGTATTGAACAAGCACAAGCAAGGCTCGAGCAAAGCAAATTAGATTTTGAAGATAGCAAAGCCCAAATCGTTATTCTTGTACTAGAGCAATATCTTTCAGCGCTACGCTCGAGTCAGGAGATAGAGGTTGATGAACTTGCCCTAGAGCTTGCCAAAGTTAAACTGGAAGCCAGTCAAGTGCGCTTTGAGTCTGGCGCAGTTTCCGCATCACAGTTGACTCAGGCCCAGATTGATGTGCAAGAAGCTGAAACAACCCTTACAACGTCTCGATTAACGTATTCGCAAGCGCTTTTAAGCCTTTCTAATACCCTTGGGATTTCTGTGAGTTCTGTTGAGCAAGACCGCTTAGTGCTGAGCTTGCCAGAAAAACTGGATACAGAGGCCCAATTGCTTCGGCGGTCGGATATTCAAAACGCTTTGTTGAACATAGCGCAAGCAGAAAGAGACGCCGCTGCAAATTTGCGTGAGAATTTGCCGAGCGGGTCAGTAAGTTTGGGATTTGCCAACACTACAGAAACACAGAATTTTAATTTAAGTACAACGTTTGATACGAATAGTTATCAACCCTCTTTGACAGCTAGTTATGATTTTGATTATGGAGCTTCTGTAAGTTTTCCTGTAGATGGAAATTCGACCACCTTTAATATCAGCTTGGGGCTAAGCATTCCTTTGGATACGAGTTTGCCCGATGCCTTAGAGCTGGCATCCCTTGCTATCGAACAAGCCAAACTTAATTACCAGCAAACTCTCGAGACTGCAAAGCTTACATTTACCAATGCCCAGCAGCAAATTAGTTCATTGGAAGCTAATCTCGAAGTGACGGAAGAAGTTACCAAACAAGCCAGAGAGATATTAGAAATTGCCAGTGAGCGCTATACGCTAGGGCTCATTACGCCGATTGATGTATTAGAAGCAGAGCTAAACCTAAAAGAGCAAGAGCTTCGTCTAGCGCGTGCGGAAGACAATCTCTTATTTGCTCAGCTGCATTATTTAAACACTCTAGCTATTGATCTTATGGAGGTCTTAC
This sequence comes from Trueperaceae bacterium, assembly GCA_020431825.1. Classification (GTDB taxonomy): domain Bacteria; phylum Deinococcota; class Deinococci; order Deinococcales; family Trueperaceae; genus JAHEBB01. The sequence goes on along the minus strand of JAGQHN010000179.1, from coordinate 5,064 downwards.
AGTGAAAAAAGTCGTTTATTGTTCTTGCTTTTTAATAATGTTTGCCTTTGCCCTGGCACAAGAATCAGAAGATGAAACCCAGGCGGAAAGTGTTTTAACTTTAGAGCAAGCCTTTAGTTATGCCTTAAGTAGTGACGCTGACTTAGTAACTGCTCAAACCGATTCACAGGCGGCTGAGCGTGACTTGGGTCGGGTGCGGGCAGACCCCTTAGCCTTGAGACTTGATACCTTACAAGCAGAACAAACTTTGGCGGCAGCTCAATCTAATTTGGTTTCGACTCGGGTTGCTACCCAGGTTGAAGTGGCAGATGCCTACTTAGTGGCTTTCGAAGCAGATGAGTCGCTTCAAATTTCCCAAAAGCAGTTGAGCATCGCGTTACAAACCCTAGAAGCGCAGCGCATTCGTTTGAGTGCGGGTGCCGTCACACAGTTAGATGTTGACAAAGCCAATAATGATTATCAAGCTGCTTTAAGAGATCTTGCTGACGCTGAAGCAAATAGATCGCTTGCATATGCTGAGCTATCAAGTTTGCTGAACATAACTGTGAGCCAACTTGAACCACTCAATAATGAGTTGTTAATCCTACCTGACTTAGAAGAGGTAAAAACAAAAACACGAGCTCAGAATGCTCAGCTTTTAGCAGCTTCAAGAAATGTTGAGCTAGCCCGCACTCGACTTGCTGCTATTGATAATGCCTTTAGTGCCCAGAGTGATATAGACGCCGCTCGTGACTCACTGGAAAGTGCGACCATTAGTTCTGCCGAGAGCGAGCGTACCCTTGATCTAAATGTACAAAACAGCTACAACGCAGTTCTCTCTGCTCAAGCACGCTATGAAAGTGCCATTGCTAACTATTCAACAGCCCTAGAAGACCTTAATGCGCAAAAGACAAGGCTAGATGCAGGCAGTATATCCCCCCTAAGTTACGCTCAAGCAGAGCTAAGTTTTCAATCAACAGCTGCATCATTAAGTAGTGCAAAACATGCTTATTACTTAAGCTTACTCAGGCTTGAGCAAACGATTGTAGGTCAGTAAATGTCTAAACCGAATGTACGCATGGCTTTAATAAACTTTGAGCAAGGAGACGCTTATGGCTACACAACTTAGAACACATCACCGCTCACGCCGCAAGGGTCGCCGCAGGTGGTTAATCATACTTACTTTACTAGCTCTTGCTACAGTAGCTGCAGGTGTTTGGTATATCTATTTGAGAGATTCAGGCGAGATAGCTGTAGAAGCAACAGGTCCCGAAACCATTTCTGTGTTTCCGCAGCTTTATAGGGAAACGGTGTCAGGAACAGGAACTTTAGAACCCTGGCGGAGTCTTGATCTTGCTTTTGATGTGTCAGGGACTATCGTCGAACTCGTAGAAGTTGGACAGCGAGTAGAGCAAGGGGATGTGATTGCCAGCCTAAACACGACAAGTTTTGAACGCAGTTTGCGCGATGCCGAATTTGCTTTAGAACAAGCACGTACTAAGTTATCGAGTACCGCCTCGAGCCAAAGTGAGTCTCAAGTTAGCTTACAAGAGAGCATCACCAGTAGTGAGTTGAGTGTACAGGATGCCCAGCGTGAAGTTGAACGTGCCCAAACTGATCTGGAGCTCAAGCAAAGTTTACAAGCAGTAGGGAGTGAAAGCTTTGAAAATGTTCAGCTTGCCCAAGATGCTTATAACCGAATGCTTGATAACTTAAGTAAAGCGGAACTTAATCTGACTACCTTGAGAGAATCTCAATCCTTAAGATCAAATGCTAATGAGCAAGATTTACGGAATACGGAGCTGAGTGTTCAAGCCGCTGAGTTAAGTCTCGAGCGTGCTCAAGAAGATCTAGCCGCAACTACTTTAATAGCACCTTTTGATGGCGTTGTTGCCTCTCTAAACGTTAGTGAAGGAAACAATGTTAGTGCAAGTGGTGTAATACTTACCCTGATTGATGATTCAAGAGTAAAGTTGGAAGCACAAATTGATGAAACAGAAATTAGCTTGATTAGCCTTGGTTTATCTGCTGAGGTAGAGCTTGATGCTGTATCAGGCCAGAGTTTTACTGGTGAAGTCACAACCATTTCACCAATAGCTCGTACCGTTAGTAACATTCCTATTTTTGATGTCACTATTACACTTGACAATGCTCAAGGCCTTATGCGCTCCGGTATGACAGCTGAGGCAGAAATTTTGATACGCGAAGTGGAGAATACCGTGAGTGTTCCAAGTCGTGCAGTACAGACAGTTCGAAATCGCAGCTATGTTGAGGTATTGGGTGAAGATGGTGCGTTTGCACTGCAACCTGTCAGTGTTATCGCAACATCAGGGCTTAATACTATTGTACAGGCCAACTTTGCTCCAAATTCGCAGGTGCTTGTACCTGCACTAGAACAAGAAGCTACGAGCAATAACGAGGATACAAATGGAGGGTCTGGATTGCCCTTTCTTGGAGGGCCAGGACGATGAGTGAGCTTATTCTAAGCTTAAAAGATATTAAAAAAGCCTATCAAATGGGTGAAGAGAAATTCTTGGCACTTAAAGGGGTTTCTTTTAACCTCTATCAGGGGGAAATGGTTGCCTTAATGGGGCCATCTGGGTCAGGAAAATCCACTCTGATGAATATTTTGGGTATTTTAGATAATCCTACGGAAGGTGATTACCTTTTACGTGGAGAAAACGTAAGTAAACTAGATGAATTTGATAGGGCTGAAATCAGAAATGCCTATATTGGTTTCGTCTTTCAGTCGTTTCATCTTTTGCCTCGCCTAAATCTTCTTGAAAATGTTGAAGTGCCACTTACCTATGCAGGTTACGCGCCGAAAGTGCGTCGGGATAGAGCGTTTGACATGCTCGAGAAAGTCGGACTTGTTGATAAATGGCGTAATCTCCCTTCACAAATATCAGGGGGGCAAAAACAGCGTGTCGCGGTTGCCAGAGCGCTTGCTATGAATCCAGCTCTCCTGTTGGCAGATGAACCCACGGGCAATCTTGATACCCAAACGGGTGATGAAATCATGGGCTTATTTCATGTACTTAATGATGAAGGTGTCACTGTTCTAATTGTCACCCACGAACCAGAAATTGCGGAGCAAACTAAGCGTTCAATTCGGCTTAGAGATGGGCTACTTGAAAGCGATCAAAAGCATGAGCAACGCAGACCTCATGTTGCTTCCCAAGTCTCAACGCACTATATCGGAAGTTCACAATGAGTGACTTAGCACAAAGTTCTAAACTCCCGGCCGTGCACGAAGATGATTTTGATGTCATCCCATTTGAAGAAGCTCCCTATAGTGGCAGACTGAGTATCTTTGAAATTTTAAAAATTGCCTGGCGCAGCATTCGAGCTAATATGCTTCGCAGTATCCTCACAGCTCTTGGTGTAATTATAGGTGTAGCAGCCGTAGTGGCACTCGTTAGCGTAGGCAACGGGGTCAGACAGAATGTAACCGATAGTTTTAGTAGTTTTGGAACCAACTTGCTGACTATCTCAAGTGGACAGGGAGGTTTTGGCCCACCTGGTCTGGTTCGTGGTGGGGGATCGCAGACCCTTACGATTGAGGATGCAGAGGCCATTGTTGCCTTAGCAGATGATCGAATCGAAGGCGTAGCACCTGCTAACCAGAGCAATAATCAGCAGGTTAAAGCAGATGCAAACAATACAACTGCGACCATAGTGGGAACTTGGCCTGACTACGAAAAAGTGCAAAATGCAGCCACGCAGGCGGGCAGTTATTTCGGATCAACTGATGTAGAAACTAGGAAGCGATACGCTGTGGTAGGTTCAGAGGTTGCTAGTGACTTATTTCCAGATGTAGATCCCCAAGCTGTCGTCGGGCAAAAGTTAAAAATCGCTAATGTTTCTTACGATATTTTAGGTGTTTTGGAAGAGCAAGCAAGTGCAGGCTTTAACAACCCAAATACTAATATCATTATTCCCTTAAGTACCTTTATTCAAAGAATTGAAAGGAATGATTACGAAGGGAAACCCACTGTTAGTACGATTGCTGTAAAAGTAGAAGATCCGCGAGATGTTGAAGGTGTTGAAGCTGATCTAACTACCCTGATGGCCAATTTGCATGAAAAAGTCAGTGAAGATGACTACGATTTTAATATTCGTAATCAGGCCAATCAATTAGAAAGCGTAACAGCTGTATTTTCAACGCTCACAACCTTTTTGGGTGCTATTGCGGGTATAAGTTTGCTCGTAGGTGGTATCGGCATTATGAACATCATGCTAGTTTCTGTTACTGAAAGAACCCGAGAAATTGGGGTTAGAAAAGCACTGGGTGCGAAACCAAGAGACATTCTTAGTCAATTTTTACTTGAAGCTATTTTGCTTTCCTGTGTAGGAGGTCTCATCGGAATTCTTATTGGTATTGCTATAGGTTACTTCTCAACCGACGCCCTAAGTGTTCCGTTTGTTTTAAGTATTCCCAGCATGGTCTTAGCGTTTGCTTTTTCTGCTGCAGTAGGTATTTTCTTTGGCTTTTATCCTGCTCAAAGGGCTGCCAAACTTGACCCTGTTGATTCCCTTAGATACGAATAGATTTTATTTAATGTTTGTTGACCTTTTAACTTTTGCACTAGGAAAGGAATAAAGATGAAAAAAACCTTAGTGATTATTCTTGTTTCCCTAATTGGATTTAGTTTTGCCCAGCCTCAAGGGTCTAATCCTGAAATAGCCGCTCAGATGGAGCCTTATTTCAATTTAATTAGTTCCGTAGGGCTTATGCTCGAACTGGAAAAAACCAGTGACCTTCCTGTATCGGCAGAACAAGCCGCTTTACTCGCACCTATTTTGAATGAACTTGCTAATTCCCCGGGTTATAGCAGTGAACGTGCCGCAGAATTACTGGACACAATGGAACTGGATATTTTGACAAGCGATCAACTGATTTGGATGGACACCGAGTTTTTAAGGCGTCAGGAAGCTGCTCAAACTGGTGAAGAAGGGGGCTTTTTTGGCGGTTTTGGAGGGACACCGCCGGGAGGAACACCACCTAATGGGCCAGGTGGGGGTTTTGGTGGGCCGCCACCAGAGGGTGCACCTGAAGGGGGTCCAGGTGGACGTGGGGGTCCA
>JAGQHN010000178.1 GCA_020431825.1 Trueperaceae bacterium | reverse complement strand
TAATGCATAAAACATCTTCTGGTGCTGCTGCGACCTGGTAGATTTTCTTAGCCGTAACAAAAAGAGCATGACCCACCGGCAATACCGAGCCAGTAGGCAACTCGAGAGCAAAGACTTCACCATCGGGGGCCTCGAGCCTGCGGCGAACTCGCTGCCGATCTTCTGAAGTCATAGGGATGTCAATATGCTGGCGCTCGAGACTATCGTTTATATGAGGCAAGCTTTGAATGCGAATCAAATCTGACATAGATACCTGCTAAAACAAAAAGTAGCGCTGCGCGAGCGGCAAGTATTTGGCGGCCTGACTGCTAATCTTTTCTCCGTCAACCGTGACTTCATAACTGTCCGGGTTTACCTGAACCTCAGGCGTAGCATCATTGAGGTGCAAATCTTTCTTGCCAATCGAGCGACAATTTTTCACAGGCAAAGAGGTTCTGGCTAAGCTACCGGGCAACATGCCTTCATCAAGCGAGGCCTGAGAAACAAAGTGATAGCACAGAGCGTCACTGGCTTTGCCGTAGTGCCCAAACATGGGGCGGTAATACACCGGTTCAGGCGTAGGAATGCTGGCATTGGGGTCACCCATAAGGGACGCGGCAATAAAACCACCCTTAAGGATAAGGTCAGGCTTAATACCAAAAAAGGCAGGGTTCCAGAGCACCAGATCAGCAATTTTACCCACCTCGATGCTGCCCACATAGCTATTTATGCCGTGGGCAATCGCCGGGTTAATGGTGTATTTGGCAATATAACGACGAATGCGAAAGTTATCGTTTTGAGCACCGTCCTGACTGAGAGCACCACGTTCGCCCTTCATCTTGTGCGCTGTTTGCCAGGTGCGACAGACAACTTCGCCAATACGCCCCATCGCCTGTGAATCCGATGCCATAATGCTAATGGCCCCCATATCATGTAAGACATCTTCGGCAGCCATGGTTTCTGCCCGAATGCGGCTTTCGGCAAAGGCCACATCTTCTGGAATTTTGCTGCTCAGATGGTGGCAAACCATGAGCATATCAAGATGTTCCTCGAGGGTATTCTGGGTATAAGGCATCGTCGGATTAGTTGAACTGGGCAAGACATTAGGCAGACTTACCGCTCGCAAAATATCAGGCGCATGCCCCCCCCCAGCTCCCTCAGAATGATAGGTATGAATAGTGCGCCCCTTAAGGGCAGCCAGGGTAGTTTCTACAAACCCGGATTCGTTTAGGGTATCTGTATGAATGGCAACCTGAACATCATAGGCATCAGCAACACTTAAAGCCGTATCAATGGTCGCCGGAGTGGTTCCCCAGTCTTCATGAAGCTTAAGTCCCAGTGCCCCCGCCCGCACTGTTTCAATCAGTGCATCTGGTTTTGAGGCATTACCTTTAGCTAAGAACCCAAAATTTAAGGGGAAAGCTTCTACTGCTTCCATCATACGGTGCAAGTTCCAGGCACCCGGAATACAGGTAGTGGCTTTACTACCCTCAGACGGGCCAGTGCCACCGCCAATTAGCGTGGTCATACCACTGTAAAGGGCTTCCCAGGCTTGCTGCGGACTTATAAAGTGAATATGGGAGTCAATGCCCCCAGCTGTTAAAATGCGACCTTCACCCGCAATAATTTCGGTATTAGGGCCAAGCTCGAGGCCCTTAGTTACCCCATCCTGAATATCAGGATTTCCCGCCTTGCCGATCGCTACAATCCTGCCATCTCTTATGCCAACATCAGCTTTGACCACCCCCCAGTAATCAATCAAAACAGCATTAGTGATAACCAGATCAGGGGTACCTTCTGCGCGGCTCAGTTGCGACTGACCCTGACCGTCGCGTATTACTTTGCCACCGCCAAAGACCACTTCGTCACCATAAACAGTATGGTCTTTTTCAACTTCTAAAATCAGATTGGTATCACCCAGACGCAAACGGTCACCCGTGGTAGGGCCATAAAGCCCAGCATAAGCTTTTCTGGAAAGTTTCACTCTGCGCCCTCAAAGTCTTCTGCTTTTATGCGCTGTAACGCTTCAGTTTTTTGAGTGAGCAAATCGCCTGATACAAGTGCATTCATACCGTATACCTGACGTTTACCCCCAAAGGCTACCAGTTCAATTTCTCGCCCCTCACCAGGTTCAAACCTGAGTGCTGTTCCTGCCGGGATATTAAGGTGAAAGCCGTAAGCAAGCTCACGTTTAAAAGCTAGCTTCTTATTCACTTCAAAAAAATGGGTATGGGAACCAACTTGAATAGGCCGATCACCCCTGTTGTCCACACGTATTGTTAGCGTTTCACGACCTTTATTTAGTTCTATCTCACCCTCTTGAGTAAAAATTTCTCCAGGAATCATCGTTCTCCTTAACGAATGGGGTCGTGAATAGTAACAAGCTTGGTACCATCTGGAAAGGTGCCTTCAACCTGAATTTCAGGAATCATTTCAGGAATGCCTTCCATCACATCAGCGCGGCTCAAAACAGTCGTACCAAAGGACATTAATTCAGCCACTGTCTTACCATCACGTATACCCTCTAAAACTTCAGCTGTAATCAAGGCGACGGCTTCAGGGTGATTGAGTTTAAGGCCCCGGTCTTTACGGCGTCTGGCGACATCAGCCGCCACGAAAATCAGGAGTTTATCTTTTTCTCGTTCGGTTAAACGCATATCCCTCCGCTGTGAGCGCTATTCTTTTCTGGCATCTTTAGGGCTAAACCCTGCTATGGTTTGCCGCTATCCTATCATTACGCCAGGCTCGAGCCCTGACTAAACACTTAATTGACAAATACTCCATTGGCTAGACATTTCATTGGCTAAATACTTAAAAAGCGACTAACCTCTTCTTTATCTTTTTTGGCAGTGTAACCATGGTCAATAATGCGCCCACGCTGCATCACAAAGTAACGATCAGCAAAACTCCAGGCAAAATCCAGATATTGCTCAACCAGCAATACGGCAACCCCTAACTCTTTGCTTACGTGCTTCAGCGCCTCTTCAATTTGCATGACGATAGATGGTTGAATGCCCTCGGTAGGTTCATCCAGAAGTAAAATTCGAGGCCGTGTGACCAGCGCTCGCCCAATCGCCAGTTGCTGCTGCTGACCCCCGGAAAGATTGCCTCCCTTACGCGAAAGCATATCTTTAAGCACCGGAAATAATGTAAATACATAGTCGGGAATGGTTTTTTCCTTAGCATCCTCACGGCCTGTCAAAGATGCCAGACCCATCAGCAGATTCTCTTCTACCGTTAACTGAGGAAAAATCCCTCTACCTTGGGGCACATAAGCCAGACCATACTGCGCCCGGCGGTGAGCGGCGTGCTTGCTTATCACCACATTGTCATAAGAAATAAAACCCTTGCGAATGGGTTGTACGCCCATAATGGTTTTAAGTAAGGTCGTTTTCCCCACGCCATTGCGCCCTAAAAGGGCCACCGCTTCACCTTTTGTGATATCCAGGTCAACATCCCAGAGAACCTGTGACGCTCCATAAGCACTCGAGACCTTTTCAAGTTTAAGCATGGATAGGCTCCTCATGGGCGCGGCCCAGATAAACCGAAATGACTTCGGGGTCGCTACGCACTTCCTCCATCGAACCTTCTTTTAAAACCTGTCCCTGATTTAAAACGGTAACAGGCGCTTTTAACAGTTCAACAAAGGTCATGTCATGGTCAATCACCAGAACCGTGTGTTTTTCAACCAATTTTCGTATAAGCTCGGCGGTTTTAGCTGTTTCCTGTGCCGTCATCCCCGCCGTAGGTTCATCCAGGAGTAGGAGGTCCGGGTTTTGTGACACGACCATGCCGATTTCTAACCACTGTTTTTCCCCATGAGCCAGATAAGAAGCTTGCAAGTTGCGACGCTTCTCGAGCCCCACCAATTCTAAGGTTTCTTCGATACGGTCTTTTTCAGGCTTACTCAAGTTTAACCGAAAATTCTGCTGCCAGCTTCGGTTCTGCCGGGTTGCCACTGCCAGATTGTCAAAGACACTCAGGCGTTCTAAAACACCTGGCGCCTGAAACTTGCGGCATATACCCGCCTGATTAATCCTATACTCGGGTGCCCGACTAATGTCTTTGCCTTTATAGATAATTTTACCAGTTGCCGGACGAACCTTGCCAATAATGCAATCGCACAAGGTAGATTTTCCAGCGCCATTTGGTCCTATCAAAACCTTAATGCTTAAAGGCTCAATACTAAAGTGCACATCACTTAGAGCTTTAAAGCCATCAAAACTGACCGTCAACTCTTCAATTTGCAAAAGCTTATCAGGCATCACTGACCTCACTTTTTAAAGCATTTAAAGCTGGACTGGCTTCCTCTTGTCGGTGTGGCCAAAAACGCTCAACGATCCCTACCAAACCCTTGGGCAAGATCATGCCAACAATTACAAAAAGGACACCCAGCATAAGGGGCCAACTCTCCGGAAACTGGCTACTTATAGAGTCTGCCGCCAGATTGCCCAGCACCATACCCAAAACTGCGCCAGTAATACTTTCTCTACCCCCTATGGCTACCCAAACCACCATTTCAATCGACGGGGCAATCCCAACATCTTTAGGTGAAATAATGCCCGCATGCATGGTGAAGAAAGCCCCTGAAACGCCTGCCAAAACGCCTGCCAGCGTAAAAATGGCAACTTTATAAGGGGTTGTGTTATAGCCCAAAAAACGGGTGCGGTTTTCACCGTCACGTATAGCCACCAGCACCTTGCCAAAGTGAGTACTGGTTAACCACTGAGCCAAAAGCCAGGTCAAAAGTAAGGCCACTACGGTCACCAGATACAAGCCCACCCGACCTGATTCGCTGGTTATATTAAACCCATATAGGGTAGAAAAATTGGTTAGCCCATTAAAACCGTTGGTGTAAGACTGTTGACTGACAATAAGAGTTGTAAAAGCCAGCACCAGTGCCTGCGTAATAAGGGCAAAATAAACCCCGGAGATACGACGCCAAAACACTAGCGTCGCAATAATAACAGCAGTTAAGGCAGGCAACAGGAAAACCATGACAGTAGCAAATATGGGCGATTCAAAAGGCTGCCACCACCACGGAAGTTCTGTTATACGAGGCTTAAAGCTGCGCGCCATAAATCCTGGCAACTTATCTCCGACTTGTACCAGCACCATATGCATCGCCACGGCGTACCCACCCAGAGCAAAAAAGAGGCCCTGACCTAAACTCAATATGCCGGTGTAACCCCAGATTAGAGAAATACCTATGCCTAAAATGCCTAAAGCCAGAAAACGACCCAGAAGGGAAAGTTTAAAAGCACTCAAATAGCTTGGCGCTAAAAAAAGGGCAAGAAACAATAGAGCAGCCAGTGAAAAACCAAGTACACGTTTTGACATCATGCGGTTTCCTCCAGGGCCCTCGAGCGCGTAACAATAAAGCCTTTGGGGCGCCACTGCAAGAACGCAATTACCAGTAAAAGAATGATGACCTTGGCATAACTAACACTGTAAAAACTTTCAAAAAAAGAGGTGAAAAAGCCTAGCGAAACCGCCGCAAGCAGTGCACCCCAGATGCTGCCCACGCCCCCTAAAATCACGACCAAAAAGGCATTTATGATGTAGCTACTGCCAATCACGCCCGTGATTGGTGAAATAGTCGCCAGTGCTGCACCTGCCAAACCCGCCAGGCCCGTACCAAGCGCAAACACCGCCATATCAACCATGCGGGTATTTACACCCAGAGCTGAAGCCATGTCACGACTTTGATTAACGGCTCTTACATAAAGCCCTATACGAGTATAGCGAAGTAAACTGGCTAAGCCCAGCATGACCAAAATAGACAAAATAATGACAAAAATACGTACATAAGGCAGCGTTACCCCCGCAAACGCACCCGATTGAATACTAAACTGACCACTCAACCAACCCGGCGTTACAAAGCTGACTCCAAAGGGCTGCCACAAGACCACTGCCTGCTGCAAAATCAGGCTAATGCCCCAGGTTGCCAGAAGCGTGTCAAGGGGTCGGCCGTATAACCAGCGAATAATAGTTGTTTCTAAAAGAATGCCGAGCAGAGCCGTAGCAATAAAAGCAACAGGCAACGCAATCCAGAGCGATACACTTTTAGGCACCGTCTGCTGTACCAGATAGGCAACGACGCCACCTAGCATAAGCATCTCACCATGCGCCATATTAATAACGCGCATAAGCCCAAAACTCAGCGCCAGCCCCAAAGCAGCGAGCAGCAAAATAGACGCCAAACTCAAACCGTTAAAGGCTTGATTAATAATAAACACCGCATCCATAGGATCTCCTAGAGGGTTTGTGAAACTGGGCCTCGAGCCACTGTCGGCTGCTCGAGCCCAAAAGGTCCTGTTCTCGAGTCTGAGTTGACTCGAGAACAGCACTTAAAAACTAGGTTGTAGTGGGCTTATACACCCTAAACCACCCAATCAGTTGGCGAAATCGCAGGTATTGCCGGGAAAAGCAAGTGGGTCATAGGGCTCAGGTTTAACTGGTTCACCAGAATCCCAGATAATTTCAAATTGACCATCATCACCAATTTTGCCTACATACACCGTTTGGTAAATACTCTGATTGCTATCAACCGTAATCGTACCCATAGGCGTATCTTCAAGTACCAGACCGTAAGAAGCGGCGCGCACAGCATCGGTGTCAAAAGAACCAGCTTTTTCTACGGCAGCTTTCCAGAGATATACATCTATGTAACCGTGAATCATAGGATCGGTAATCACGGCATCTGCCCCGTAAGCAGCTTTATAGGCTTCAACAAAGGCGGCATTGGCTGGATTATCTAAACTCTGGAAATAGTTCCAGGCAGCGTAGTTACCAGCAACCAGTTCAACCCCCATCGCCATAGCTTCTTGTTCGGCAATGCTAAAGGACATAATCGGCAAACTTTCGCTGTCATAGCCTGCTGCTTCCATTTGTTTAAAGAAGGCAACGTTGCTGTCACCATTAAGTGTATTAAAAATAAGTTCGGGTTCAGCAGCGCGCACTTTGTTAATAACCGAGCTAAAGTTGGTATCACCTAAAGGAATATATTCCTCGCCCAAGACTTCACCCCCGCGGTCTGCAATATGAGTATTCAAAATGAAGTTGGCGGTTTGTGGGTAGACATAGTCAGAACCAATTAAAAAGAATTTGGTATAGCCCTGTTCAAAAGCCCAATCAAGCGCGGGTAAAGCTTGCTGGTTTGGCTGTGCGCCTGAGTAAATAATGTTGGGAGAGCATTCATTGCCTTCAAACTGCACCGGATACCAGAGCAGATTGCCAGTATTCTCGAAAACGGGCAACATCGCCTGACGACTGGCGGAGGTCCAACCACCAAAAACGGTTACAACACCATCTTCTTCTATTAATTTTTGAGCTTTTTGCGCAAAAACGGCCGGTTCCGAACCACCATCTTCAACAATGTACTCAATTTGCATGCCGAGTACCCCGCCAGACTCATTAATTTCTTTTATCGCCAGTTCTGTTGCGTTGGCAACGGTAACTTCACTGATTGCCATGGTGCCACTCAAGGAGTGTAAAACACCGACCTTAACCGTATCCTGGGCAAGGGCTATCCCCAGATACAGGGTTAAAACCAGACTAAGCGCCAACAAACGTGCTAGGGCCATACGCGACCCATGACCTTGTGATTGTTTCATCACGACTTACCTCCAAGTTGTTACAGGGCTTTCGGTTAAGGCGTACAGATAACTTTGCCTGCAACCTTGCGGTAAGTATAGTCACAGGTTTTCAATTTTGTCAAATTAAAATTGAATTTTATTCACAATTTATAAAACATTTTGCACAAATTTTAAAAATATTAGCTTTTTGCGATAAAAAATATTTGTATTTAGATAAATTATATTGAACAATCTGCAAATTGTTTCCAAAAAAAGACACCTGGTCACTTTTTCAAGCTGTTTTGAAAAAAATGAGACTCGGAAACTTGCTTTATGGCTATTCAAAGAGCGTAATTGGTAATTTGATTATCTTAAAGCTGACTTTCCGCCCCCCCTCTGAATAAATTAGGAATAAAGCTGTTGATAGGGGGGTCCTAGTAGCGAGAGAAGA
>JAGQHN010000177.1 GCA_020431825.1 Trueperaceae bacterium | reverse complement strand
TGGTCTTCTTGACGATTACATCAAACACCAACTTAAACATCCCAGCATTCCTATGGTCTTACGTGCGTAAGTCCTATATAAATAAAAAAGGCGAGCCTCAGGGCTCGCCTTTTTTGGTTTGTGCTGAATCAGGGATTGGCTGAAGCCAGAGACTGCTCGAGTGCACGCTGAGTGAACCAGGCTTTAAAGGCTGCCTCTGACGCATGAGAGCTTTCAATACGCCAATCGGTTTCCTTGACTTCGTTAAACCAGATAAGGGCATCTATACGGGGAAAATTAGTGCTATTTAACATGTCGGTAATCCAGGTGGCTTTGTTGCCACCTTTCTCGGTTGAAGCGATCTCGGCTAGCCACAGGGGTTGATCACCTAAAGCAGTGATGCGCCTATAGGGAACAGTAAAGGTTTCCTCAAAGCTTTTCCAGGCAGTCCAGGGGCGAACGGTTCCCCAATTAAAGCCATCAAGACCAAGGACATCGACATAGTCGTCGCCAGGATAGTAGAGTTCCATGCGATTTGTAGCAGTGGCTGGCTCATCAGTGATATTAGGTGACCAAACCCATAAAACGTTATTGGCGCCTTCTTCGCGGAAAATGTCAACAATGTGTTTCCATGCACGAACCAGCTTGGCAGGGTTACCATTCCAGAGGGTCCAGTCACCATTCATTTCAGGAAAAGGACGCAGATAAATTTCGCCAGAAACTTTTTTAGCTCCCCTGGCCCAGCTTCTGATATAGGCGTCATGTCTGCCATTAAGAATAGAATCAAGTGTTTGGGCATTTGACTGCCAGGTGATGAGGGGTTTACGGTTTAAATCGATTACACGATTCACAATATAAGGTTCAAAAGGAGCTGGCCAGCTGGTAAACCACTGAATTATGTTGAACTCATGCCCTAATGAATCCTCGAGCTCATGAAGTAGCGTTTTATCCCAGGTTGCCCCTTTAATATAGGCACCAATTTGTACCTCGCCAAGTCTACGATCTGGCAAGACAGGGTTGGTAGAACTAGGGTCTTCCTGGTTAGGGTCTTCTTGCGCAGGGTCGTCTGCAGGCGTATCGGGGCTTTCGTTGGTTCCTGGTGTTTGTTGGGGGAGTTGATTTACGCCTGAACTCGAGCATGAGGCAAGGAGTCCGCTAAAAAAGACGGTTAAAAGAAGAATGAAAATAAGTTTTTTCAAAGTGTACATGCCAACGTTTACTTTCATATAGCACCCATAACCCCAAGGTTAAGTAAATTTTGGGCTTGAGCAGGCATAAAAAAACGTCATGCTGGTCGGTTGCGCTACTCGCTCCATCTGACCCAAGCGCCCAATGTGGAGGTCAGATATCTTCGCTTCCAGTGCGTATAGCACTTAAATGTAGTTACTATACGGACTTGACTCTTACAAAATTATCAAACTTAAATGAGAGGGTTTTGAGAATTTCTCAGATTTCGTCGCGTTTTCTTCTCATCTCTTTCTGTTAAGTTAGGCATGCCACATTTTTTGTACAAATGTTAAATTTTAAATCCCCAAAATTGTAGTTTTATGACTAGCTCGTTGGCCCCCTTTGAACATGAGAAACCCGGTCAGGGAGCTAAAAAATCTAATTTATAACTAATGCTTTTTTAATGATAAATATGAAAATGTGACTGTCTTTAAAATCAAAAAGACCTTGTAAAAACACAAGGTCTTTTTGAACTTAGGTCTGGAAGAATATGTTCTTATTTGCGGGCAGCAAGTTTGGATTTTTGGCCTGGTAAGGTCGTAATGGATACGTCTTTACCCTGCAATTTAGCTTCAATCTCACGAATGCGGTCACGCACCGCAGCGGCTTTTTCAAAGTCAAGAGTGTCACTCGCCTCCCACATTTCAGTCTCGAGCATAGCCAGCTCTTGTTTGAGGTCATCCATAACCAGCTCTTTTTCCCAGGGAGCCAGGCTTTCACTGACTTCAACTTCTTCTTCTCCGCGAATAACATCGCGAATGCTTTTACGAATGGTTTCCGGGGTAATGCCATGAGCTTCGTTATAGGCAAGCTGTTTTTCGCGGCGGCGATTGGTCTCATCTATAGCGCCCTGCATAGCTTCACTCACGACATCGGCATAGAGATAAACTTCACCGCGAACATTTCTTGCTGCTCGGCCGATCGTTTGAATCAGGCTGCGCTCACTGCGTAAAAAGCCAGTTTTATCGGCATCTAAAATGGCAACCAGCGAAACTTCTGGCAGATCAAGACCTTCCCGTAGCAAGTTAATGCCCACCAGCACATCAAAGTGGCCCAGGCGCAAATCACGCAGGATGACCTGACGTTCTACAGAGTCAATATCCGAGTGCATATAACGGACTTTGACACCTTGCTGAGCAAAGTACTCCGTTAAATCTTCGGACATTTTCTTGGTTAGTGTGGTGACCAGTACGCGTTCTTTAAGAGCAGCACGTTCTCTGATGGCAAAGAGCAGGTCATCAATCTGACCACGACTGGGTTTAACAGTAACCTGAGGGTCTACCAGTCCTGTCGGGCGAATGACCTGTTCGGCTACGTTGTCACTGTGCTCGAGTTCAAAAGCCGCCGGGGTTGCAGAAACAAAGACAACCTGACCTACCCGCTCAAAAAACTCATCCTGTTTGAGCGGACGGTTGTCAAGCGCGGCAGGCAGTCTAAAGCCATAATCCACCAGGGTGGTTTTGCGGGCTCTATCCCCGTTGTACATGCCTTTAATTTGCGAGACCATGTTGTGTGACTCATCCATAAAGACAATAAAGTCATCAGGGAAGTAGTCAATCAAGGTGTAAGGGGCTTCGCCAGGCATACGGCCATCAAGGTAGCGCGAATAGTTTTCAATGCCAGAACAGTAGCCAAGGGTGCGCAGCATTTCAATGTCGTAGAGCGTACGTTCTTTAATGCGCTGCTTTTCTAAAAGCTTGTCGTTCTTTTCAAAGAAGTCAAGGCGTTCTTCTAAGTCATGTTCAATCTGTAAAATGGCAGGCTCGAGCTTGTCAAAGGGAGTAACATAGTGCTTGGCAGGGAAGACCGTGGTGGCCTCGAGTTCCTGAACTTCACTTCCCGTGACCGGGTCCGTGACAACCAGCCGATCAATCTCATCGCCCCAGAGTTCAACACGTAAGGGGTTTTCATCGTAGGCTGCCCAGATTTCTATAACATCGCCCTTGGCTCTGAAACGCCCAGGGGCAATTTCAATATCATTGCGTTCATACTGCTGAGTAATGAGACGGCTCAAAATGGCATCTCGGGAAATCTGCAAGCCTTGCCTAAGAATCAAATTGAGGTTTTGATATTCATCGGGTGAACCAAGACCATAAATGGCACTGACGGACGCCACCACGATGGTGTCTTTACGGGTAAGCAAACTGCGCGTAGAGGAATGGCGTAAACGCTCTAGTTCCTGATTAATGTTGGCATCTTTTTCAATAAACAGGTCTCGGGCAGGTACATAAGCTTCAGGTTGATAGTAGTCGTAGTAAGAGATAAAGAACTCAACGGCAGCTCCTGGAAAGAATTCGCGGAACTCACCAGCAAGCTGCGCTGTCAGGATTTTGTTTGGCGCCAGGATGAGAGCAGGGCGCTGCACCTTTTCGATAATCTTGGCCATGGTATAGGTTTTTCCCGTACCCGTAGCGCCAAGCAGTGTTTGAAAACGTAGGCCGTCGCTGAGTCCATCAACGATGCTTTGAATAGCTTGTGGTTGGTCGCCTTTGGGTTCAAATGGGGAATGTACCTCGAGTGCCATACCTTATATTTTAATGTATCAAGTGACAACTTTATGTCAGTAGGCGTGCCTGCTCTCGGTTTCTAAAGGAAGCGTATTCTGACCAGCTGTACTGGACTGAAGGGCGTCAATAATAATCCGGGTGGCAGTCTCGAGACCCTTTTCACTTTCCATTTTTTTACCAAGCTCGAGTGCTCGTTCTCTGGTTTTTTCTGCTAAAGCTGACTCTATGGCCGCAGCTAAGGCTGGAACACTCAGTTTTTTCTTAGGAATGGGTTTGGGGCCAACACCAAGTTCATAGATGCGCTGGCCCCAGGCAAACTGATCGAGCCCATGAGGAATAATAATGCTTGGTATGCCAGCCCTTAAGCCTGCCGCTGTGGTGCCAGCACCACCATGATGAATAACAGCAGCCATTCTTGGAAAAAGCCAGCTGTGAGGAGCAGACTCGAGCATAAAAATATGATCTGGTAGAAGGGACACTTTTTGTAATCCCTGCCAGCCTGTAGCCAGAACCCCTCTTTGCCCGGTTTGTGCTAGGGCGTCTATGACCAATCTGGTAGTTGCTTCAGCAGTTTCTGGGTTGCCGATACTACCAAAGCCAACATAAAGTGGGGCGGGTCCCTTATCAAGAAAGTCTTGCAGTTCTTTACTGGCTTGCCAGTCCTGGGCTTTTTCGAGGAACCAGTAGCCGGTGTTGTAAACATGGTCAGGCCAATCAGAGCCTCTAGGAAATACATGCTCACTGCCAGAGATCAGCGTAGGTCTGGACTGACTGTGTTGTTTTTGGTAGGGTTTGCCAAATTCTTGGGGCAGGCTGCCAAAACGCTCTTTCCAAAATCGGTTAATTGGTTGGCTCGAGGTTTGCCAGAGCACCTGCTCAAAAAGCTTATGGCTTAGCTTATTAGCCCATTTGCCCAGCCGAAACTGATAAAAAATCAGAGCAGGGTAATCCTTTGTGGGTGTAAAGGGAAAGGGCGAAGCAAGAATGCTGGGAATCTTGAGCTTTTGCGCAGCAAAATAACCGATTGTTACACCAGGGTGATAAATGATGGCATCTGACCCCTGACAGGCAGCGTAGTAATCTTTTTGCATTTCATAGGCATAGTCTCTTAGGGTTTTAAAACTTCGTAGCGTTTTAAGAGGGTTGTCAGCTGCTAACGATGCTTTTAGTTCAGGATTGGTGGCAAAGTGCTCGACATTGCCCTGTATAGGATAGAACTCGAGCCCATAGTCTGTAACCAAAGCCTCAAAATTTTCGGCGGCAGCAAGTCTGATCTGGTACCCTGCCTCTTTTAAGGCCACTCCAAGAGCAATAAAGGGCTGGGTGTCGCCCCTTGTACCTGCGGCTAATAAGCAAATAAGCATCTTACTCCTTTAGTAAGTTAGTCTAACTAATTGTTTGGTCAGACCTTATTGATTTTGAAATTGTAGGACCAGTTTGCTCATAATGAGCTCAAATTGCCTGATTTCTTCTTGAGATAAGGCAGCTCGAATAAAGTCCGTATAGTTTTGAACTGCCTTCTGTTTCGCCTGCATAAGTTTTTCACTCGAGGGAGTTAAGCCAAGATGGCTCACACGTTTATCTTCGCTAGATTGGGTCTTGGTAATGTAGCCCTGCTTCACCAGCTTATTGATAGCTGTGGTTACTGAAGCCCGGCTTAAGCCAAGACTATCTGCGAGTTCAGAAAGGGTGGGCTGGTTTAATTTATAGATAGTCTCAATGTATGTAGCCTGGCTAGCCGTAAGATTTAAGGGATTTCCTACGTCCTCTAACAACTTCTTAAAAGAGCTGTCTAAAGTAGTAATAAAGGCTTCAAGAACTTTTTCCATAAATAATTAGTTAATCTAACTAATTATATTGAGGCTTTAACCCTATGTCAAGGGTGTAGGGGCTAAGTTTTCTGATTGAGGGCTGGCAAAAGCAAAAATGATCATAAAGACAAAACCTAGGGAGGATGGGTCCCTAGGTCAAAAGCTAAGAGGACTTCAGGCTGAATAGACCGGTTTACCTGCTACCAGTGTTCGAACTGGCCAGCCTTTTAGATTTTGCCCTGTCCAGGGGCTAAACTTGGCTTTGCTTTTAAAGCTTTTTGGCGTGACCGGTTTTTCAGTAGCTAAGTCAAGTAACACCAAATCTGCTGCTTTGCCCGCCTCCAAAGTGGGTATATCCCACTTCATAACTTTGGCTGGACCAACCGTTAACAGCTCAATAAGCCTGGTTAAGGTGATAGCGCCTTTTTCAACCAGTTCACTGTAAAGCAGAGGAAAAGTTAGCTCTATATTTGGAATGCCAAAAGGGGCTTGCAGCATGTCGAGGTCTTTTTCGGCCTGAGTATGAGGAGCGTGGTCTGTACCAATAGAATCAACCACGCCCTTTGTAATGGCCTTGCGTAAATAGGCGACATCTTCGGCTGTGCGCAGAGGCGGAGCTACTTTATAAATAGTGTCAAAGGATTCAAAAACAGAATCGTCCAGCGTTAAATGATGCGGGGTGACTTCAGCTGTGATGTTGGTGTGACCCTGCGCTTTAAACCATTCGATGACTTGCATACCACGTTTGCTCGAGACATGGGCTATATGCACTCTGGCCCCGGTCATAGCTGCGACTTCACAGTCTCTAAAAATCATAATGGCTTCAGCAGAAATGGGGTTGCCAGGAAGACCCAGACGCTGTGAAACCAGTCCTTCATTCATAACGCCACTCTGACGCAAGCCTGGATCTTCAGAATGGGTCTGAATGACCAGATCAAGTTCCCTGGCATATTCACAGGCGCGGCGCATCAGGTGGGAGTCCTGTACAGGAATGCCGTCATCAGTAATCATGACGGCCCCAGCCTGTTTAAGTGCGCCAAAGTCAGTCAGGGTTTCACCTTTTAAACCGTGACTTAAAGAGGCCGCGGGGAACAGTCTGGCTTGCCCAATTTTTCGAGCTTTTGCCACCAGATCAGCCACGATGCCAGCTTCATCAACGGTAGGTTTGGTATTGGCCATGCTGACCACTGAACCAAAGCCACCAGCAGCTGCGGCAGCCAGACCAGAGGCCAAATCTTCTTTGACTTCTTGCCCGGGTTCGCGTAAGTGGGCGTGCAGGTCGATAAAGGCTGGGCAAAGGGTTAAGCCTGAACCGTCAATGGTTTCATCAACCTCGCCTGATAAATTAATGCCTTCTATAAGACTGTCTTTTATATAAAGGTCGCCTGTGCCGTAGTCTGTGGTGCCATCGAGCAGGTGTACATTTTTAATAACAGATCGCATAAATCTCCTTGAGTCATGAATCCCCTGAATCCCCCTTTTTAAGGGGAGAAATTGCGTTGGGGTATTTTTATTTTTTGCCCACCAGTAAGGTGTAGAGAACTGCCATGCGAATGGGCACGCCACTGGCAACCTGTTTTTCGATAACGCTTCGCTCACTGTCAGCAAGGTCACCAGCTATTTCTACATCACGGTTCATGGGGCCGGGGTGCATGACCAGTGCATCTGGATGCGCCTCCGCCATAACCTTTTCGGTTACCTGATAGCGCTCCTGATACTCGGCGATGCTAGGTAGTAAGCCAGAAGTCATACGTTCATTTTGCAGGCGAAGTGCCATGACTGCATGCGCACCTTCGGCCGCCTCATAGACATTATGTGTAAGAGTGACTTTGTCAAACTGCTCGAGTTCTCTGGGTAACAGCGTGGCCGGGCCACACAGGGTGACTTCCCCACCTAACAACGTCCAGAGTTCTATGTTGCTACGGGCAACCCTCGAGTGCATGACATCGCCTACGATGGCTAAGCGTTTGCCCTCAAAATGGTCAAAGTTAGCAAAATTCTTTTTAAAGGTATAGGCATCCAAAAGCGCCTGGGTAGGGTGAGCACGCCTGCCGTCACCAGCATTTATGATTGAGGCGTCGGTCCATTTTGTTAGCTGGTAGGGAACCCCTGCCGCGACATGACGAACCACATAGACATCACTTTGCATCTGGTCAATGGTGCGCAGGGTGTCTTTCATTGACTCACCTTTGGAAAGGCTGCTGGCTCCGGCGGCAAAGGACAAAACATCGGCACTTTGCGCTCTGGCTGCACGCTCAAAGCTGAGGCGGGTGCGGGTGCTGTTTTCAAAAAACAGTGTGCCCACTGTGAAGCCTTGCAGGGCAGGAACGCGCTTGATGGTGCGCTCCAAGACTTGCGCCATGACATCGGTCGTGTCAAACAGGGCGTGAATGTCTGCCACTGACCAATCCTGAAAATCAAGCAGATGTTTTTTTCGGCCTGTACTTTCGCCAGAACTGGCCGGCGGTGTGAGATTTACGGGTTTGCTTCCAGCGATCATGCTAACTCCCAGAGTTCAACGCTTTCGGCACCGTCAATGGACTCGAGCTTGACCTTAATCACTTCAGCGGCACTGGTGGGAATGTTTTTACCCACATAATCAGCACGTATAGGCAACTCGCGGTGACCCCTATCAACCAAAACGGCA
>JAGQHN010000176.1 GCA_020431825.1 Trueperaceae bacterium | reverse complement strand
GATAAAACAGGGGTATCTGTACGTTAGTGGAAATGTATGCAATTCTTATAATCCCTGGGACTTTGTTGGCGAAGTCTTAAGGAGCTATTTTGAGTTTAGCGAATCTTGAAATTTGGGCTTTGCCTTTAGGCTTGCCTTGGAGAAAATGATCAACCCGAACGATGTTGATTGCAGAGCTAATCATGACTTGTTGAAAATGCGTTTTAACTTGACTACGATAACGAGACCGTCGTCCACCAAAAGCACCTACAGCTTGAGCAATGGTGCCTTCAATACCGGCACGAATTCGATAGTCTTGTTGCCCTTGCTTTGAGGCTATGTAGTCTCTGGTGTATTTGAGGGCTTCATACCGAGCTTGAGGCTGAAAATTCAGAATACGAGACTGTATATCCGAACGAGTACATAGCTTTCTAAGCTTACAAGGCGTACAGTCTCTTCTTGAGAAACGTACTTGAATCCTGTCCTGAGGGTATTTACCTTCTTGGCGATATGCCCGCCAAGCTATAGAGCTTTTGTTACCAGGACAAGTAACTTCTTCTTTTTCCCAATTAATGTCGAAGTCATAAAGCGAAATGCCTCCTTCTAGCTTTGATAGCCAGTTGGGATTTATGCGAGTGGGTCCAATCAACTTTATGCCATAGTCTTCTTGGCTGTCTACTAGAAGCTCTGCACCTGTATAACCAGCATCAACATAATGCTCTTCTGGTCTTAAGTTTTTTTCGGCTAAAGTTTGATGAATATCCTCTGTGCAACTGACATCTTGCTGGCTTGGTTAGCACGTTAACGATGACGTTAGCTGAATCTTCATTACAGCTTTCCGTAAAATGAGTTTTGTAACCTAGCCGGGTTTTACCTCTCTTCTTGCTATATCGAGCTTTTGGATCATATGGAGATGCAATGTTAGGAATAGCTTTGTTCAGGTCTTTTGCATCTCGCCAACGTACCCGTTTGCCTTTGCGTTCATAGTGCCGTTCCCAGATTTTCCTGAGCACCTCTACTTTAGGCAGGTTCGTTAACTCAGTTGATAAAGGCGCGTTTGTAATAGCATCTAAAAGCTTAAACCCATCGTCTCCAACAGTCTTTGCGTATGCCTCACGGGCTGTCTGGCTTTTAGGTAAACGATACTCTTCTACCCGTTCTGCATAACGCTCAAACCAACTGTCTTCAGCAATGCTTTGAAGCCAGTCTGGGGCTATGGCTGCTAATTCATTTAGCGCAGCTCGCATCGTTTCGATGACCAACTCGAGTCGGTTCATATCTCTTATATTGGCTAGTACGTGAGTTGAATCTGTCCGTTGTTTACCTTTTTCCTTTACCAAGCCCCGAGTTTTGAAGCGCTCAAGCATTGTATCCAGTAAGCGTTCTTGGGCATCTGCCTCAATTAACCGATCTCGAAATTCGCTTAAGACTGAATAGTCAAAGCCAATGTCTTCTAGATCTAGTCCAAGGGCGTATTTCCAATCTAAACGCAACCGCACGGCATTAGCAGCCTGTCGATCGGTTAGGTTTTCCATAAACTGCATTAAAGTCACCAAAGCTAGACGCCAAGGCGACAAAGCGGGTTGACCTAAGTCAGGATATAAATCACTAAAGTCTTCATCGCTAAATAAGCCATCAAACTCATCTCGTAAGCGCATGATGGTGTTGCCTTTAGGAAATGCAGCTTTCGTTACTCGTGCCGTTGCTACAGGTATCTCGCCTAGGGGTTGTGGTTTTAACATTCCTCATTATTTCGACCATCTCCAGCCTTTTCCAGACCTTCTGGGACTTCGCCAACAAAGTCCCCTGGTTTTTGAGAGAACTTATTGAGAATGCTGTCCTAGACGGTAAAATAGGGCTTCAACATCATCAAAACCCTATCTCAAAACTAATGGATGCCTTTCGCCCTGTGCAGATGAGTTTTGAGAAAACAAAAAAATACGCTAACAGAATATGCGTCTGTGACGCAATAAATTCGTTAGTGTACAATTACTCCAAATTATCTAGGCAGCCCAACTTGGTTAAACTGTAGTATTATGAAATTTAGTGAGTGAGCGCTCACTCACTTATACTATTCGCTATGGATAAAAATCAACGTGCTAAACCTTTGGCGCCCGATAAGCGCCGACGCGCCATTATCGAGGCTGTATTGCCTCTATTGGTAGAGCGTAGCGCCACCATAACCACTCGCGAAATTGCTGAGGCTGCTGAGGTTGCTGAAGGAACCCTTTTTAAGGTATTCCCTGATAAGTATGCCATTATTCTTGCTGCCATCGAACATCAACTGGACCCAGAACCCCTACGTGTCGGGTTACAAAATATTGATGTAGAAGCATCCCTTGAAGCGCAATTGATTGCGGCTGCTCGAGTCATTACGGAAAACTCAGAAGAGGCGTCTGCGCTTTTTGCCGTACTGCGGACCATGCCACCTGCTAGCAATCGCCCCATAGAACCACCTACTTTTATCCATACCTGGGGGG
Source organism: Trueperaceae bacterium (assembly GCA_020431825.1). Taxonomy (GTDB): domain Bacteria; phylum Deinococcota; class Deinococci; order Deinococcales; family Trueperaceae; genus JAHEBB01. The sequence goes on along the minus strand of JAGQHN010000176.1, from coordinate 5,840 downwards.
AAGCGGTAACAAGTGGGGTGACTACTTTACTCGAGCCACACCAAGAGAGCCTGTGTTTTGACCATGACCGAGTTGCCGCAGCCTTTGTCGCGTTGCTATTTACCCGTCGGCACCCCTTAGCAAAGCCTCAGGAGCGCATGTCTGTGACTGAGTTGGTCAAACTTTTACTTTATGGTGCGCTTGATAGTAAAGCCGCCTCTGCATCCCCTAACAATTGCCGTGCAAGTACTGATTCTACCGAGAGGAGAAATTCCTGATGCTCTTAAAAATTCTTATGCGTTACACGCGCCCTTATAGGGGTGTCATCTGGTTGATCGCGGTTCTGCAACTGGTTAGTACCATTGCATCACTGCTGCTACCTAGCATTAACGCTGATCTAATCGATAATGGCGTGGTGCGGGGTGACACGAGCTACATCCTGGTGCAAGGTGGCTGGATGCTACTGGCTTCATTTGTTCAGGTCGCAAGTACCATCACAGCGGTATTCTTTGGAGCACGCACCGCTATGGCCTTTGGTCGTGACGTGCGCTCCGGGGTGTTTCACCGAGTGAGCGAGTTTTCCAGCCGCGAGGTCGCGCAGTTTGGAGCGCCCTCTCTCATTACGCGAAGTACAAATGATGTACAGCAAGTGCAAATGCTCCTGATGATGGCCTTGACTTTACTAATAACTGCCCCTATGACCATGATCGGTGGCGTCATTATGGCGGTTCGTGAAGACGTTGGACTCTCCTGGCTAGTGGTAGTTGCTGTGCCTATTCTAGGTGCTTCGGTGGGTTTCATTGCCTTGCGGATGGTGCCAGGTTTCAGGAAAATGCAGCAGCGCATTGACCGCATTAATGAAGTCATGCGTGAGCAGCTTGGTGGGATTCGCGTCATTCGGGCGTTTGTACGTGAACCGTTTGAAACCGAGCGTTTTGATAAAGCAAATGAAGAACTTACCGATGTTGCACTCTATGTAGGTCGCTGGATGGCTACCCTATTTCCTGTTGTGATGCTGGTCCTAAACGCTTCGACAGTTGCCGTTCTCTGGTTTGGTGGACACCGTGTAGATGCAGGCATGATGGAAATTGGTTCGCTGACTGCCTACCTCAGCTACCTGATCCAGATTCTTATGGCTGTGATGATGTCAACCTTTCTCATCATGATGTTACCTCGCTCGATTGTCTCTGCTAATCGCATTGGTGAAGTACTTGAAACAGAACCTTCGGTACTGCCACCTGCCAAAAGTGTGGTAAGCACCGGGCGTCAGGGACTCAAGTTCGAGCACGTCTCTTTCTCTTACCCAGGCGCAAGTCAACCTGTACTGGCTGACATCAGTTTTTCAGTACGCCCTGGAGAGACCGTCGCGATTATTGGTTCAACTGGCGCAGGTAAGACCACGCTCCTTAATCTCATACCCCGACTCATGGATGCAACCGAGGGGCAAGTACTAATGGATAATGTAGATGTTCGCAATTATGAGCCAGAGATACTCTGGACAAAGATTGGGTTTGTACCTCAGAAAGCTTACCTTTTTTCAGGTACGGTAGCCAGCAATCTGCGCTATGGAAAGCCTGATGCAACTGAGGATGAAATGTGGAAGGCCCTTGAGGTTGCGCAAGCCAAGGATTTTGTGATGGCTATGCCTGAAGGACTCGAGTCAGCAATTGCCCAGGGGGGAACCAATGTTTCCGGCGGGCAACGTCAACGCCTTGCCATCGCGAGGGCGCTTATTCGCCAGCCAGAACTCTATCTTTTTGATGATTCTTTCTCGGCTCTTGACGTTGCTACCGATGCTCGTCTACGCCAAGCACTGAAACCTGTCACGCAAGCCGCAAGCGTACTAATTGTGTCGCAACGCGTAGCTACTATTGTTAATGCTGATCGGATTATCGTGCTTGAAGATGGTGCCGTTGTCGGTATGGGCAGCCACAGTGAATTGCTCGAGACTTCTAGCGTTTATCAAGAAATTGTTGAATCACAACAGCAGGTGGCAGCATGAGCAACTCTCGTAATGACAAACAAACCGGTGCTTCCCAGCAGACAAGAACGCCAAAAACTATGAAGGAAACTGAGCGCATGCGTGGCGGGGGTATGTTTGGTCGTGGCGGCATGGTTGGACAGAAGGCCAATAACTTTGGTCCTTCGCTTCGTCGCCTACTCAGCTTGCTTCGGGCACAGCGTCTCAAACTCGTCTTTGTCATCCTATTTGGTGTAATTGCAATGGCTCTTGCGGCTCTTGGGCCACGTGTACTTGGGCGGGCCACTGATCTTATATTCTCTGGCATCATTGGTAAGCAACTCCCCGCTGGTATTTCCAAGGAACAGGCAGTAGAAGGTGCCCGGGCGAATGGTCAAGGGCAAATTGCAGATTTGCTTTCGGGCATTGATCTCATCCCTGGTCAGGGTATCGACTTTAATGCCGTCGGTCAGGTGTTGTTGCTGGTGCTTGGCATTTACCTCGTCTCTTCACTCCTGCAATTTCTGCAAGGCTACTTGCTTAACGATGTAGTACAAGCTACCGTCTACCGGCTTCGCACTTCAGTAGAAGCAAAACTCAACCGTTTGCCTCTAGTCTATTTTGACCGACAACCCCGTGGCGAGCTTTTAAGTCGGGTAACCAATGATATAGATAATATTTCTCAGAGTTTGCAGCAAACCATAAGCCAACTCCTTTCTGCGGGACTGACAGTAATCTTTGTACTGATAATGATGTTCTCAATATCGCCCGTGCTGACACTCGTAGCGCTGGTCACCATTCCGGCCACCATGAGTGTGGCGATGGTGATTATGAGCCGCTCTGGTAAGCAGTTTGCCGCTCAGTGGCGCCGTACTGGCATGCTTAACTCACAAGTTGAGGAAACCTACTCAGGTCATGCTTTGGTCAAAGTCTTTGGTAGACAACGCGAGGTGCAGCAGGCATTTGAAGTAGAAAACGAAGCACTTTACCAAGCTAGTTACCGGGCGCAATTTCTTTCGGGTATGATTATGCCCATTTCTATGTTTATTGGGAATCTTAATTATGCCGTAATTGCCGTCATGGGTGGGTTGAGGGTGGCTAATGGCACCATTAGTCTTGGGGATGTGCAGGCCTTTATCCAGTACTCGAGGCAATTTACCCAACCTGTCACCCAGATTGCTTCGATGGTTAATCTGCTCCAGTCCGGTGTTGCCTCCGCTGAACGCGTTTTCGAGTTCCTTGACGCTGACGAGGAACTCCCGGACAGCAAAGTGACACAATTTCCCGCAATGCAACGTGGTCGCGTTACCTTTGAACATATTAACTTCCGTTATGAAGAAGATCAGCCGCTTATCGAAGATCTTTCGCTTATTGCGGAGCCGGGTCAGACTGTGGCAATCGTTGGCCCTACCGGTGCAGGTAAGACCACGCTAGTCAATCTATTAATGCGTTTCTATGAACTAGACTTGGGCAGTATAACTCTGGACGGCATTGACATTTCAAGCATACCCCGTGCCCAACTCCGTTCTCAAATCGGAATGGTTTTGCAAGACACCTGGCTCTTTAAGGGCACAATCCGTGACAATATTGCCTATGGTAAACCTGCTGCAACTGAGGAAGAAATCGTCTCGGCTGCCAGTGCTGCCTTTGTTGATCGCTTTGTTCATACCTTACCTGATGGCTATGACACCATTATCGATGATGAAGGTGGGCGGGTAAGCGCTGGCGAGAAACAACTCATCACGATTGCACGCGCTTTTCTTGCTAACCCTGCACTTTTAATTCTCGATGAAGCTACCAGCTCAGTGGACACCCGTACCGAACTGCTTGTTCAACAGGCTATGGAAGCCCTGCGTGGCAACCGCACCAGCTTCGTGATCGCCCACCGCCTCTCTACCATTCGCGATGCAGATCTTATTGTTGTCATGGAGGAGGGACGCATTGTGGAGCAAGGGACGCATACCCAGCTTGTTAGCAGAGGTGGAGCCTATGCAACCCTCTACCAGGCACAGTTCCAGGAGGGAGAAAAAGCAGTAGTTTTGTAAGGACCTAAGATCTCAGTCCTTCTAACCTCGATTAGGTGTACAAATACTATGCTATTAATTATTCTCTAGCTTAAAAGACAAAAAATGAGGTACAACCTACCATGACAAGCTATCCAGTAACTCAGATGAAGACCCGCCGAGCAGAGTGGATCTGGCGTGAGCGACCAGCCTTAACAGCCACTGGCCTCGCCCTTAGTTTCGGCCCAGGTCGTTCGCTACAAGAAGATAAAAATTGTTTTGTTTACTTTCGTAAAAGCTTTGACATAGCCGCAGATGTAAAAGAGGCCATTACTCATATTTCTGCTGATGGCAGATATCAACTCTTTGTCAATGGTCAGTTTGTAGGCCGTGGACCAGCGCGCTGTGATCCTGCTTTTCAGTACTATGATAGTTACGACATCGCTCCCTATTTGCAAAAAGGTGCCAATGTTATTGCCGTTTTGGGCCATAGCTATGGACAAAACATGGCCTGGTACCAGTTGCCTCGCCATGAGCATGCCCAGCGCTTTGCTTGCGGGGGTATTTTTGTTCAGTCAGATGTGATCACAGATGGCAATACTATATATATAGATAGTGATGAGTCGTGGCGCTACCTCGAGGCTTATGCCTGGCAGCAAGATACTTCGGCAGGTGCGGTTGGCTTTGTAGAAATTTATGATGCCCGCCTTGCTGCCCTAGGCTGGCAAACGCTTGACTTTGATGATTCAGGGTGGCCAACGGCTACATTACTCAAAAGCCCAGGTCGTCCACGCACTCCCATGGTTCGCCCTTTTCCCCATATGGTGGCCCGAGATATTCCACACCTCCTAGAACGACCTCAGTCTGCCGCTTCCTTGCACCGCTGCGGAGAAGTCACCGAAGTACCAACAAGTGCCACGCTACCCCAACAAATAGGAGCAGAGGCAATTTACGAACTTAAAGATTGCCAGGTAGAAGGACTAAGCAATTTGCTCGGTGCAGGCGAAACCAAAATTCGCACAGTAGCAGGAAAAGCCGTTGCCATTGTCCTTGACTTTGGCGGCACGGTTACGGGGCGTCCCGTTTTTACTGTAACAGCTCCTGCAGGTGCCATCATAGATATAGGTTGCTCTGAACGCTTACAAGATGATCATATTGAACCAAGAGAACATACTTTTCTCACTTCGGAAAATATCGACAGGGTAATAACTCGAGCTGGGCAGCAGAGCTGGGAACGATTTGAGTGGACCGGTTTTCGCTATTTGCAACTGACCATTAGAAATGCGCAAGAACCCCTTGTTATCCATGACATCAGTCTTAACTTCACCATTTATCCAAGTGTGCAAGAAGGTTCATTTCAATGCTCTGATGAACTACTGGGTAAAATCTGGCAGGCAGGGGTAAACACGCTTCAGCTATGTATGCATGATGGGTTTGAAGACTGTCCGCAACGTGAACAGCGTCAATTTGTTGGGGATGCCTATGTAGAGATTCTAGTAAATTTTATTGCCTTGGGTGACAGCTATTTAAGCGCCAAATTTCTCAGGCAAGTTCAGCAGTCGCAGCGTGCTGATGGGATGACACAGACCTCTACCCCTAGCGATATGGCTGCTTTAGCCAAAACAGCTATAACTGACTATGCCCTCTACTGGCTCATGTCAATTCGTGAATATGTACGCTACACCGGTGATGCGGAGATTGTTAGCGAACTTTTTCCTGGGGTCGAGCGGGTCATTGCCTGGTTTGAACGATATATAGATGAAGATGGTCTTCTTTATGAACCACCCCACTGGATTTTTATTGATTGGGCAGAACTAGATAAACGCGGTCAATGTACAGCGCTCAATGCTCAGTTTGTCTATACACTCAGGCTTAGTGCTGAACTGGCTGAAATCATT
>JAGQHN010000175.1 GCA_020431825.1 Trueperaceae bacterium | reverse complement strand
CCATAGGCATTATCTGCAACAATGAAATAAGTTATATCCATGGGTGCAACAACACCTGGCACGGTCGTGGTTCTTTCACCAGCATTTAAGGTAGCTACTTCAGTAAGCCCACGTCTAATTCTAAAGGTTAAGGGCTCAGAACCACTTGCTGACCAATTAAGTTTGACCGGGCTGACTGGACTTACCAAACTATTTATCAGTATGCTTGTGTCTTCGGCTGAAAAGCTGGTAATTGCTGCTGGCTTACCCACTGATAGTTTGAGCTCTTTTTTCGCACTCGAGCCAAAACGATTGGTGGCAGTAAGTTCATAGGTAAACGTAAGTGGAATATCGGTTGGAGAGCTAAGTACCTTAGATAAGGTTCTAGTTGCAGCAGCCACCGCGATAGGAGCAGCATTCTCAGTAAGGGTTTGCGCTGTAACTTCCGCCGCTGAGGTAATTGTCCAATCAAGCTTGACGGTTGAACCTGAAGTGACCGTGTCATCTCCTCCATCAATAACAAAACTGCTAACTACAGGGGCAGCACCTACCTCAACGGTAAGGCTTGCCGTACTGGTTACTCCCAAAGCATTTATAGCAGTGAGCGTATAGGTAGCCGTAGCTCCCGTAACATCATCAACAGAATCAGTTTCCCCTTTGCCTACCAAGCTAACAGGTGTGGTACTGGCACCTGAAGTTTTCGTCATGCTTAAAGTAAAAGGCGACTCTCCAGCTACTGCCCAGCTTAACTTCACCTTATCGGTTGGAGTTACATCAATGATGTCGGGCGTAGCATCAGCAGGATTGGTATCGGTAGCACTAAGGCTAATCGTGGTTGCATCACCTATAGAAACAATAACTTTTTTCGCCTCACTGTCTCCTGAAGCACTCTTGGCAACAAGCGTATAGGTCGTGCTTACGCTGGGCTGCACACTAAGCGAATCCTTTAGGGTTTTAGCACTTATATCAATGGCTTGCGGCTCGGTAGAACCAGCAGGAAGCGCGGTCAGCACCAGGCTGACATCGGTATTGCCAGCAGTTGCGACATCCCAGGACAGGGTGGCCGAGGCACCTTCAGCTATTTTGGCTTTATCGCTGGCAAAAGTCGTGACTGACGGAGCCGGAAGGTTAAATTTGGCACCAATCTTAACTGAACCAGGTGAATCCTGAGTGACGCGGCAAAATTGGCCGTTACCCCCTTCAACTTTGGGGCAACCCTGCCACTCGACAAAGCTCGAGTTCGTCGTAGCATCAGCGGCAGCTGCCAAGACTAGCGTAAATGGGGTAACGCTGGTACTGAAACTACAGCTAGTACCGCAATCTATACCTTCCGGGCTGCTGGTCACTTTACCTTTACCCGTACCAATAGAAGGGTCTACGCTTATGGTTATGCCTGTTCTTAAAAGATCAACCGGAATGTTTTTATTGGCGTCCATGGTTATGGTGCAGGGCTCGGTGCCAGTACAACCTTCAACATCTCGCCAGCCATTGAACTTTGAATCAGCATTAGGGGTTACCGCCAAAATAACTTTTGCACCATCAGTAAAGACAAAATCACAACCGCTTCCGGTTTCATAATTGCAGTCAATACCAGCAGGTGTACTGGTGATGGTACCCGCTCCCGAACCCGTTCTTATAATCGAAAGTCTGAACCCGTCAGAAGGTGTGGCCTGAACCGCAGATGTTTGATTTTTACTGGGATCACTTGGGTTTTCGCCTTTGTCATTTTTCGCAGTAACACTGTAGCGGTAGGTCTTATTAACATCGACAGTTGTGTCAACGTAGTCTCTGGCACCAGCCCCAACTTCAGCAAGTTTACTAAGTGCAGTGAGCTGCAAACTTGAACTAGCCAGTTCTTCGCGGTAAATAACAAAGCCTGTAGCAATGTTGCCACTATATTTCCAACTTAGTTTAATAGCATTCGTTGTGGGAACCGCCGTCACGGAAGAAGGTGGATTAGGTAGATCAGTTTCCGCCGCTCCTCCGCATGCTATCAGAGCTAACATGCTCGCAAGTATCAGAAATAGCTTGAATTTATTAAGCATAACTTCCCTTTTCATTCTTACCTTAGTTTAGCAACGCATACTTCTAAGCAAGATGAGACATTAAGACATCATGAATATATTTCCTAAATCATTAGGTTATTAAGCACAGCAAATTCTCATCATGAGCTTAGCGTATTACGAAAGCACAGCAAATGACCAGATAGGGTGCAAACTATTTTGCTCAGCCCGGTACTCTAAGAATAAGACTGGTATTTGCAAGTTCTCTACAAACCTAGCTTCTGCGCCAGCAGTGAGCGCACCATTTCCGGGTTGGCTTTACCTTTAGAAGCTTTCATGGCCTGCCCTAAAAGCGCATTGATGGCTTTAGGATTGGCCTTGACCCGCTCAACAAGCTCAGAGTTATCCGCCAGTACGCTGTCAATAAGAGTCTCGAGCTCTCCCGTATCGGTAACCTGACTGAGTCCTTTTTCAGCGACCAGTTTTTCGGGGTCAGCACCCTGCATAAGTTCAGGCAAGATATCTTTGGCAATTTTGCCTGAAATGGTATTACTGTCAATGAGTTTAAGCAGTTTAGCCAGGGCTTCAGGGCTAAGTGTACTGCCTGCTAGCGTTTTCCCTTCAGCATTCAGGTAGCCAGTAATATCACCATTTAGCCAGTTAGCTACCGCCTGGGCCTCGCCGCCGTAGGTTTTAAGCACCTCATCTAAAAAGCTCGAGTGCTCATGATCAAATGCCAGAATAGTAGCGTCATATTCACGAATACCCGCAGCAAGATAGCGCGCAAGCTTAACATCAGGAAGTTCAGGCGTTTTGGCTTTGATTTGCTCGAGCCAGTCCTTACTAATGTGCATGGGCGGTAAATCAGGTTCCGGGAAATAACGGTAATCTGCCGCTTCTTCTTTGGTGCGCATCAGATAGGTTTTTTGCCCACCTTCATCCCAGCCCAAGGTCGCTTGCTGTATTTTACCCCCATCTTCTAAAATACGACTCTGGCGTTTGATTTCATGCTCGAGGCTACGCTGAACACTTTTAAACGAGTTCAGGTTTTTTACCTCAACCTTGGTACCAAAAGGCTCTCCCGGCAAGCGCACACTGACATTGACATCGGCGCGCATTTTACCCTCTTCCGGGTTGGCATCACTGACCCCAAGCGCCTGCGCTATGGCTCTTACTTTTTGTAAGAATTCTCTGGACTCTTCAGGGTCACGCAAATCAGGCTCAGTCACCATTTCGATAAGTGGTGCGCCCGCCCGGTTTAAATCTACCAGACTATAGTCAGCATAAGTCGGGTGAACGCTTCGCCCTGCATCATTCTCAACATGACACCTCGTAATGCCAATACGCCGACCATTACTTAGCTCAATATAGCCATGCTCACCCACAGGCTTATCAAACTGACTGATCTGATAGTTATAGGGTGAATCAGGATAGTAATAGTTTTTGCGGTGAAACTGGGTAATGTCTGGCACCTGACAGTTCAAAGCCAGACTAAACATCAGCGCTTTTTCTATAGCTTCTTTATTGATGGTGGGTAAACTACCGGGTAAGCCAAGACAGACCGGGCAGGTACTGCTATTTGCTTCTTTACCAAAGGAGTCAGCCGGACAGGCGCAAAACATCTTGCTTTGCGTTTTCATAGCCAGGTGAATCTCTAAGCCAATGACAGGTTCGTACATAAGGTAACAGTCTAACAAGCCCCTCAGCGCTTGTGGGATTATAAGCTATCTTTTACTTTAGATTTAGGCCATGGGGCTAAAATGAAGGTGTGATATGGTAGGCAGGATTATAAAGCATGACTGACAATTTAAGGCGTATTTCTTTTCTAGGAGCAACCAGCGTTGGGGTAGGAGCCATTGTCGGTGGCGGTATCTTGGCACTGGCAGGTGTTGCCTTTGCGACCACAGGACCAAGTGCCATTATTGCTTTTTTGCTCAATGGGATTATTGCTCTGTTAACTGCCTTTAGCTTTGCCGAACTTTCAGCAGCTTTTCCGCAATCTGGAGGAACATATACCTTTTCCAAACGTGTGCTAAACGTACATACCGCCTTTATGATTGGCTGGATTGTCTGGTTTGCCTCGATTGTGGCTGGGGTTTTGTATGCGCTTGGCTTTGCTGTTTATGCGGTGATTGTCCTCGAGCAATTCTGGAACTTTTTTGGCAATGCCCCTGGCTGGCTAACTGGCCCCTGGATGCAGCGCCTCCTGGCCATTGTGGCTAGCCTTTTTTACACGCTCACCCTGATGCGTAAAAGCAGTGGAGGGGGCGACTGGGCAACGTACGGCAAAGTTGCGGTGTTTGGCATTTTAATCGCTGTTGGCTGCTGGGCAATTGTGGGGGCACCCAGAAGTCAGATTTCAGCTGGCCTGAGTCCTTTTATGCCAAACGGCTTTCTGGGCATCATTCAGGCAATGGGCTTTAGCTTCATAGCCCTTCAGGGTTTCGATCTGATTGCAGCGGTTGCTGGTGAAATTAAGGAGCCAAGCAAAAACATCCCGAGAGCGATGGTACTTTCGCTGGTCATTGCTCTCCTTATTTATATTCCTTTACTTTTTATAGTGACAACTGTTGGCTTACCTGAAGGCGGCTCGATTGTTAGTTTGAGCGAAGCTCAGCCTGAGGCGGTCGTCGCCGTGGCAGCTCAGCAGTTTATGGGAGGTCTGGGCTACTGGCTTGTGATTATTGCGGCTCTGCTGGCTATGCTAAGTGCACTTCAAGCGAATATATTTGCTGCCTCGCGCATAGCTTTTGCTATGGCCAAAGACCGCACCCTGGCGGCACGTATAGGGCACCTGAACCAGAACCAAATGCCTGCTCCGGCTCTCTGGCTAAGCAGCCTGACCCTCATTGTCTTACTGATTATCATCCCGGACGTCGCAGCTGCAGGTGCCGCGGCCAGTTTGATTTTTCTGATTAGTTTTGCCCTGGTGCACGGTATCAGCATCCTGGCAAAACTGCGCTCGAGTGGCTCGAGCCTGCCTTTTGAGTTGCCCTTTTTCCCGCTCATTCCGCTTATTGGGGGTCTTGCTTGTCTGGCCCTGGCTGTTTTTCAAGGGATTGTGGTTCCTTCTGCGGGTTTTATCACCTTACTCTGGCTCATTATTGGTCTGACTATTTATACCAGTCTGTTTGCTGCCAAGGCTCGAGTTGCCGACGCCACAGCAGAAGCTCTTGACCCAAGCCTCATTCAGTACCGGGGCCGCAGCCCCCTGGTACTTTTACCCATCGCCAACCCTCAAAACGCTGCTGCCCTGATTGAAATGGCGCATACCATGAGTCCGCAAAAAGTCGGCAGGGTTTTACTCTTGTCCGTGGTTCGCCCCCCCAATGGCGAGGCACTTGAAGAACCTCTTGCCAACACCCAGGCGGTTCTGGGCGACTCACTTATGGCCTCTTTTAAGGTTGGCCTAAGCCCGGAAGCGCTTACCACCCTTGCCGCTGACCCTTGGAAGGAAATGGCTCGAGTCGCCAAGCTGCACCGCTGCGAGAGTATGCTTTTAGGCTTTAGCGAGTTAACCGAGCAAATCACCGAGAACCGCCTGGGAGATTTGCTAGCAGAAGTAGATTGTGATGTGGCCATTTTGCGCGCACCAAACGGCTGGTCACTGGCAAATAGCAAGCGCATACTGGTGCCAGTGGCCGGTGGCAGTTCTTACCATGATGCGCTACGCGCCAGGTTACTTGCCAGTTTACAGCGCATAAGTAGCCGCGAAATCAAGTTTTTAAGAGTCGTACCTACAGGCATTACCGAGGCTTCTCTTAAACGCGCCCAAAAAGCACTTGAAGCCTTTGCCAGTCAGGAAGTCTGGGCGCAGATAAGCGCCGAGGTTTTGCAAAGCGACAATGCTATAGAAAGCATCTTAGAGGCTAGCGAAAACGTTGATTTGCTGATTCTGGGTTCAAAACGTGAGGGGCGCTCGAGGGCTGGCATTGGTGATTTCGCCAAACTATTAGCACAAAAAGCAAACTGTGCTGTATTGATTATTAGCAGGCAGTAAACGGTATAAAACTAACAGATGGAAAAAGTCAGAAGAGTGGTTTTTAAAGAGGATAGTTGGACTCACAGACTATTGTTTGCAGCCGCTTGGTTTGTTGTATCTCTGCTTACCTGCCTTGCAGGTCTGACCTTTGGAAATAAGTTTGTGTTTTGGAGTTTTGATATTGGTTTAGGACCCGTAGGATGGATAACCGTTGGGTTTTATCCTGGTTTATTAATATCAATAAGTCAGGGCGTTTTGCTCAGGCTTAGAAACCCCAAAATGCCTCTATTGACATGGGTTATAGGGATCTCCGCAATCTATCTTTTACTAAGCTGGATTGGATATCTCTCGTTGGGCGCTATCTTTATTGCTCCGTTACTTGGTTTTCAAGGCATCACTCTTCAGGGATTCTTTTCTGTTCGTTTACTTTATTATTGGATAGTTACAGGTTTAGGATTAGCGCTAGCATATAACTATTATGGCTTGCTCTTGTTTTTTAATTTTTTATCCGAACCTGAAGTGATAGACCAGTCAGCAGTTAATTTTGCTTCAATGATTTTTGCAATTGGTACAACGCTTGGCATCTTATTTATTGGACAAAAAGATGAATCACAAACTGTACTACCAAATGAACCTGCTCAATAGCTTTTAATCGTTGAGTTGATCTGGCATCTTAGAAAAAAGATAGAGGCTGGAAGGTCTAAAAAGAAGCCAAAAAACCTTTATAAACTTTTTTGTCTTATTGAACCGAACTTAACACTTCTGCTTCGCTTTTTATAACAATGCCTTTTTGTTCTGCATGCTTTAGGCGCATTAGAGCAGCGACAATGTCTGGATCAAACTTTTTGCCAGACTGCGCCTGAATTTCTCGCAGGGCTTCCAGCTCTGTCCAGGCAGGACGGTAAGGGCGGTTATTGATAAGGGTGTCGTAGACATCGGCAACTGCCGTGAGACGCGCCTCAACTGGAATGTCGGTGCCCTTTAGCCCATGAGGATAGCCTTTGCCATCCCACTGTTCATGATGTGACAGAGCAATGCTGGCTGCCAGTTTTAACACTTCTGAACCTGACTTGGACAAGATTTCAGCACCGATGAGTGTGTGCTGTTTGGTAATGGTAAATTCAGCTTCGGTTAAAGGGCCACCTTTAAGCAAAATAGCATCAGGAATGGCAATTTTACCTATGTCATGAAGCCGCGCTGCCTGTTTCAGCTTTTCAATGACGACTCTTCCCAAACCTATCTCAGCAGCAAGTTCAGCGGCGAGTTCTGCTACGCGCAAGGTATGCTCTCCGGTATCATCATCGCGGTATTCTCCCATCATAGCGAGCATGTCAAAGGTATCTTGCCGCGCTCTTTCGACAATGCGAAAAGAGGTCTTTAGCTGTTGCGTACGCGCCTGAACCAGCCTGTCCATCTGATTAAATAAAATTCTGGTATGGAGCAGGTTATGAATGCGCAAAATGACTTCATTCATGTCAAAGGGTTTATTGATAAAGTCGGTTGCGCCAAGACTCAGGGCTTGCTTTTTGGCTTCGACATTAACATCGGCAGTCAAAATCAAAATAGGACAGTAATCATCCTTGGCATGAATGGCAGCGATACTCTCGAGCATGGCAAAACCGTTCTTTTGCGGCATATGCAAATCAAGAATAAGCAAATCGGGCTGCTCTTCTTTGTAGAGCTCGAGGGCGTAGTTTGTGTCTGCTGTTGTTTCAACATTATTAAAATCATAAGCCTTAAGCACCCTTTCCATAAGAACAAGGTTGGGGGTTTGATCATCAACGATCAGAATTTTGGCTTTTTTGATAAGTTCATTCATAACAACTTGGTGACCTTAAAAAGAAACTGGCGTTCTTATATCTAAGCTTACAGATTGGCTATTACACTTTCATTACAAGCCCTCAGGCAATTACTGCGGCAGTCAAAATAACCTCTGGCACGCAAAAACAAATAGCCTGTACCAAATTTTACTTATCAATAGGGTCTCTGCCTGATTCACGTCAGATAGCGAACTCATGGTTTAGCTAACCGACCTTTAGCTCGAGTCTCGGTGACGCCACCAAATGATCAATCCGGCTCAGAAGCTCTTTGACCTGAATCGGCTTGCTGATAAAGCCGTCCATGCCCAGGGTCTCGAGTTCAAGAAGTCTTGCCGGAGTAACATCTGCACTTACAATCAAAACAGGAAAATCTACCCTGGCACGCCTTAAGTCTTCTAAGATGCGCTGGCCATCTTCATCGGGCAAATGCAAATCCAGGAGTAACAGATCTGGCGCTTTCTGCGCAAGTTGTGCCCGCCCTTCTCGGGCGTTCAGTGCAACCCTTAGACTGAGTTCCGGGCGCATTGCCACAATGGCCTCGAGTAACGCAATATTTGAGCGGTTATCTTCAATATAAAGCAGGTCATAGCTGCCATACCCTGTTTGACCAGGTTGTGATTTTACGACTTCGGCTCTGCTCGATGCACTTCTGAGTTCTTTATAACCTGGTAACTCAAGGCTAAAACAACTTCCTAGCCCCTCACGACTTTCCACCTTTAAGTGACCATCCATGGCTTCAATAAGACT
>JAGQHN010000174.1 GCA_020431825.1 Trueperaceae bacterium | reverse complement strand
TGTTCAACTGAAGCAGGCAGGGTCTGACGCGTACATGACGCCAAAGCGAGTATCACTAACATCAGAATACTACTCGCCCAAACACCTCTAGCATCCTTAACCCTTGATCTTTTTTCTTTAAGTTTTTGTTTCATACCTTTTCCTTTCCAGGCCCTGTGCACCTGCCCATAGTCTGCAAAAAACACTGCCAACAAGGCGCCAACACAAAGGACAAGCCCTGAAGTTTGCAGCCTGATTCATTAGAGGCTTTTTAGACTTTTGTTGTTTAAAGAGTGAACAGGGGCAGGCTAAACCATGCAGACAAATATGAGACAATTTTCTATACTAATAACGGGAGATTGACAGCATGCGACTAACGGCACTTGGTGGTCTGGTACTCGAGCCCTCTTCGTTTACCCGCCCTACCCCTTTGCTCCTCCTGAGTTATTTAGCGGTGGAAGGCGCTAAGGACCGCCGACATTTAGCTGAGCTTTTCTGGCAAGAGGGCAACCGCTTAAAAAGTCTGTCAATGGCTTTAACGCTCTTAAAACAAGGTGCGGGCAATGTCGTTGAGACGGATAAAAGTCGTGTCTGGACCAGTCTGGAGAGTGATGTCAAAGATTTACTCGAGGCTCTGGATAAAAGTGACTGGGAAACTGCCAAGGCGTGCTACAGTGGCGCTTTTTTAGAAGGTCTGAGTCTAAATGACTGGGGGGCAGAGCTTGAAGAATGGGTTTACAGTACCCGCGAATATCTCGCAGAAAGAGTTCAGTATGCCCTCTTAAATCTGGCAGAAGACCTGGCCAAAAAGCAAGACTTTGAACAAGCTGGCAGACTGGCGGAAAAAGCCTATAAACTGCCTGGGCTTGGCGGCAATGAGCTTGCCACCCTGAAAAGGCTTTACCCTTTACTTTGCGCAGCTAACAGCTTACTGGCGCCGGTTGTGCGTAAAGAGGCTGAGAGCTATGACTTAAAGCTCGAGCTAAACACCCAGACCGCCAGAGACTCCTTTGTCAGTATAGAAAAGAAAGCTCTTGGTGCTCTGCCGCTTCGCAATACCTCTTTTATAGGTCGCAAGCAGGAACTAGCAGAATTGAGCGCTTTAATCAGGAGGCCTGGAAAACTACTCGTCAATTTAGTAGGAACAGGTGGTGTCGGCAAAACCCGTCTTGCTCTACAACTTGCTGAAGAAACACAAAAAGCCAAAAACTTTAACGATGGTGTCTTTTTTATTACGTTAGACGCCCTAAAAGAGGGCAGTCTGATAGCCGCTAGCCTTCTTGCGCACTTCGGCCTTAAACCAGACAATGAACAAGAGGCACTTGCCCAAGTCACCGACTTTTTACTTGAGCGGGATTGTCTGCTTATTATTGATAACTTTGAACACTTGACTGAAAGTGCTGTTTTACTCTCAGAGCTTTTATCACGTTGTCATCAACTCAAACTTCTCGTCACCTCAAGGGAAACCCTCAGACTCGAAGAAGAACATATCTTCTGGCTCGAGGGTCTGACTTACCCTCAAACGGTCAGCGACAAGGCATTCGCCAGCGATGCCGTACAGCTTTTTAAAGAGCGAGCGCAGCAGATACAGCCGCATTTTCGTCTCGGTGAAAATATGTCAGATGTGCTTAGTATTTGCCGGAGCGTTGATGGTATGCCCCTTGCCATTGAATTAGCAGCTAGCTGGCTAAGACTGATGACCTGCACTGAAATTGCCAGCGAAATTACCCAAAGTCTCGAGCTTCTTATCTCAGCAAACAGAAATATTCCTGACAGGCATCGTAGCCTTAGAGGTGTTTTTGACCACTCCTGGCAACTACTCTCCCCAAAAGAGCAAGAGGTCCTGGCCCGACTCTCTGTCTTTCGCAGTGGCTTCAGGAGAGAAGCCGCAAACGAAGTGCTTGGGGCAAGCATCCCAGTGCTGCGTTCGTTAGTAGATCAATCACTTCTTAGAGCCTTACCTAATGGTCGCTATGAGTTACATCCACTCGTACGGCAATATAGCCGAGAAAAATTATCACTGGCTGAACTTGAAGCAGTTCAAGAAAACCTTGCAAACTTTTTTGTTTCTCTAGTTTTTTCTCTAGAAGAAGCTTTATGGGGTAAAGATCAGCAGCATTGGCTTTCCTACCTTGAGCAAGAGCTCGATAATTTAAGACGTGTATTTGCCTGGTCGCTTGAAAATTCTGAGCGATTGGATAAAGGCTTGCAGCTTGGTACTGGCCTTCTACGCTTCTGGCTTTTGCGTGGCTATTTTGCTGAGGGGCGCAACTGGCTAGAGGCACTTCTGGCTCAGTATGAGCCCCAGGGACCCCTTTATATCAAAAGTCTCTATACGGTCGCTTGCCTTGCTCATGAGCAGGGCGATTATTCTATTGCCCAATCTTTGTATGAAAAGTGTATAGCGCTAGGAAAGGGACTAAAAGAAGAATCTGTTGTAGCCAAGTCACTAGAAGGTTTGGGACGCGTTGCCCATGAACGCGGCGACTATGAAGCCGCACGCAGTTTTCATGAGCAGAGCCTAGCCCTCGAGCGCAACAACAATAATGAAAGAGGTATAAGTTCAAGTCTCAATAGCCTCGGGGTAATCACTTATTATCAGCGAGACTTTCCCACCGCACAGCGTTTTTTTGAGGAGAGTCTGGCTTTGCGGCGCAAACTAGGTGATGAAGCAGGAGTAGGCGCCACCTATAATAATCTTGGCCTTGTAGCCCTTGGGAATAATGAACCAAATACAGCCCGCTCGTACTTTTTAGAAGGGCTTTCCATACAGAAGTCTCTGGAGGACAAACGAAGCATCACGCTGACCTACTGCAATTTAACCATTTTAGAAGAGGGCACAGAAAATTATCAGGCAGCCAAACGCTTTGCGTTAGAAGCCTTGAAAATTGCCACCGAAATTGGCTATAAGCGAGCAGCAACGCTCTTGCTCCAATCACTAGGAAATATCTCACGCTGGGAAAATGCCTTTGCAACAGCTGTGATAATCTGGGGCGCCTTGGAGCAACTCCGCGAAGCAACCGGCATACCTTTGCATGAGCATGACCGAGATGAGTTTGAACAAGAACTGAATGCAGTCAAAATGCATCTAAGTGAAGACGAGTTCAGGAGCGCCTGGGCTAGGGGAAAACTATTAGACCTCGAGCAAGTCGCTCAATTTTGTTATTCATTAGGGGACCCAGAAATATTAGTGGGCGCAGAAGAAACTTTGGGGTGACCTTAAGCCTGCAACTTTAATCCTTCTCCTGCTCTTTAACCTTTAGTTCTCCGCTTGAACTTCCCGTGACACAGTTACTCGAGCTGCCTCAAACCCAGGCTCTTATACTGTCGATAGAGCATGCAAGCAGGCCTAGCTAAGCATTAAGAAAATATTGCATAAAGATAATTTCAAATAAAAAACTATCAGCCTTTCTGTTCAAGATGATGGCACTGCCAAACTACCATAAGTACATTCGTACATCACTCAAGGATTGCTGTCACTTCTCAGGGGTACGGCAAAGGAAATACCTTTAGGTACAGTCAAATCTACTGCTTTTTTGGCCTTTCCGCTGTAATAAGACATAGTTTGTCGTTTGGGCAGAAAGGAGCAGATGTGGCAACAAGCAATTCAGAAGAAACCCATAAACAGACTCAGGCTATCCTGAGCAGTTTATTGGTTCTGGTGCGCGAAACACAGCGGAGCTATGCCAGAGCAACTGAGGTTGCTCAGTCAAGCTATCTTAAATATTTATTTCAAAAGTATGAATTGCAGTGTAGCCAGCTGGTGCTCGAGCTTGAAAGCATTTTAGCCGATACTAGCCTAGAGAATACCAAGTCCATGAAAGAACGCAAAGCGACTAATCTCGTTTCTCTTTTTGAACCTGTGAGCGATCAAACACTCGTGCAGGAGCTGCTCGAGCTTAATAATCATTCAAAAAAGTATCTGCAAGCACTCAACCAGCTTCCCCTGCCAGAAACCTATAAACCACTGGTTGAAATCCAGTCAACTCATTTGAATCAGGCTATTTCAAGCCTGAAAAAAGTAGCCAATAAGAGCGAAAAGCAAACATTAAAAACCTCTAGGGCACATACCTAAGTTGCTACATAAAACTTACCTGTAGAAAGGAAAACCATGGCATCCACACTAAGCAAAAATGATTATCTGGAACGAGCGCATGAACAACTGGCAAAAATTAGGCAGGAAGCCAGACATGACCCTGAGGCCTTTGCTAAGGCCAAAGAACATCTTGAGGCACTCGAGCGACTCGAGCTGAGTGATGAGTCATGGCTAAAACATCAGACGGCCTTTGAGAAACAGCTTGTGGAGATTTCAGACTGATGAACACAGCACTACTCGCCAAAGATAGCCTCATTGAGCAACTGGGCGACCTGCTTAGCTTGAATCAGCTATGCGCCTATCAGTTAAATGCTCTCTGGCAACATCTACCCGATGAGTATGAGACTTGTTTGCTGGCTGCCATGTCACAAAGTTTAATCATGAACGCTGAAGACCTCGAGCAAGAAATGAGCATTTTACGACGGGGCGAGCGCCAGCCTGTACCCCCTCTTAGCTCTTTAAGTCTCCTGGCAGGTAGCGCGCAACTTACTGTTTCTGGCACCCGGTACTATCTGGAAGTTCTCGAAGAAAGCTATCAGAAGGCCCTGCTGACCCGTTTTTCGCCTCTCTGCCTTAGCCTACTTAAAGAACAGCATAAGGAGCTTCTTGATTTTATTCAAATCATTAAAAATTTAAGTCAGGGTTTACTACTTGAGGTAGAAACAATCGCCGCCAAACCTGTCGACGACCTGACCGATGCGCTGCTTATAGCCAACTCACCTACAAAGTCTGTTGACCAAAATTCTTATAGTTATACTGATTCCGTTTAAACATGCGATTAACTCGCATGTTTAAACGCGAGCGGAATGCGAGAGAAATCAGACACAGAGGGTTTCTTTGGCTTGAGATAATTCCGGAATCTGTATCAACAGCAGCTTAGCGATAAAGGACGTGTGTACGCATGAAACACCAGCGCGCTTTGGTTATCCTCAATCCAAACTCAGGACAGCACAGTCCTGAAGTATCAGAGCAAAAAATAGCTCAGGCGCTTACAAAGGCAAAGCTCGAGTTTGAAGTTCGACAAACGCAATCTGCACAAGACGCTCCCAAATGGGCAAAAAACGCCCAGAATGAGGGCTTTGATTTGCTGGTAGCGGCAGGGGGTGACGGTACCATTTTGGAAGCCGTTAATGGCCTGCTGAGTAGCAAAACGGATATTCCGTTGGTTGTTGTTCCTTTAGGTACAGGCAATGGTCTTGCCAGACTTTTAGGCTTGCCTCTTAATATAGAGGGGGCCATAGAAACCGGGCTAGCGGGTCAGGTCATAAAACTTGACGCGGCACACATTATTAATAAAGACCTATATTTTGTTCTTTTTGCTGGGGCAGGTTATGACGCCGATGTCATCAAAACGGCTGACCGGGAACAAAAAGACAAGCTCGGTTTATTTGCCTATATCTGGGCCATGATTAAACAACTGGCTCAGCGCAAAAATCAGCACATTGAACTCGAGCTTGATGGTAAGAGCAGACATTTTTATGCTCACAGTGTAATCGTGTTTAACGCCTCTGAATTTACCCTGAGCGGGCTTGTACTTGGCCCTAATGTCAATCCACAGGATGGCCTAATGGACATCGTCATTATGCATGACCCCAGCATATGGGGCATGCTCAGAAAGATCTGGCAACTTTCTCTGGCGAATTTAACAGATCAGGAGATAAGACTCAAAGCACACCATATTAAAATTTCTCCTAGCCACCCACTCAACACCCATGCTGACGGCGAACCCTTGGGTAAAACACCCCTGGATATCGAACTGCTGCCAAAGGTACTCAGTGTCTACGCTGCCCCAGATTTTGCCAACAAACCTAAAGCAGTAATGGCGGCTTAAAGCGGTAGTAAAGCCTATCGCCTGCAGCCAAGTTTAAACCTTCCTTTATGAGGCATAAAGTACAGCCGTACCGGGTCAAATGACGACTGTATAGAGCCTTGTAGTATGAGTGCGCCTGTTGAAAGGCCGCCAAGATCGACTTAAATAAGGGTATGATTCAACGTCTTGCCTTTCTTTTTCTCAGCCTGGTTTTACTGGCAGCTTGTCAGCAGCCGTTTTCTACTCCTTTAAATCACTCTGCGCCAGTTCAAAACGAGCAAACCATGCAAGTCATTAAAGGTGAGCAACTTATTGATGGACAGAGCTTTCCTGATGGTCGACTCTGGTTGCTTGATCTTGCAACAGGTGAAAAGCAAATGCTCACCCGCAACAGCGACTTTGGCAGACACTTTTTTGCCGTTGCTGGCGTTCTGGCGCATGACCTTGCCTATGGACTCATCAATCAAAATAATCATGCCTATCAGCTTTATGCCTTACCCTTAGATGGCAGCAAAGCTCGCTTCCTTACTGATGCAAAGTCACTTGGGCTAAGCGAAATTATCCCTGAAAGTTTGACGCTTTCGCCTGATGGCTCAACCCTGGCCTTTAGTGCCTACAAAGAAGAGGGGCTCGAGTCAAGTCACTACGGTGAAAACTTCGTCTGGCGACAGGGGGTTTACACCCTGGACCTGAGCGCCCCCGAAAGCAGTCTAAAAGCCATCACTGAACAAGACCCCTATGAGCGCCCTAAGGTTTATAAACCCTATTTTGATAGCGGCGGAAACTTACACTTAACAACTTCCTAATCTTCGGGAAAGGGAGATGAGATCCGAGCTGCAAAGGGCAGCAAGGAAGATGCCATGACAAGTCTGATTGTTTACTTAAAGCTCTTTGGGGCTGCCCTGCAACTAAATGCAGCGGCTTTTTCTATTGTCGAAGTTATACCAACAGGCTTAGCTCTAGCTCTGGTAACGGTCTTACTGGCTGGTATAGCTACAGCTGCCGGGCAAAGCGTCGTACTTTTTATTAACCGGGTTAAGCCCGCCAGAGCGCTCTTATCTATAGCCTTATCAAGCTTTTTTTATGTTTTGGGCTATTTTATCTGGTCAGCCAGTATCTGGCTTCTAGCGCGTCTTATGTTTAAAACGGATGACGATTTTGGTCAGGTCCTGGCTACCGTTGGCCTGGGTTATGCTCCTCATATCTTTGCTTTTCTGGCATTTATTCCCTTTATGGGCATGGGGCTTGGTTTTATTCTGAGCCTGTGGAGCTTCTTTGCGATTGTCATTGGTATAGAAGTCGGACTCGAGCTCAGTTTCTGGCAAGCACTTATTGGGAGTAGCCTTGGCTTCGTGCTGGTGCAAATACTCGAGCGCAGTATTGGTTATCCTTTAGCTGGTTTTGCTGATTGGCTTAGAGCAAGAACGGCAGGTGTTCAGAAAATACGCACGACCCTGGCACCCCAGGATCTTATAAAAGATGTCAGCCGTACCGCGCTTATTAGCCTGGTCAAGAATGGCAAATCATGATACTGACCGCCAGTATTATTAGCTTTATAGGCTTTGGTCTTTTTGCCGTTATGCTGGCTATGCTGCTAGCACCTATAGAAGCGCTGGGCTGGTGGGCTGGATGGTACCGTCGGCCCCGGCGCTACCATCATGCGTATAAGGGTAGCCTGGTTGCCAGCAAGGCATCAGATCATAGTCATTATGTTATTTATCTCGATGGTATTGCCAAAGGAAGCTATAAAAACTTTGCCGATGTGCAGACCTATCTTGATGGTCTGAAGCAGGCCCTTCCTGAAATTAGCCTTATTGACGTGCTTCCCTACTCAGTCACAGATATTCCTCTTACGCGCTACAGGCCTATGTCTCGTTTCTGGCGTTTTGCCAGAGAGCGCAAACTCAAAAATGACGCCGATCTCTTGGGCTTTTCGATCAATCTCAGCAATCTCTTTCAGGTTTTTGTTTCTGCTGATAAACGCTACGGCCCCTTATTTAACTACGGCATGGCTGAAAAAATCATTGAGGCCTTGCTCGCGGAAGGCTATCCTGTTGGTTCAGGAAAGCCTATCACGATTATTGGCTATAGCGGTGGTGGGCAAATTGCAGCAGGGGTTGCCCCTTATTTAAAACACCTTTTACGCGCGCCCGTCGATCTTATTTCCCTGGGGGGCGTCATAAGTGCCGACCCTGGCTTAAAAGATCTGCGCTATATCTACCACCTTTCAGGAGATAAAGACAGCGTAGAAAAACTAGGGACTTTGTTTTTCCCCGGACGCTGGCCCCTGTTTCAAAACTCATCCTGGAATTATGCCAAACGCAAGGGCAAATTTACCTATATTCCGATAAAACAGTGTAAGCACAACGGCGCAGGCGGCTATCTTGATGAAAACTGCAAGCTGGACTCAGGTGATAATAATTTGGAGCGGACGCTCGAGCTTACCCTTGACATCCTGTGCCGCCCCGCAGACATTCATGCCGCCAGGGAAAAGCGTGGACCCTTTAATGCGCTTTATGCGCGTTATCTCAGCTAGAAAAGGAGGGCTAGTGTTCTCTAAATACAGGCAAACAGTCTAATTACCTATGTCTGACATGCACTTTCAAAGCAGTTTAAAAGTTCCTATTTAGGCCAGAAATTGCTGGCTACTTTTACACTAAGTACAACCAAGTTAAAAAAGTAGTTTAATGAAAACGGGATTCCCCAGTCCAT
>JAGQHN010000173.1 GCA_020431825.1 Trueperaceae bacterium | reverse complement strand
TTATATCTTTCCTTCATACCCTAGCTTGCCATGCCTCATTCCTGAATTATGTCAAAGGGGGGGGCGGAAAGTCGGATAGAATATTCCACGAATATAAAGTCCCCTTGGGATTCTAAGGATAATAATTAAGGCCAAGTGGGCTGAGCTCTGCGCGCCTTTAGGATTGTAGTCAGCTGACAGGCATCAGAGATGCTTAAAGGTACGCCTCGAGTTCACTGGCAACATCTAGTGGTGTCTGAGGAAACTCACCGTCATCAAATGACCAGCAGGTTGATAAAACACAGTGAATATAAGCCCAGCTTGCCAAGTAATCTTTGCTGAAGCCTAAAATTTCAGAAAATATCTCTAGCCTTTGCTTTGTGAGGCGCTTCCAGTCATTTTGCACTTCTGGGTTCTCGGGGTTTAAGAAGAAGGAACCGATATCGTAACCTCTTGGACCAGCAACGCCTTTTGGGTCAATGGCTAAAAAAGGTTCTCTTTCTGAAGAAAGCATATTGTCATGATGCAAGTCGCCATGAAGTAATACGACATCACTTTCTTGCAGCAGCTCTTTACGAAGTTGCATAGCTTTATCTATAAAATGGTACGGAATGGGGCTCGAGCTTACGGTATAGCTGGCAGCATAATTTGCCAGCTCACCCGTCCAGCTTTCCAGACTTCTAAACGCCGACAAATCAGTTTTTTTGCTCCAAAGTTTTAGCAGCAAGTTGGCACAGGTCGTTGCTGCCAGAACATCATCTTTATAAAACCAGAAGGATTTGCCCGGCTCGAGCTTTTCTAACAGCATGACACCTCGGCTGAAATCCGCTTTCAGAAGACGCACAGCGCCAGCACCATTCCAGACCTGCAAGGCGCGCATTTCACTGGCTAATTCATCGCTGGGAGGTCCAAATTTAAAAACAACCTCCGAGCCATCTGCCAGGCGAGCAGGTGCAACATAATTAATCGTCAGGTTGGGAAAATGCGGCAAAAGCTCAAGGTTCCATGTCTCTTCAAAATCTTTTAAGGCTTCTGGTAGGTGCTCGAGCCATATTGCACCCTCTTCAAAGTAGAAATGAACGTTTTTGATAAATTCGGCAGGCAGATTCACGGGACTCCAAGAAACTCTAGATGATGTTTTTCCAGCTTGAAGGCTTCTTTCTTTAGTTTATCAGCTTGATATAACTCTTTAAGCTCTGCCATACTCAGCGGCTCGAGTTTGTCATGTAAATCCAGACTATAAGCCAGAAATCCAAGAATTCTTTCTGCTTTAACCCCAACCTCCCTTAAAGCCGTAACGGTAAGCGAACCTTTACGTTTCGACATCCGCTCACCCGTTTCGTCGATGAGCAGAGGTACATGAAAAAAAGTCGGGGCTTTGTAGCCCAAGGCCTTATAGAGAATGAGCTGTGCAGCAGTTGACTCGAGCAAATCCTCTCCTCTTACCACTTCTTCAATCTTCATAAGCGCATCATCCACCACAACTGCCAGCTGATAGGCCCATTCGCCATCAGCACGGCGCACAATAAAGTCTGAAACTTCAAAGCTTTGCTCGCCCATAAAACCATCGTTAAAGCTAACAAGTACCTGCTCAACCCGAAAACGTAGACTTGGTGTTTTGCCCTCGAGCTTCTTTTGGGCTTTCAATTTTTCATTAAGCGCTCGCTCAGCTTGACCATAGATAGGCATCTGTCCATGGGGTGCTGAAGCGAGATCCCGCAACTCTTTCCGCGACAGAAAACATTCAAAAACTTGCCCGGATTCTACCAGTGTCTTTAACGCCTCCTCATAGAAGTCATGACGTTCACTCTGAATATAAGGTTTATAAGGGCCTTTGACATCTGGCCCTTCATCCCAGTCAATACCCAGATATTGCAACTCGGTCATATTGGCACGAATATAGTCAGGGCGGCTGCGAGCAGAGTCGAGGTCTTCTATGCGCAAAACAAAGGAACTGCCTGCTTGTCTAGCTTGCAGGTAGGCCACCAGCGCCGTTCGCACATTGCCAAGGTGCAGGTATCCTGTTGGTGAAGGAGCGTAGCGACCGCGCATCAGTCCCGAAGATAAATCCCACTTTCATCCAGCCGCTCAATAACTGCCAGACTAACAATCGGTACTCCGAAGGACTCGAGTACAGTTCTGCCCCCTTCAAATCCTTTTTCAATAACCGCACCAATGCCCAAAACCCGGGCACCACTTTTTTGAATGGCTTCAATCAAGGCTTTGGTGGTTAACCCCGTTGCCAAAAAGTCATCAATAATCACCACCTGATCATCTGCTCTAAGGTATTCAGGGGAGATCATCAGCGTAGTGATGCCACCTTTGGTGTGACTCGGCGCTTCACTGCTGAAATAGCCATCTGGCATAGTAATGGGGCGCTTTTTGCGTGCAAACACCAGGGGGGCGTCAAAGGCAACCGCAGCCGCTAATGCCGGAGCAATACCGCTGGTCTCTGCCGTAACGATTTTAGTTACCCCACTTACGCCATGCTGACTCAGCCGCTTGCAAAACTCTCGGCCCATTTGCATGGTCAAATCAGGATAAAGCTGATGATTTAGAAAACCATCAACTTTCAAAATACCGTTTCCCAAATACTTACCTTCACTTAAAATACGCTCTTTTAAGCTCTTCATTGGCGGTATCGTACCCCATTCGGAGTGGCTAGCCTAGTCCCAAAATATAGCCGCACCCTACGGAAAAATTGGCCCCCGCTGCTCTAAGCTTAGGCATGAACGCACAAATGCTTAGCATCAAACATAATGAAGATATGAACCGTTTTGAAGCCGAGCTAAACGGAGAACTCGCCAAAATGGAGTATATGAAGGTAGGCAATACCCTTATCTTTACCCATACTGAAGTGCCAGAATCATTTGAAGGTCAGGGGATTGGCAGTAAACTTGCCAAAACTGCCCTGACCTATGTCAAAGATAATGAAATGACAGCAGCGCCGCTTTGTCCTTTTGTAAAAAGCTATATCGATGAGCACCCTGAGTACAAATCTCTGGTACGTCTGGGAGGCTAATTCAGGTGTTGGCTAAATCGCTACCGGGGCTCGAGTCCTTAACGTATGCTTAAATGATGAGCAGCCAAACTCTGGCGAAACCCAAAACCAGTCTAGAGGCAATCAGACTCGAAGGAGTTTGCGTTGAGTTTGAAGGTAATAATGTTTTAAAAGATGTCCATTTAACCATCAATAAGGGCGAATTTATCGCCCTTATTGGTCCCTCAGGGGGCGGCAAAAGTACGCTTTTACGCGTTATTTCAGGCTTACTAAAAGCACATAGTGGCAAAGTAACGGTAAGTACCAAGCCCGCCATCGTATTTCAGGACTACCGCCTCTTACCCTGGCGCACCGTCAAAGAAAATGTCAACTTGCCCCGCGAATTAACGGGCAAGGGCGAAGGTGCCGAAAACGTGCTGAAACAAGTCGGTATGCTCGAGCATGCTGACCGCTACCCTCATCAGCTCTCAGGGGGTATGCAGGCTAGAGTCGCCATTGCCAGAGCCCTGGCCCAGGACTCAGACGTTCTACTCCTCGATGAGCCTTTTTCGGCACTCGACGCACAGGTGCGTGAGCGCTTTAACCTTGAAATGAAGCGCCTGCACGAAAAAACGCATAAAACCATTATCTTTGTAACTCATAGCATTCGTGAAGCTGTTTATCTGGCAGACCGGGTCGTGGTGTTAAAAGACGGCATCATTGATACCGTACTCGAGGCCAAAAATGAGGGTCGCATAACTGCGTACGATGATGGCATCGAAGCCATTTTGAGAGCAAAGCTTGGTATGGGGGACTCAACCTTTGTCAAAACCCATAAACCGGGCTTGCGCTTTCCCTGGATTGTGCCTACGGTGGTGCTTTTAACTACCCTGCTCTTTTTCCTCTGGGAATGGTCTGCCAGAAGCTCTCAAAGCTTTTTCTTTCCCGCACCAAGTCAGGTCTGGGAAGCTCTGATAGACAACGCCAGCTTGCTGGTCAAACATACGCTGGCTTCCTTTAGAGTAGCCATGCTGGGCATTTTAAGCTCACTGCTTATTGGCCTGCCGATAGGTTATCTGATGGGCAAAAAAGTCACCTTTGAACGACTCCTATCGCCTTATATCGTGGCGCTTCAGGCTATCCCCACCATTATTCTGACGCCTTTACTCATCCCCTGGCTCGGTTATGGCACCTTGCCTCGAGTCCTCATTGCCACCCTCATCTCAGTTTTCCCGGTGCTGGTTTCTACCATGGTCGGTGTCAGAGAAGTGGGCCGCATTTACCGTGAGGTATTTAGCACTATTGGCGCCAATGGCTTAAGTACCCTTTTTAAGCTCGAGCTTCCCGGTGCCCTCCCGGTAGTACTGGGTGGCTTAAGGTTGACTGTTACGCTCGCCCTAATAGGTACCATTGTCGCCGAGTTTGTCCTGGGAAGTCCGGGTCTTGGCTACTTTGCTAATTCGGAGAGGCTTAACTTTAGATTTGCCAATGCTTATGCAGCCGTATTTATAAATGTCGTCATAAGCCTTGTTTTATACCTGAGTGTGAGTTTGCTCGAGCAGTGGGTTCTGCGCTACCGCAAACGCTAGTGTCTATCCCAAATACAAAATCACCTAAACCACATTAAATCTTACAGTCCAACTGTAGAAATCGTTCAAAAAAGACTGTACATAACACCTTGATTTTTGCTAGACTAACGTTTGCTATTTAGCACGACCAAGCCCGTGCGAAGGAGAAAGCTAAAATGAAAAAAGATATTCACCCTAAAATGGTAGCTTGCAAGGTTTACAGCGAAGGTCAAGTTGTTATGGAAACCTACAGCACTAAAGATGAAATGAGCGTTGAAGTGTGGAGTGGCAATCACCCCTTTTTTACAGGCCAGCAGCGCTTCATTGACACCGAAGGTCGCGTGGAGAAATTCCAGAAGCGCTTTGGTCAAAGCTACCGCCGCAAGTAAGTATTCTCGTTATGAAAAAGCCGCGTTTTTGACGCGGCTTTTTGTGTTCGCTAGTGCGCCTTGGCTTGCAATTCTTCAACCAACCATTTCATACGCCTGCGGTTCACGCCAAAATCTCCTTTACCCAATCTGGCTGCCGACCGAAAATGGAGCAGCTTGGCTTCAGGCTCGAGCAAAACCTCAACATCATCCACAAAGCGAAACACGAACGACTTAAAGGTGACATGCAAATAGTTGCCGTCTCTCTCTATAAGTTCTGTTCGGGGTTTAGAGAGCAAAATGGACTCGGTTAAGTCGAGCAAATCTGCTTCAGGCATCGTGTAGGCAAAGGGCGCTAAATAGTGTGTTTTGTCCTCAGGGTCAGCCTGACTGGAAATGCAATTAGGACTGCTTGGGCAGGGCTCGAGGCTTCTTGTGGTTTGTGAATCTGCCATCACAGCAGCAAAAAGGAGCATGGTCATAAGAATAGTGTTAGACAAATGGCGCGCCATCACCTTAGCTGAGCCTTCATTTGAATGACGGACAGCGTCATTAATTTGCCAGACTGGGCCCAATGCGCGCTTTTGGAGCCTCCGCCATGGGTGCTCTAAAACTGCGCAGGCGCATGGCATTGCCAATAACAAAGAGATCGCTTAAGCCCATCGCCGCAGCAGCCAGAATCGGCGAAAGTAAAATGCCAAAACCCGGATAAAGAATGCCCGCCGCCACCGGAATAAGCACCGTGTTATAAACAAAGGCCCAAAAAAGATTTTGCTTGATGTTGTTAAGTGTGGCACGTGACAATGCCAGCGCATTGGGCACGCCGCGTAAATCACCACTCATCAGAATGACATCGGCGGCTTCTATGGCAATATCGGTCCCGGTACCAATCGCCAGACCCACATCAGCCTGCGCCAGAGCGGGTGCGTCATTGATACCATCCCCTACGAAGGCAACTTTGTGCTCTTTTTGTAGATTTTTAATGGCATCGACTTTGCCTCCTGGTAAGACTTCTGCCAGCACCGTATCAATGCCCAAATCTTTGGCAATGGCCTCTGCTGTTCGGCGATTATCCCCCGTTATCATGGCGACTTTTAGCCCTTGCTCATGCAGCGTTTGAATGGTTTCGCGGCTACCTTCTTTAAGGCTATCGGCAACCCCAAAGATAGCAACAAGCTCTCCGTCTATAGCTGCAAAGAGTGGCGTCTTACCCTCATCAGATAGCTCATGCTGAGGAACCGTATGACCAAGTCTCGTCATATAGCGATCTGCCCCGACCTCGAGCCTTTTCCCTTTGACCGTCGCAGCAAGGCCAAAGCCTGGCACAGCCTCAAAGCTTTCAGGGTCACTTAGCTCGAGCCCACGTTTCTGAGCAGCCTCAACAATGGCTCTGGCAATCGGGTGTTCACTGGCACTTTCAGCGCTTGCCACCAGCGCCAGGACGTCATTTTCATCTTGACCCTTTAAGATACTAATGTCCGTTAATTCAGGTCGGCCCTTGGTTAAGGTTCCGGTTTTATCAAAGGCAATAAGGCTACTGTTTTTTAGGCTTTGCAGCGCTTCACCCGTACGAAATAAGGTGCCAATCTCAGCGGCTTTGGCACTGCCCACCATAATGCTAATGGGCGTTGCCAGACCCATAGCACAAGGACAGGCAATCAGTAAGACAGCAACCGCATTGACCAGAGCATAGTTTAAGGCAGGTGAAGGCCCGAGGATGAGCCAGAGGATAAAAGTAAGAAGCGAAATACCAAGAATCACAGGCACAAAAATCGCCACCACCCGATCAGCAATCGCCTGAATCGGCGCTTTAGAGCCCTGAGCATCTTCCACCATTTTAATGATCTGAGCCAGGGTGGTTTCAGCACCAATTTTAGTAACTTTAAAGGTGAAACTTCCAGTGGTATTCACGGTACCACCCACAACGCTATCCCCCTCTTGTTTCAGGACGGGTACAGGCTCACCGGTAATCATCGAGGCGTCAATATAAGATTGACCTGAATTTAGCACACCGTCGAGTGGTATCTTTTCACCAGGGCGCACCTGTATAAGATCACCAATAGCAACCTCATTAATAGCAACTTCAGTGAAAGCCTCTCCCCTCTTTACTCTGGCAGTTTTGGCCTGGAGACTGAGCAGTTTTTTAATAGCATCACCGGCCCGTCCTTTACTTCTGGCCTCGAGCCAGCGCCCTAGCAAAATCAGTGCCACAATCATGGCGGCAGCCTCATAGTAAACGCTGCGCGTACCCTCGGGTAACAGCCAGGGTAAAAAGGTAGCAACGACTGAGTAAAGATAGGCAGCACTCGAGCCCAGCATTACCAGACTGTTCATATCGGGGCTAGCATTTAGCAGTGCCTGCCAGCCCAGTTTTTGAAAACGCCAGCCCGGCCAGAACATAACCAGGGTCGCCAAAACAAAGCCTATACCCACCATGACGGGGTGCGGAATCAGGCTATCGCGCCACATCATGCCCCCAGGGATGAGCATAGGAATCATCTCAAATACAAACAGCGGAGCCGCTAACAGAGAAGCGGTAATGGCTGCCCGGCGTAAATCGTCTTCGTGTTCTTTTTTGGCGTTCTCTACATTTTTCGAGTGAAGCTCTAATTCTTCGGCACCGTAACCAGCTTTTTCAACCGTTTCTTTGATGGTTTTCAAGTTGACACTCGAGGGCACATACGTCACTCTGGCCTGCTCGGTTGCCAAATTAACAGAAGCCTCGAGTACACCCTCGAGCTTGCCCAGCTTGTTTTCAATACGGCGCACGCAATTGGCACAGGTCATACCCTCAATCGCCAGGGTAAGCGTATCGGTCACCGGAGTATAGCCACTCTTGCTGATACTTGCCAGCACATCTTTGGTAGCAATTTTGCTCGGGTCAAAATAAATGCTGGCCCGCTCGGTTGCTAAATTTACGGCAGCCTCAACACCCTCGAGCTTATTAAGATTGCGTTCAATTTTGGCGGAGCAATTGGCACAGTCCATACCTTGTACCGCAATGTCCAGATGCTTGGCTTCTGATTTGTCTTGCAATTGCATAGTCATAAAAGCCTCTTTGCTTGAAATGGGCGGTTTAGAAGATTTTGTGTAATGGCAAACCTTGCTATGCACAAAATCGGAAACCTTCATCTTACGCAGTTCAGTGCTTGAACCCGTTTTAGCGTTTCACCATCGACTTGACCCCTCCCCCCCTGGGGTGCTACCATTACCTTAGCAAACGAATCTGATTTCGTCAATGGAGGCTATTATGGTTGCTTTAAAAGTAAAAGGAATGACCTGTAATCACTGCGTTAAAAGTGTCAAAGAAGCACTCGAGTCTGTCAGCGGTTCGCAAGATGTAAGCGTTGACCTAGGCTCTGGCATTGCCAGAGTTGATGGACAAGTTAATGTAGACAAGCTCATCGCTGCCGTAGAAGAGGAAGGCTACAGCGCCAGCGCACTTTCCTAGCCAATGGCAGAAGCTCACACTCACGACACAAACTGCCTGCATTTAGATGATGCAACCCGGAAAGATGCTGCCTTGCGCCTGAAAAGCGCCAAGGGGCATCTTGAAGGTGTTTTGCGCATGCTGGAAAACCCAGATGTCTACTGTGTTGACGTACTCAAACAAGTTAAGGCCGTTCAGGGCGCACTTGCCAAAGTCAACGATAAAGTGTTACGCAGTCATATAAGAGATCATGTAACAACGGCCTCAGAACGCGGCGATACCGAGGCCATTGTTGATGAGCTGATGGAAGCACTTAAATACCAGTTTTAAAGCTCAAATAGAATGATTCCATTTTGTGTATGGGGCAATGCCCTTGGTACGTATAGGTTTCATGAATAGCAATACACATAATCAGGCCGACCTCAAAACCCAAGTATTCAAAATTAAGCATTGCATAGACTTGAATCTATTTCCATTCCCGCTGCATATCTTAAGTTAGACCAAGTGTAAGTCTGAATGTTTTTTTATTCTACAAGACTTTTTATTCTTGGTTTACCAAAAATGGGAAAGGATAAAACTATGACGAAAGAAGTGCAGCTAAACCGTAGACATTTTTTAAAGATAGCCGGAGCAAGTGCCGTTGCTGCCAGTAGTTCGCTGGGGCTTCAGGCACAGGCACAGGATATGGCAGAACTCCCTAATGGCGCAGGTTTTTACCGCTTTCAGCAAGGGGGAACAAGTTTTGTTGTTTTAAGTGATGGACAGAGTGTCGGTGGCAATGCCTTTCCCAACTG
>JAGQHN010000172.1:6046-9245 GCA_020431825.1 Trueperaceae bacterium | reverse complement strand
TCTGGCTATAGTAAAATTATGCTTAATCATGAAGATATTTCTTTCTTAAAAACGTTCGATTGGACACATGAGACAAGCGAGCTTTTCGTTTCTTATTACAGGGCAAACAATCTCTTGGTTGACTGTTTAAACCTTGCCGTCGTTAGCAACAAAGACGCCATTATTGACCAACTCTTTTTACCTGCCAGCGAGTCTCAACCTTAAGCACTCGGTGCAAACTCAGTTTGCTGGTAAATATCCTCAAAACTTAGCTCTACATCTGCACAGGATATAGGCACCTTTTCACTCTCACTAAAAACACGCTCTTGCCAACCTTGCTTGGTGCGGTAGTAACCTATTATAGCTTGTTTGCGACTATCAATCAAAAGATAAAGCTCTAAACCTTGCATCTATTGGTAGGCATAGCGTTTTTCATTTTGGTCAATACGTGCTGTACTACGGCTTACAACTTCCACAACAATACAAGGCATCGTTTTAAAGTAACTATCTGAATCTTGCTCACAAGTGAAAACAACATCCGGATAATAAAAAGTAGCATCCCCTACCCTAATTTTCATATCACTTATATATGCACGGCAGTTGTTCGCCCTTGCTGCCAGTAGTAAAGCAGCAAAAACATTGCCAGCAATGGTGTTGTGTATATCACTCGTACCTGTCATAGCCCAAACCTCACCATTTGTATATTCATGTTTTACTGCACTATCTTTTTCACCTTCCAGATAGTCTTTTACAGAAATATAGCCTGGCCTCTTATTCATAGATATACTTGGTTTAAGAGAACTTTGAAAAATCTGGCTGGCGTTTTTGCATAAAGGCTTGCATGACTTCCTGAGCTTCGGGGGAACCTAGTCTTTGTCTGAATAACTCGCCTTCAGTTTGCATAGTTTCAGCTACGACCTGCGCTGCCCCACGTTTTAAGAGCATTTTGCTTAAGCGCAAGGCTTCGGGAGCTTTTTGGCTTAACTCAGTAGCAACCCTCAGACCATTATCTTGCAGAGCATCAGCAGTAAAACTATCATTCACTAATCCCAGTTCCTTTGCCTCGGCAGCCCCAAATTTCTTACTCAAATAAATAAGTTCTGCGGCTTTTTGGTAGCCAAGTTTTTGAGGCAAGAGATAACTGGCAGCGGCTTCAGGCACCAGTGCCAGATTGACAAATGGAAGTTGAAAGAGTGCTGTTTCACTGGCATAAACCAGATCACAGTGTAAAAGCATGGTCGTGCCTATACCAATCGCTATGCCATTTACGGCAGCTACGATTGGCTTTTCACAGGTTGAAATTGCCTTTAGAAAACGAAAGACCGGGCTCGAGCCATCCTGGGGTGGGTTCTGCAAAAAGTCATTTAGATCGTTACCGCTGCTAAAACTATCGCCACTGCCGGTCAGCAAAATGACTCTGGTTTGTGGGTCAGTGTTAGCTTGCTCGAGCTCCTCTGCCAGCTTGCTGTACATCTCAGCGGTAAGGGCATTCTTTTTTTCAGGGCGGTTAAGCTGCAATTTTAAAATACGGTTTTCCTGACTGACTAAAATATGTTCTGACATGGCCACTCCCTTGCACAGGTCTTGCCTGATAACTTGTACTGAGTCTAAGTTTACCCTGTTTCCAGTTTGATAATTAGGGGGTAAGGCCAAATTTAGGGTTGGGGCTCGAGGCTCATCATGTACTTATCAAGCTCCTCAGGTGACTTTATCCAGATAATGTGCTTACTTGATTGGTAGCGCTCAACCAAACCAAGCAGCTTGGGCCGCATCTCTTCGTGCACCCGCCACAGGGTTTCAAACATGAGTTTGGTTACGTCCCGCAAATCACAATCGGCTGGCCCACCTAGCCTCTCCTGCCCTAGCGCCGCAGCAATTTGCCGCTCACAGGCCCACCAGAAATGAACCCAAATAGGGTGATCAACAAAAATAATTGTGTCCGCCAGCTGAGCCCGCTCCTCAATCTGATCCCAGGGGCCAAAGCCATCTATGAGCCACCGCTCTGAGCGTTGAACCTGCCCAATAGCTCTGCGCAAGTCAGCATCTGGCGTTCGCTGCCAGCTCGGCTGAAACTGCAAGGCATCAATCTCGGTTAGCGATAACTGGTAGCATTCTGCCAGCTTATAGGCCAGGGTTGTCTTTCCTCCACCACCATTGCCAATGATCATTACCCTGTCAAAGTGTTCAGGCAAGTGCGCCCAGCTTCTCTACCGTTTTTACAGCAATCTCAATCGCATTTTTGACCGCATCATCTTTCTGCGTCAAAATCACGCGTTCATCTTCGGTACGCTGCGCAATAACCCCACAAAGGCAAGCTGCTTTAAAGCCATAAACCCCAGCCATCTTGAACAAAGTTCCCGATTCCATTTCAAAATTAAGAATGTTCAGATGCTGAAACTCCTGTAATAACCCCTGCTGTGAACGGAGCAAATGCGGGTTGGCGCTACCTACCCGCCCCTGACCCTCATAAAAAGTATCGACACTGGCTGTTATACCCACATGATGGTCAATAGCTAGCGAGCTAGCGGTTTGTGCCAGGGCAACCGTTAGAAAAGGATCAGCAACTGCCGGATAATCCATGGGCGCAATGTCATTGGCGGCACCCTGACGGGCCAGTGCTGCCGAGCTAATCACCACACTGCCAGCAGGAACATGCGGCTGAATACTGCCACATGTCCCAATACGGATAATGGTCTTAATGCCAACCTGAACCAGTTCATTGACAATGATCGACAAACTGGGTGCGCCCATACCGCTGGTCGCTGAAAGAACTGGCGTATCTCCTAAAAAGCCCAGATAGCTATTCAGGCCGCGGTGTTCAGAGAGTACGGTAGCACTGCCAAAATAGTCATCAGCGATTCGTTTTGCCCGGCCCGGGTCTCCTGATAAGAAAGCAATTTGGGGCGGGTTCTGACCAAGTTCCTCTCGACCAAAACCAATGTGATAAAGCTTTTCCATAGGCAGATGTTACCGCAATTGGGGTGCATAGGGTGGAGAATTCTACTAAGCTAACGAAGCTACGTAATCCTTGCTAAGTTCATTCATATGGAGTGTTTAGGGTGTTTATTTATATGCTCAGACCAACAACTTCCTACCTGAAAGGATTACTATACTTTGGGTCACTTAACAGCGCAGTGTCTGTGAGTGTTTTGAGAAAAGCGACCAGAGCTGCCTGCTCGGTAGCGTCCAGATTCATACGAACCGGATTGCCATTATTGGT